>NZ_CP109434.1:8287022-8590087 GCF_036227105.1 Amycolatopsis sp. NBC_01488 | reverse complement strand
TCCCGGCCCCGGCCAGCAGGGCCTCCTCCAGCGCCGAGGCCGCGTCCGGACCCGACGCCACGAGCACCGCCGGGGCGTTGTCCAGGACCACGTCGGCCACCCGGCGCGTCAGGTCGAACGACACCAGCTCCGACACCGTCGCCACCGACGCCTCGACCACGTACAGCCCCGGCCCGTCCGGACCCGCGGCCGGCACGACCAGCAGGTCCGCCACCGACGCGTCGGCGACCGTGCCCACCCGGCCGGAAAGCGTGCCGGACGGCGACGCCGTCACCGACGACGGGAAACCCGCGCCCGGTGCCGTCGACAACGGGACGGCCAGCGCACCGATCGCCGACCCCGTCGCGAGCCGCCGGACGAACCCGCCCGCGCCCGCGCGGACCAGCGCCGTCGTCGCCAGCACGACACTGCCCAGGAACGGCACCGGCGCGACGCTGCGACCCAGCTCCTCGGCCACCACGGCCACCTCGCGGGCCGACGCGCCGTGCCCGCCCAGTTCCTCGGGCACCGCCAGCCCGGCCACGCCGACCTCTTCGGCCAGCGTGCGCCACAGCTTCAGGTCGTACCCCTCGGCCGTCTCGACGCGCGCCAGCAGCGCCTCCGCCGAAGCCTTGTCCTTCAACAGGTCCCGGACCGAGGCTCGCAGGTCTTCTTCGACGTCGGAATAGAGCAGGTCACTCATCGGGGGAGGTCCTTCCAGGCGACGTCCTTGTCGACGCGCGGTTCCGAGGGCAGCCCCAGCACGCGCTCGGCGATGATGTTGCGCAGGACCTCCGAGGTGCCGCCCTCGATGGAGTTCCCCTTGGCGCGCAGGTAGCGGTAGCCGGCTTCGCGGCCGGTGAAGTCGACGATCGCCGGGCGCCGGAACGTCCAGTCGTCGTAGGCCAGGCCCTCTTCGCCGAGCAGTTCGACCTCCAGGCCGGTCAGCGCCTGGTTCAGCTCCGAAAACGCGACCTTCATGGCCGAGCCCTCCGGCCCGGGCGCGCCCGCCGTCAGCTGCTGGCGCAGCCGGGTGCCGGCCAGCCGCAGCGTCTCCGCTTCGACCCAGCGCTGCACCAGGCGGTCACGCAGCTCCGGCGTGCGCAGCTCGGGCCGTTCGCGCCAGGTCTTCGCGACGATGCCGATCAGCCCGCCCTCGCGCGGCTGGACGTGCCCGCCGATCGCGACGCGCTCGTTCATCAACGTCGTCTGCGCGACCTTCCAGCCCTCGCCGACCGCGCCGAGGCGCTGCGTGTCCGGGATCCGGACGTCGGTCAGGAAGACCTCGTTGAACTCGGCCTCGCCGGTGATCTGGCGCAGCGGCCGGACCTCGACACCCGGCGCGGTCATGTCGCACAGGAAGTACGTCATGCCCTGGTGCTTCGGCACGTCCGGGTCGGTGCGGGTGACCAGGATCGCCCACTGCGACTCGTGTGCGCCCGAGGTCCACACCTTCTGGCCGGTGACGATCCAGTCGTCGCCGTCGCGCACCGCCCGCGTCCCGAGCGCCGCGAGGTCGGAGCCGGCGCCCGGCTCGGAGAACAGCTGGCACCACACCTCCTCGCCGGTCCACAGTGGACGCAGGTAGCGCTCGCGCTGCTCCGGCGTGCCGAAGGCGAGGATGGTCGGCGCGGCCATGCCGAGGCCGATGCCGATCCGGCGCGGGTTGTTGTCCGGTGCACCCGCGTCCGCGAACACATCGTCCACAACGGACTGCAGGGCGCGCGGCGCGTTCTGCCCGCCGAGCCCGGCGGGGAAGTGGATCCACGCGAGACCGGCGTCGAACCGGGCCCGCAGGAAGTCCATCGGGTCGGTCGTCTTGGGGTCGTGCGCGGCCAGGAACTCGGTCGCCTGGCGGCTCAGGTCTTCGGCGGTGACAGTCACTTCGCGCCCTCCGAGAGGTACTTCTTCAGCTCACGCCGGGCGAGTGAGCGCTTGTGGACCTCGTCCGGCCCGTCGGCCAGCCGCAGCGTGCGGTTGCCCGCCCACATCGCTGCCAGCGGGAAGTCCTGGCTGACGCCGCCCGCGCCGTGCACCTGCACGGCCTTGTCGAGGATCCACTCGACGGTGCTCGGGGTGGAGATCTTGATCGCCTGGATCTCGGTGTGCGCGCCCTGGTTGCCGACGGTGTCCATCAGCCACGCGGTCTTGAGCACGAGCAGCCGCTGCTGCTCGATCTTCACGCGCGACTCGGCGATCCAGTCCTGGACGACGCCCTGCTGCGCGATCGACTTGCCGAACGCTTCACGGGAAATCGCGCGGCGGCACATGAGTTCCAGCGCCCGCTCGGCCATCCCGATGGCGCGCATGCAGTGGTGGATGCGGCCCGGCCCGAGCCGCGCCTGCGCGATGGCAAAGCCGTCGCCCTCACCGGCGATCAGGTTCTCGACCGGCACGCGGACGTCTTCGAAGAGGACTTCGGCGTGGCCGCCGTGGTCGCTGTCGTCGTAGCCGAAGACGTGCATGCCCCGCTTGACCGTGACGCCCGGAGTGTCGCGGGGGACCAGGATCATGCTCTGCTGCTTGCGCGGCGGGCCGTCCGGGTCGGTCTTGCCCATCACGATGAAGATCTTGCACGCGGGGTTCATCGCGCCGGAGATGTACCACTTGCGGCCGTTGACGACGTACTCGTCGCCGTCGCGGCGGATGCTGGTCTCGATGTTGCGGGCGTCGGAGGAGGCGACGTCCGGCTCGGTCATCGCGAACGCGGAGCGGATCTCGCCGTTCAGCAACGGTTCCAGCCACTGCTTCTGCTGCTGCTCGTTGCCGAACATCGAGAGCACTTCCATGTTCCCGGTGTCCGGGGCCGCGCAGTTGACCGCGGTCGGGGCGAGCCGGATGCTGCGGCCGGTGATCTCCGCCAGCGGCGCGTACTGCAGGTTCGTCAGGCCCGCGCCGTGCTCGCCGGGGAGGAAGAAGTTCCAGAGGCCGCGCTTGCGCGCTTCGGCCTTGAGCTCGTCCATGACCGGCGGGATGGCCCACGGGTCGTCACGTTCGGCGAGCTGCTGCTCGAACACCGGCTCGGCGGGGTAGATGTGCGAGTCCATGAACTCGAGGAGCTTCCCGCGCAGCTCCTCGGTCTTCTCGTCGAACGCGAAGTCCATTACTTCTCCTCTTTGAGAATCTCGTTGCCGTGCGTGATGAGCAGCGGAACGCCGGCCCCGACGCCCTCGAAGCCCGCCCCGACCGTCTGGCCCTTTTGGTAGCGGTAGTAGATGCCTTCGAGGATCACGGCCAGCTTGAAGAACGCGAAGCTGACGTACCAGTTCAGCTGCGAGACGTCCCGCCCCGAGCGTTCGGCGTAGCGCGCGACGACCTGGTCGGTCGTCGGGTAGCCCGGCGCCGAGCTGGCGTTCGAGACGAACTGCAGCGACACCTTGTCGCGCTCGGCGTAGGCCACCAGCAGCGCGAGGTCGGTCAACGGGTCGCCCAGCGTCGACATCTCCCAGTCGAGCACCGCCGAGATCCGGTCGTCGCCGTCGACCAGCACGTTGTCCAGGCGGTAGTCGCCGTGGATGATCGACGGCGTCCCGGACACCGGCACCGCCGCGGCGAGCCGGTCGTGCAGCTCCTCGATGCCCGGCAGGTCGCGGCTGCGGGACGCGTCGAGCTGCTTCTTCCACCGGCGCAGCTGCCGCTCCAGGAAGCCCTCCGGACGGCCGAAGTCGCCAAGGCCGACGGCGGCCGGGTCGACCGCGTGCAGGTCGACGAGCGTGTCGACCAGCGCGTCGGCGATCGCCCGGGTGCGGTCCTCGCCGAGTTCCGCGAGTTCGTCGGCGGTCCGGTAGGGCGTGCCGTCGACGAAGCTCATGACGTAGAACTGCGCCCCGACGACGTCGGCGTCCTCGCAGAGCAGGATCGCTTCGGGCACCGGAACCGCGGTGTCGCGCAGACCCGAGATCACCCGGAACTCGCGGCTCATGTCGTGCGCCGTGGGCAGCACGTGCCCGAGCGGCGGCCGGCGCACCACCCAGCGCGACCGGCCGTCGCCGACCACGTAGGTGAGGTTCGACCGGCCGCCCTCCACGACGTCGGCGGTCAGCTCCCCGGCTACCAGGCCGGGCCGGTGCGCGTCCAGGTGGGCGCGCAGGCGGCCCAGGTCGAGTCCCGGCGGGTCGGTGCGGCTCATCCAGCCTCCTCAAGCACGGTGTGACGGGAGCATACCGACTAGTCGGTATGACGCATAGTGCGCGTGGCGAGCGGCACCTTCACCGGGAAAGCGCCGCTCGCCACGCGGCGTCAGGCCAGGAACCGCGTCACCCATTCGGCGACGCAGGCGGGCTTCGCTTCGCCGTCGATCTCGACCGTCCACTTCGACACCGCCTGCTTGCCGCCCGGGATGTCGGTGATCTCCGCCAGCTCGGCGCCGGCGCGCACCTTCGAGCCGACCCGCACCGGCTGCGGGAAGCGGACCTTGTTGAGGCCGTAGTTGATCCCCATCTTGATCCCGTTGACGCGGTAGATCTTCGGGCCGAACGCCGAGAGCAGCGACAGCGTCAGGAAGCCGTGGGCGATGGTGCCGCCGAACGGGCCCGCGGTCGCCATCGGCTCGTCGACGTGGATCCACTGGTGGTCGTCGGTGGCGTCGGCGAACTGGTTCACCCGGTCCTGGGTGACCTTGAGCCATTCGCTGTACCCGAGGTGCTCGCCGACCGCGGCGGCGAAGGCGTCCAGGTTCTCGAACTCGCGCATCGCCCTCAGTCCTTCGGTCCGCCGGCGGCGTAGATGACCTGGCCGGAGACGAACCCGGCGCCTTCGCTGACCAGGAACGAGGCCAGGTTCGCGATGTCGTCGGGCGTGCCGACGCGCTGCACCGGGATCTGCGACGCGGCCGCGGCCTTGAACTCCTCGAAGCCCATGCCGAGCCGCTCGGCCGTCGCGGCGGTCATGTCGGTGGCGATGAAGCCCGGCGCGATCGCGTTGGCGGTGACGTTGAACTTGCCCAGCTCGATGGCGAGGGTCTTGGTGAAGCCCTGCATGCCGGCCTTCGCGGCGGAGTAGTTGACCTGGCCGCGGTTGCCCAGCGCGGACGTGCTGGAGAGGTTGACGATCCGGCCGTACTTCTCCTGCGTCATGTACTTCTGCACCGCGCGGGTCATCAGGAACGAGCCCTTGAGGTGCACGCCGAGGACGGAGTCCCAGTCCTGCTCGGTCATCTTGAAGATCAGGTTGTCGCGGGTGATGCCGGCGTTGTTGATCAGCACGACCGGCGGGCCCAGCTCGTCGGCGACGCGCGTGACGGCCGCCTCGACCTGCTCGGCGTCACTGACGTCCAGCGCGACGCCGACGGCCTTGCCGCCCTTGGCCACGATCGCCTCGGCGCCCTGCTTGACGCCGGCCTCGTCCAGGTCCAGCAGCCCGACGGCGAAGCCGTCCTCGGCCAGCCGCGCCGCGACGGCGGCACCGATGCCGCGGCCGGCACCGGTGACCACGGCGACACGGGAAGGGGAATCGGTCACGGGGGACCTCCTCGTCGTTGAGAAGCGGGCTCGTGCCCACGAGCCTACTAAGCGGTTGGTCACGGACGATACGGGTAACGGCCCGTATCGCGCTGCCAACGTACGCAGATTTCGGGGCTTCCGCCTGGGCTGACCGGGTTTGCCGAGGAAGCCGCGGGCGCCGGGGAAGGCCGGTGGCCAACGTCACACCGGGGTCGGCGGGTCGCGTACCGGCGGATCGGTGACTTCGAGGTGGTGAACCGCCCGGCCGAACCACTTCGACGGCGCGAGGGGCGCGGCCGGGCACGCGAGCACGCTTGTCGAGGATGTGCTCAAGCGCGGGCTGACGGCCCACGGGCCGAAGAACAGGCACTCGACGAGTGCTCGCGGGTCCAGGTCGCTGGCCCGGGGTTCGCAGGTGTCCAGCTCCGCGGCGATCCGGGCGAGGTCGACGCTGCCGTCGGCGGCGTGGGCGAAAGCGTGGCCGGGAAGCCGGTGATCAGCCGCGCATCTCGGCGGCCTGCTCGCGGAGGGCGTCGACGACCGCGGTGGCGCCCGCCGAGCGGCCCGGCCGGGTGAGCACGACCGCCGATCGGCCGCGCCAGGCCGGATCCTCGACGGGGACGACCACGACCCCCGCCGGTACCGACGCGGCCGCCACGCCCGGCAGCAGCGCGATCCCCAGCCCGGCCGCCACCATCCCCAGCCGCGTCGTCCAGCTGCGGACCGCGTGGCCGACCCGGGGTTCGTCCAGGGTCGGCCACGCGCCGAACTGCGGCTCTCCGCGGCCGCCGCGGCCTACGATCCACGTCTCGTCGCGCAGGTCGGCGACGTCCACCGGCCGCCGGTGCGCGAGCCGGTGCCCGGCCGGGACGGCGACGCGCAGGTCGTCCTCGGTCAGGACGTCCTGGTGCAGGCCCGCGAGGTCGTAGCCGGGCAGCCCCTCGCCGACCCCGATCACCACGACCTCGGTGCGCCCGCCGCGCAGCCGCGCGAGCAGCGCCGGGGTCGCCCCCTCGTCGAGGGTGACCACCAGCCCGGGGTGCCGGGTGCGCAGGACGGCGAGCGCGCGGGGGACCAGGACCGCCGCCGCGGCCGGGAAGACACCGATCAACAGCCGCCCCGCCAGCCGGTCGCGCAGGCCCGCCAGTTCCTGCTCCGCCGTGTCGACGACGGCGAGCGCGGTGGTGGCGTGCCGGGCCAGGAGCGCCCCGGCCGGGCTCGGCCGTACGCCGCGGGCGTGCCGCTCGAACAACGCCGTGCCCGCGGCGGCTTCCATCATCGCGACCTGCCGCGAGATGGCGGACTGCGTGTAGCCGAGCGACGCGGCCGCCGCGGTGAACGAGCCCGTGGCCGCCACTTCGCGGACGACTCGCAAGCCGGTCAGCGTCACTTCTCCCATCCCGGCAGCTTAGCCATGAGCAGACCGCATGGCAGTCATGAGCAGACATCGCTGGTGCTCATGGCTTGGAGCTCCCAGCATGGAAGCATGATCTGGTTCATCACAGGCTCCTCGAAGGGCTTCGGCCGCCACTGGACCGAAGCCGCCCTCGACCGCGGCGACCGGGTCGCCGCCACCGCACGCACTCCTGCTGACCTCGACGACCTCGCCGAGCGGTACGGCGACGCGGTCCTCCCGCTCGAGCTCGACGTCACCGACCGCGACGCCGCGTTCGCCGCGGTCCGGCGCGCCGCAGACCATTTCGGCGGCTTGGACGTCGTGGTCAACAACGCCGGCTACGGCCACTTCGGCCGCGTCGAGGAACTCGGCGAAGACGACGTCCGCGCCCAGCTGGAGACCAACTTCTTCGGCGCGCTCTGGGTCACGCAGGCGGCGCTGCCGATCCTGCGCGCGCAGCGTCGCGGGCACATCGTCCAGGTCACCAGCGAGGGCGGCGTGCTCGCGTTCCCGGGCATCGGCGCCTACCACGCGTCGAAGTGGGCACTGGAAGGCCTTTCCCAGTCGCTGGCGCAGGAAGTCGCGGAGTTCGGCATCCACGTCACCAACCTGGAGCCGGGGCCGTACGCGACCGACTGGCTGAGCGTGGGCTCGCGGCGGAGCACACCCAACCCGGACTACCCGGCCGCCGGCGAAGGCCACTGGGACGTCGGCGACCCGCACGCCACCCGGGCGGCGATCCTCGCGCTCGTCGACGCCGCCGACCCGCCGCTGCGGATGTTCCTCGGCAAGTCGCTGCCCGCGGTCACCGAGGAGTACCAGGAGCGGCTGAAGACGTGGACCGCGTGGCAGGACGTGGCGGTGCGGGCGTTCGGCTGAGCGCCGCGTGCGGGTCGTCCGCGGGCACCCACCCGGTGTCGAGGTCGAGCGCGGCGACGTCCCGGGTGAGCGCCTCGACCGTCGCGAGGACCGGCGCGCGGGTTTCGTCGCGGCGGGCCACCAGTGACCACGTCCACAGCGGAGCCGGCCCGGTCACCGGCCGGCGGGCGAGGTCCGGCGGAACCGGCGTCGTCTGGCCCTTCGGGGAGTTGAGCACCGGACGGCGCAGCCGGCGGACGTGATCGAAGAACGCCGGGCCGGTGACGCCGCCGTCGTGGGTGCGCACGACTTCGGCGCCGGTGACCCGGGCGAACTCCGCGGCGAAGAGGTTCCACGACGCCCAGCTGGCGGTGTCGTCGTCGACGAGCACGACGACGTCCTGCGCGGGCACGTCGGCGGTCCCGGTGCCGATCGCGTGGAGGCGGTCCGCGCCGAGCAGGTGGGCCGCCAGGTCGTGCTCGGCCAGGTCGGCCGTCCGCGCCCAGCAGATCGCCAGGTCGATGCTCTGCTCGGCGACCCGGCGCAGCTGGGCGTGCGAGGGCAGCACCCACGTGTCGACGTGCAGGTGCGCGACGCCCGCCACGCGGTCGAGCAGGTCGGCGGGGCGCCAGTTGACGTATCCCAGCCGCACCGGCTCGTGCGCGGCGATCCCGGCCGCCGCGCGGCGCAGCTCGTCCGCCTGCTCCAGCAGCGCGAGGACCCGCGGCAGCAGCGACTCGCCGCACTCGGTGAGCGTCACCGACCGGCGGTCGCGGTCGAAGAGGCGGACGCCGAGGTCGCGTTCGAGCGCCTTGATCTGCTGGGACAGCGACGGCCCGGCGATGCGCAGCCGCTCCGCGGCCCGGCCGAAGTTCAGTTCGGTGGCGACGGCCACGAAGTACCGAAGCTGGCGTAGCTCCATACCGGGAGCTTAGTGCGGTGGGAGCCCGGGCCTCCCAGCTGAAAGCGAGCCGGTCGTGGCGGGGCCGGTTCCGCTCGGCACATCCTCGGTCCGGGAAGCACACCCACCAGGAGGAACCATGAACATCCAGAAGGTCGCGGTCGTCACCGGCGCCTCGCAGGGCATCGGCGCGGCCGTGGTCGAGGCGTACCGGAAGCTCGGCTACGCCGTGGTCGCGAACTCACGGTCCATCACCCCGCCGGGCGACGCCGGGATCCTGGCCGTCGCGGGCGACATCGCCGACCCGGCCGTCGGCGCCCGCGTGATCGACCGGGCGCTGGCGACGTTCGGCCGCGTCGACACGCTGGTCAACAACGCCGGCGTCTTCGTCGGGAAGCCGTTCACCGAGTACACCGAGGCCGACTTCGACCTCGTGACCGGCGTGAACCTGCGCGGGTTCTTCACGGTCACCCAACGCGCCGTCGCCGCGATGCTGGAGACCGGCGGCGGGCACGTCGTCAACGTCACCACCAGCCTGACCGACCACGCGAACAGCGCGGTGCCGTCGGCGCTGGCGTCGCTGACGAAGGGTGGCCTGAACGCGGTCACGAAGTCCCTGGCCATCGAGTACGCCGCGCGGGGTGTCCGCGTCAACGCCGTGTCACTCGGCATCATCCGCACCCCGATGCACCCTCCCTCGACGCACGACGCGCTCGCCGGCCTGCACCCGCTCGGGCGGATGGGCGACACCGGCGACATCGCCGACGCGGTCGTCTACCTGGAGGGCGCGCCGTTCGTCACCGGCGAGATCCTGCACGTCGACGGCGGCCAGAGCGCGGGACACTGACCGCCATGGACATCCTCACGGAAGTGCTGGACGCCTGGAAGTCCGCGGTCGACGCGCACGACCCGGACCGGGTGGCGGCGTCCTTCACCGAGGACGCGATCTTCCAGGGCCTGCACCCCTACAGCGTGGGCCGGGACAGCGTGGCCGCCTACTACGACTCCCAGCCGCTCGGCATGACGGCGGACTACCGCATCCTGGAGACCCGGCGCCTCGCCGAAGACGTGGTCCTCGGGTATTCGAGCGTGGACTTCGGCTTCACCGACCGGCCGACGCTCTCGGTGCACCTGAGCGTGATCGTCCGCCGGGCCGGAGACGCCTGGCTGATCGCCCACTATCAGGTCTCGCGGCTCTGAAAGGAGCACGACGATGGAGTTCCTCGTCGACATGACGACCACGGTCCCGCCGGGCACGAGCGACGAGACAGTCGCGGACACGCGACGGCGCGAAAGCGCGCGGAGCAAGGAACTGGCGGCGCAAGGCCACCTCCTGCGGCTCTGGAAGCCGCCGGAGGGGCCGGGCGAGTGGCGCACGATCGGGCTGTTCGCCGCGGCCGGCGAGGCCGAGCTGCGGCAGGTGCTCGAGTCGATGCCGCTGCACGCCTGGATGGCGGTGGCGGTGACGCCGGTCGAGCCGCACCCGAGCGACCCCGGCGTCGGCCGCCCCTGAACGCAGTCGTGAGCGGGAAACGGCGTTTCCCGCTCACGACGCGGCCGCGGGTTTGTGGCCGGCGGGGCCGGGTACACCGCGCGCAGCGGTGCCTGCCGGTGTTCGAGCTCAGCCCGTGATGTGGATGATCCGGGCAGCCGGGCGGGCACCGCTGCTAGCGTCCGGCGGCCGCCATGACCGGGTGCCACGGCGTCGCGTCGAAGATCAGCGTGATGGCCGTGATCTTCCCGTCCTGCAACCGGAAGTGCTCGGCCGTGCGCTGGGTGCCGACCGGGGTCGCGGTGTGGACGTCGTACACGAGCGTGGCCTCGGACTCGCCGTAGAGTTCGCTGATCAGGTCGACGCCGGTGACCACGCCGATGAACGCGCCGAGCCCCGCCAGGTGGCCGCGGGCGTCGTCCGAGCTGATCAGCGGGCTGCGGAAGGTGAACGTGCTGGCCAGCTGCGCGGCCGCGGCGGTGACGTCGCCGGCGAAGCGGGCGCGGGAGTAGGCCGAAACGGTCTCGCGGGTGGTCATCGGTTCTCCAGGTGCCGGGCGAGGGCCTGCTGGTTTTCCGCCAGGCGCAGGCAGAGGTGACGCAACTGGGTCGTCTCGGCGGCGGTGAACCCGCGGAAGAGCGCCGCCATGGCCAGCTGTGCCGGCCGGCGGAACTCCTCGAGCCACTTCCGGCCGCCGCCGGTGATCCGGACCAGCACGGACCGCCGGTCACGCGGGTCGGGGACCCGCACCGCGTGCCCGGCGCGCTCCAAGGTGTCGACCAGACCGGTGACGTTGCGCGAGCTGACGCCGGCCGACGCGGCGAGGTCCTTGATGTTCGCTTCGGCCGTGCTCAGCCGGATGAGGATGTCCAGGGCGCCCGAGCTGAGGCCGCGGCTGTCGGTGCCGTGGGACCGCAGCTGGTCCAGGCTTCGGGCGGCCGTGCGGACGGCCGCGGCGGCTTCGAGCACGCCGGTGTCTTCGCCGCGGGTGAACTCGGCCAGCGCGCCGCGGACGTCGGGGGAGTAGAGGTGGTCGTCGGAATCTTTGGCGAAGTCGTTCATAGTGAAGTTCTACATTAGTACGTACTTCTGTATTCGCGTCAAGATCAGGTCGTCGCCAGTCGTTTACCAGGGTTTCGCCCGGCGTTAGCCTCGGGCCCGGCACAGGTTCTCGAAGGCCCGCACATACTGACCCGGCTCTCCACCCCGACACCCCCGGAGTCCCCATGACGGACGTCAACCGACGGCGTTTCCTGCAGCTGGCCGGCGGCACCGCCGCCCTTTCCGCACTCTCCACGAGCATCGCTCGCGCCGCCGAGATCCCCGCCGCCCGGCGGACCGGGACGCTGCGGGACATCGAGCACATCGTGGTCCTCATGCAGGAGAACCGGTCGTTCGACCACTACTTCGGCACGCTGCGCGGCGTCCGCGGCTTCGGTGACCCGCGCCCGGCGACGCTGGCCTCCGGCAAGTCCGTCTGGGCGCAGTCCGACGGCAAGCGCGACATCCTGCCCTTCCACCCCGAAGCGGACAACCTGGGCCTGCAGTTCATCCAGGACCTGCCGCACGGCTGGAACGACACGCACGCGGCGTGGAACGGCGGCAAGTATGACAACTGGGTGCCCGCGAAGGGCTCGACCACGATGGCGTACCTGACGCGCGAGGACATCCCGTTCCACTACGCGCTGGCCGACGCGTTCACGATCTGCGACGCCTACCACTGCTCGTTCATGGGTTCGACCGACCCGAACCGCTACTACATGTGGACCGGCTACACGGGCAACGACGGCCAGGGCGGCGGCCCGGTCCTCGGCAACGACGAGAAGGGCTACTCCTGGACGACCTACCCGGAGCGGCTGGAGAAGGCCGGGGTGTCGTGGAAGATCTACCAGGACGTCGGGGACGGCCTGGACGCCGCCGGCGGCTGGGGCTGGATCGAGGACGCCTACCGCGGCAACTACGGCGACAACTCGTTGCTGTACTTCAACTCCTACCGCAACGCGAAGCCCGGCGACGCGCTGTACGAGAAGGCGCGCACCGGCACGAACGCGAAGGCCGGCGAAGGCTACTTCGACCAGCTGCGCGCCGACGTCAAGGCCGGGAAGCTGCCGCAGGTCTCGTGGATCACCGCGCCCGAGGCGTTCTGCGAGCACCCGAACTGGCCGGTGAACTACGGCGCCTGGTACATCGCACAGGTGCTCGACGCGCTGACGGCGAACCCGGACGTGTGGAGCAAGACCGCGCTGCTCATCACCTACGACGAGAACGACGGCTTCTTCGACCACGTCGTGCCGCCGTACGCCGCGGCCGGCCAGTCCACTGTGGACACCACGGGGGAGATCTTCGCCGGCTCGGCGGCGAACCCGGCCGGCCCGTACGGGCTCGGCCAGCGCGTCCCGATGCTCGTGGTGTCGCCGTGGAGCAAGGGCGGCTACGTGTGCTCGGAGACGTTCGACCACACCTCGATCATCCGGTTCATCGAGCGGCGCTTCGGTGTGCAGGAGCCGAACATCACGGCGTGGCGGCGGTCGGTGTGCGGCGACCTGACCTCGGCGTTCGACTTCGCGCGCACCGACACCCGCGTGCCCGCGCTGCCCGACACCGCCGGCTACCAGCCGCCGGACCGGCTGCGGCACCCGGACTACGTGCCCGCGGTCCCGGCGCACAACGTGCTGCCGAAGCAGGAACGCGGGCTGCGGCCGGCGCGGGCGCTGCCGTACGACCTGTCGGCCGACGCCCGGCTGGCGAACGGCACCCTGACGGTCACGTTCGCCAACCACGGCCGCGCGGGCGCGGCGTTCTACGTCGTGACGCCGTCGGGCGAGCCTCGCACGTACACAGTGGGCGCCGGGAAGTCGCTGCCGGCCGCTCTGCCCGCTGCCGCGGCGTACGACTACACGGCCTACGGGCCCAACGGGTTCGTGCGGCAGTTCCGCGGCGGGGCCGCCGGGCCCGAGGTGAGCGTGCGCCAGGAAGGCGGCGAGCTGGCGCTGGTCTTGGCCAACCCGGGGACGACGCCGGTGCGGCTGACGGTGTCGGACGCGTACGGGCGCTGCTCGTCGACGCACCAGCTGCGCCCGGGCGCGCGGGTCGTCGAGCACGTGGACACCCGGCGCAGCAACGACTGGTACGACGTGTCGGTGTCGTCGGACCGCGACCCGAAGTTCCTGCGCCGCCTGGCGGGGCACGTCGAGACGGGCCGCCCGAGCACGAGCGACCCGGCGACGCTCACGACGTAGCGGGTTCCCTGCCGCGGCGCCAGTCCGATGGGCTGGCGCCGCGGTTGCGCTTGAACGCCACGCTGAAGGCGAACGGGTCCTCGTAGCCGACCGCCTTGGCCACCGCCGCGACCGTGTCTTCGGTGTCGCGCAACAGATCCGCGGCCAGCGTCATCCGCCAGCCGGTGAGGTACGTCAGCGGCGGCTCGCCGACGAGGTGCGCGAACCGCGCGGCGAACGCGGCCCGCGACAGCCCGGCCCGGGCGGCCAGCGCCGCGACCGTCCACCGGTGGGCGGGCTCGGCGTGCAGCAGGCGCAGGGCTTCCCCGACCTCGGCGTCGTCCAGCGCCCGGAACCACGGCGAGGGCGCTTCCGACGCGCACCACGCCCGCAAGGCCAGCACGAGCACGAGGTCCAGCAAGCGCCGGAGCACGGCGTCCTGGCCCGGTTCGTCGCGGGCGATCTCGGCGGCGAGCAGGTCGAGCGCCGCCCGCGTCCGCGGCCCGGCGGGCACGACGGCCAGCGGCGGCAGCAGGTCCAGCAAGCGGCCGGCGACGACGCCGCGGAGTTCGTACGCGCCCCGCACCATCGTCGTGGCGCCGGGCGCGCCGTCGCCGTAGGTCCGCGGCGCGCGGGGCCGGACGTCCGCGGTGATCGGGTACTTCCGGCCGCCCCGGATCACGACCTGTGGCGCGGTGGCCGGGTCGTCGGCGATCGTGTAGCCGGGCGCGCGGATCAGGGCGAGGTCGCCGGCGGCCACCGGCACGGGTGCGGCGTCGCCGACGCGCAGCGACGCGTGCCCGCCGAGCGTGGCGACCAGGGTGAGCGGCGGGCCGTCCTCGAAGGTCAGCGACCACGGCGGCCGCTGGATCAGCTGCCGGACCAGCGCGTCCGCGGCGTGCGCCCGGTGCAGCAGGTCGCTCAGGACGTCCATGGCTCGACCCTAGACGATCACAAAGGAATCGTCGACTATCTCCCATGGATCGTCTTGCCGGTGCCGCCCAGGATGAGGACATGTCGAACATCCTGATCCTCGGCGGCACCGGCAAGACCGGTCGCCGCGTCGCCCGGCGTCTCGACGGCGCCCGGATCGCCGCCCGCACCACCGGTTTCGACCTCGGCGACCCGTCGACCTGGGCACTGGACGGCGTCACCGCCGTCTACCTCGTCGAACCGGACCTGCGAGCCGAGCCGCGCCTGCCGCGGCTGGTGACCGAGGCGGTCGCGGCGGGTGCGCGGCGGCTGGTGCTGCTGTCCGCTCCGCGCGCCGGCGAGGAGGGCCATCCGCTGCACGCCGCCGAGCGGGCCGTCCGCGGCTCCGGCGTCGGCTGGACCATCCTGCACCCGAACTGGTTCGCGCAGAACTTCAGCGAAGGCCCGTGGGCACGAGGAATCCGCGACGGCGTCCTGACCCTGCCGGCCGGCGCGGGCCGCGCGCCGTTCGTCGACGCCGAGGACATCGCCGAGGTCGCCGCGTCCGCGCTGACCGACGACCGGCATCACGGCCAGGTCTACGAGCTGACCGGCCCGCGCGCGGTGAGCTTCGGGGAAGCGGTGGGCGTGATCGCCCGGGCCGCCGGGCGGAAGATCGAGTACGCCGACGTCGAGCCCGAGGCGTTCGTCGAGCGTCAGATCGCTTACGGCGTCCCGGAAAACGTGGCCCGCCTGCTCACGGGCTTGCTGGCGGACCTGCGCGACGGCCGGGGTGCCGACGTCGCGGACGGCGTCGAGCGCGCCCTCGGCCGGCCGCCCCGGTCGTTCGAGGACTTCGCCGCCGCGACGTCGTGGCGGTGACCGTCAGGCGAGCCGCCGGACGGTCAGCCGTACCGAGCCGCGGTTGCCCGCGTAGCCCAGCCAGCTGTCGTTGGCGTACGCGTAGAAGTAGCCCGGCTTCTCGTTGACCCACTTCTCCAGCCCGTCGCCGACGAGGAACGCCTCGTACGGCTGCTGCACGTCGTGGGCGTCGAGGTTCGGGGCCGCCACTGCGCCGACCAGGGCCAGCCACCGCGCGTCTTCGCAGCGGCGGCCGCCGAACGAGCGGGCCTGGGCGTCGTTCAACCGCGCGAGCTGGGTCTGGAACCACGCCGACGACGTGGCCAGCGCGTGCAGCACGTCCTGGAAGTCCGGCCGCGGGTCCGCCTCGGTGCCGTCCGGGTGGTGCGCGATGTTCCCGTCCAGCCAGGTTCCCGCACTGCCGAACTCGTACTCGCCCGGCGGGAGGTAGAGGCCCGTCCAGTTCCACGGCTTCCCGGCGTAGACGTCGACGGTCGCCGACTCGCCGGCCGCGAGCAGGCGCCCTTCGCGGTAGGGGCCCGTGGTGATCGGCGGCTTCGCCTGCCGGGCCACCGCCGAAGGAGCGATGTCGGGAGAACCGGCCGTGATGAACGGGAACGCCCGCGGCGCCGGGCACAGGACCGTGTACACGCTGTGGAGCGAGTTGTGCAGCACGTCCTGGGCGTCCGGCTTGATCTGCGCGCACATCGCCTCGTCGAACACCAGGTCCGGGACGGCCGCGTGGCACTCGTCGATCATCCACCGCAGCGCGGCGTCGGACAGGCCGGTGCGGTCGTGGCCGCCGCCGACGTCGCAGTGGTCGCCGGGGAACCAGACCTGCCTGGCCGTGCGGCCGCCGCCCACCTCGTCCAGGTTGGACCACAGCGTCGGCATGAACGGGCCGCGCATCTCGTCGATCGCGAGCGCCTGGCGGGCGTGCCTGACGTGGTCGCCGAGCTTCGTGTCGTGGAACCGGGGGAGGGGCCCGACGTGGTCTTCGACGAGCTTCAGCGGCCCGAGCCAGTCCGGGATGCCGAGCGAGCCGACGGTGTCCCAGACGCCGAGGAACTCGATCGGGACCGGCTCGGCCGCCTCGCCGGCCCCTTGCCGGTAGCCGTCGGTGAAGAGCCGGTCGACCTCGGCCCAGAACGCGCTCGGCTCCGCGTCCCGCAACGCCGCCGGCAGGCCGCAGCGCCGGATCATGCCGGACAGGCTGCGGACGGTGAACGCGCCGCGGCTGAACCCGAAGAGGTGGATCGCGTCGCCCGGCCGGTACGTGCGCGCGAGCCAGCCGTAGGCGCTCTTGATGTTCTCCGAAAGGCCCTTGCCGACCAGTCCGCCTTCGAGGTGGTCGAGCAGCCCGGGCCCGGAGCCGACGCCGGGGTGGTAGTACCGCGGCTGGGTGTCGAGGTCCGCCACCGCGTGGTGGATCCGCGCGACGTTCGTCGGCGCGGGCTGACCCTGTTGCTGCTGGTCGGGCGTGTTCCACGTGCCGTCGCAGCAGACGACCAGGTGCCGCCGGGTGACCTTCGGCTCGCTCATCCCGTTCCCCCTCCTCGGCCGCGGTTGCCGCCCCGAGGACTGTAGGAGGCGGTGCGCGGCCGCCTGGATACGGCCCGGCGAAGCTCAGCCGGCCGGGCTCCCCGGATGGAGCCCCAGCGCACCGAGCCGCCGTCTGCCCTTCGGGGTGAGGGCGAGTTCGCGGTCCCCGTCGCCGCGCCGGACGAGGCCGTCCCCGAGCAGGGCCGCCAGCACCTCGTGGCCGAGGACGCCGCCGAGGTGGGGGAGGCGGTTGGTCCGGTCGAGGCAGGCCGTCGCGAGCCGGCGGCGGCCGGGGTCGACGGCGGCCGGGTCGACGCCGAAGTCGTGGAACGCCGAGACGTCGCCGCCCAGGGTCAGGTCGGCCGCCGAGCCGTCCGGCGGCCGCAGCGCGCCGCGTTCGACGAGCATGGCGAACACCGCCACGCCGAGCCGGCCGGCGGCGTGGTCGTAGCACGTGTGCGCGATGTCCACAGTGGACTCCGGCGAGCGCGGTGGCGCGACGGAGTCGTTGCCGCCGTGGCGGGCCAGTGCGGTGAGGACGGGCAGGAGGTCGTCACGGCCGACGCGGTAGAGCGCGTGCCGCCCGGTGTGCTCGACCGTCACCAGCCCGGCCGCCCGCAGCCGCGCCAGGTGGTTGCCCAGCCGCGGCGCGGTGACGCCGAGCGCGTCGGCCAGCTGCACCATGGTGTGCGGGCCCTCGGCGGCCAGCAGCTGCAGCGCCGTGAGCCGCACGGGATCGGACAGCTCCCGTGTCAGCCCGACGATCGCGCGCTGGACGGCGTTCCCGGGTTCGACCATTCCGCTCACCGCGCGATCCTAGCACTCTTCATGAGTTGCTGAACGGTGACTGCTGTGCCTACCATTCAGGCTCTCGTGAAGGGTGACTGAATGAGAAGCCTTCTTTGGGGGCGCGGGGTCTCCGCGCTCGGCGACGGCCTGTGGTTCACGATCTGGGCGCTGTACTTCACCCGGATCCTCGGGCTGTCCCCGGTGACGGTGGGCGCGGGGATGGCGGTGGCCAGCGCGGCAGGCATGGTCGCCGCGGTGCCGCTGGGCGCGTTCGCCGACCGCGCCGGCGCCCGGACGGTGCTCGTCGCCGCGACGCTGGTGCGCGCCGCCGCGATGGCCGCGTACCTGACGGTGCGCGGCACCTGGTCGTTCCTGGCCGTGACGGTGGTGTTCACGGCGCTGGCCACCGGCGGGACGGCGGTCCGGACGGCGCTGATCACCGGCCTGGTCGCCGACCCCGTGCGCCGGATGCGCGTGCTGGCGCAGCAGCGGGTCGCGCAGCACGTCGGGTACGCCGTGGGCGCCGGGCTCGGGGCGCTCGTGCTGACGGCCGACGCGCCGTGTGCGTACACGCTGGCCGTCGCGGGCAACGCGGCGAGCTTCCTGGTCCTGGCCGGCGCGACGCTGCTGGTGCCCGCGCCGGCCGCGGTCCCGTCGCGGCGCTCGGGTGCCCGGGTGGTGCTGCGCGACCGGCCGTACCTGTGCGTCGCCGGGGTGACCGCGGTGCTTTCCCTGTGCTGGGCGATGTTGTCGGCGGGGCTGCCGCTGTGGCTGTCCGGCTCGACGCGGCTGCCGCTGGGGCTGGGCGGGATCGTGGTCGTGCTCAGCTCGGTGGGCATCGCGGTGTTCCAGGTGCCGTTCGCGCGGTTCGGCCGCACGGCGGCCCGGGCGGCCCGGACCGCGGTGGTGTCCGGAGTGGTGCTAGCGGCGAGCTGCCTGCTGCTCGCAACGACGTCCGGCGGCGCGGGAGCGGGCGCGGTGACGGTGGTGGTGCTCGCCGCGGTGCTGCACGTCGTGGGGGAGCTGAGCTACGTGGCCGCGAACTGGGGGTTGTCGATGCGGCTCATGCGCGAAGAGGCGAAGGGCGCGTACCAGGGGGCGAGCGAGGCGGCCACGGCGACGGTGCAGATGGTCGGACCGGGAGTGTTCACGCTCGCGATCGGCGGCCTCGGCGCGCTGGGGTGGGTGCTGGTGGCGGGGCTGTTCCTGGTCGCCGTCGCGCCCCTCCCGCGGCTGACCCGCTGGGCGGTCCGGACCCGCGAACCGGCGCTCGCGCGCTGACGTGGTTGTTTCGGTGACGTGTGGGTGGGCGGTGCGAACGGGTGCTTGCGCGCTGAGGTGGTCGTTTCGGCGGCGTGCGGGCGACGGTCCGGACCCGCGAACCGGCTCGCGCGCCGCTGATCGTCGCTATGCTCCGAAGCCGTGGCGGACACGCGTCTCGACCTCGGCCGGATCCGGGCCGCGCGCCGGGTGATCGACCCGGTCTTCCTCGACAGCCCGCTCTACCGCTGCGAACCCCTCGAACGCGCGCTCGGCTGCCGGGTGAGCGTCAAGCTCGAAACCGCGAACCCCGTCCGCAGCTTCAAGGGCCGCGGCACCGAGCTCGTCGGCCACGGCCTCGCCGAACGCGGCGAACGGGCCGCCGTGTGCGCCAGTGCCGGCAACCTCGGGCAGGCCCTCGCGCTGTCCGGGCGGAGCCGCGGGATCGACGTCACCGTCGTGGCGTCGCGGTTCGCGCCCGCGGCGAAGCTCGAGCGCATCCGGGCGTTCGGCGCCGACCTGGAACTGGTCGACGGCGACTTCGAGCTGGCTCGCGCACGGGCGGTGGCCCTCGCGAAGGAACGCGGTGTCCGGCTGGTCGAGGACAGCCTGGACGTCGAGACGTGCGAGGGCGCGGCGACGATCGGCCTGGAGCTGGCGGCCGCCGGGCCGTTCGACGCGGTCCTCGTCGCCCTCGGCGGCGGGGCGCTGGCCACCGGGGTCGGCCACGTCCTGAAGGCGGCCGCGCCCGGCACCGAAGTGCTCGCCGTCCAGCCCGAGCGCGCCCCGGCGATGACCCTGTCCTGGCGCGAGCGGCGCGTCGTCACGACGGACTCGGCCGACACGATCGCCGACGGCGTCGCGGGCCGGTTCCCGATCCCCGAGGTCCTCGACGATCTTCTGGTGCTGGCCGACGATGCCGTCCTCGTGCAGGAGGCGTCGATCATCGCGGGAATGCGGCTGTTCCTGGAGCACGCGGGCCTGGTCGTGGAGCCGTCGGCGGCGCTCGGCCTCGCGGCGATCCTCGAGGACCGAGCTCGTTTCGCCGGGCGGCACGTGGTGACGATCGTCTGCGGGAGCAACGTCGACCTGCCCGCGTACCGCGGCTGGCTCGGTCTTTGACGCGCCAGCCCGGAACACCTCGGATGTCCACGGATCGGGCGCGTCGATTCCGGCGCGGCGTTCGGCGTGTCATCATGGCCCTGGCCCGATCGGCAAACCGAACGGAGACAGGCCTCGATGGACGCTTTACCGAACGGTGGGACGACCGCGACCGACGACGGTCAGCCGTCGATCCGGGACATGCTCGCCGTCAACCTGCGGGCCGCGCGGGCGGCGCGGGGCCTGTCGCTGTCCGAGCTGTCCCGGCGGTCCGGGATCGGCAAGGCCACCCTTTCGCAGCTCGAGGCCGGCACCGGCAACCCGACCATCGAGACCGTCTTCAGCCTGTCGCGCGCCCTCGAGGTGGCCATCTCCGACCTGCTCGACCACCGGCCGCGCGGCGGGCTGACCGTCGTGCGCGCGGCCGACGTCGAAGTTCTCCGCGGTGAGGGCGTCGACTTGCGGCCGCTGCGGCGGATCGAAGCCGAGAACAGCGTGTTCGAGGTCTACGACCAGGTCGTCCGCGGCGACGCGCCCCAGCGGTCGCAGGGCCACGTCGGGGTCGAGCACACCGTCGTGCAGGCCGGCGGGCTGCGCGTCGAGGTCGGCGGGCGGACCGTCGACCTCGGGCCCGGGGACTACGTCGCCTTCGACGCCCGCGAGCCGCACACCTACACCGCGCTCGCCGCGCCCGTGCACTCGGTGCTGCTGCTGCAGTACCGCGACGGCGAACGCCTCGACGGGCGGCCGCACCCGTTGACAGCTCCGCCGCGCGAGACTTAACCTCCGATCGTTCGCTTTACCGAACGGCGGAGGGTCGATGAACCGAACGCGGGTGGCGGTGATCGGAGCCGGAGTAGTCGGGGCGGCGTGCGCTCGGGAGCTGAGTCTCGCCGGGTTCGACGTCCTCGTCGTCGACCGTGGCCGGCCCGCGGGCGGCACCACCTCGCACGGCGAGGGCAACCTGCTCGTCTCGGACAAGGGGCCGGGCGCGGAACTCCGGCTCGCGCAGCTCTCGGCCCGGCTGTGGCCGCGGATCATCGCCGATCTCGACCCGCGCGCGGCGACCGCGACGGAGTTCGACCCGAAGGGCGGCATCGTCGTCGCCACCACCGAAGCCGGCGCGCACGCGCTGAAAGCGTTTGCCGCGGAGCAGGTCGAAGCCGGGGTCCGCGTCGACCCACTGTCCACAGTGGACCTCGTGGCGGCCGAACCGGCGCTGACCCGCGAGGTCACCGCCGCCGTCCGCTACCCGGAGGACGCGCAGGTCCAGCCGGCCGCCGCGACGCTGGCCCTGCTCGGCTCGGCCCTCGCGCACGGTGCCCGCCTGCGCATCGACACCGAGGTCACCGGCGCCGTCGTCCGCGGCGGCCGGATCACCGGAGTTCGCGTCCCCGGCGAGGTCCTCGATACCGACGTCGTCGTGAACGCGGCGGGCCCGTGGGCGGGCGAAGTCTCGGCGCGGCTGGGCGCCCCGATTGCGGTCCGGCCCCGGCGCGGCGAGGTGCTGGTGACCACGCCGATGCCCGGCGTGGTGCGGCACAAGGTCTACGACGCGGACTACGTCGGGGCGGTCGGCTCCGGCGGCGGCGAGCTGCAGACCTCCGCCGTCGTCGAGTCGACGCGGGGCGGCACGGTCCTGATCGGCTCGTCGCGGCGCCGCGTCGGCTTCGACGACGCGATCGTGCCGGACGTGCTGACTGCGATCGCGGCCAAGGCGTTGCGACTGTTCCCGTCCCTGGCCAACGCCGCGGTGATGCGCGCGTACGGCGGCTTCCGGCCCTATGTGGACGATCACCTTCCCGTCCTCGGCGAGGATCCGCGAGTCGAAAACCTTTGGCACGCAACGGGACACGAAGGCGCGGGGATCGGCTTGAGCGTCGGGACGGCGAGGCTGCTGTGCGAGCTGCTGACCGGGGCGTCGCTGTCGATGCCGGTGGAGGAGTTCACTGTGGACCGTCCGGCGGTGCTCGCGTGATCGAGATCAGCGTCGACGGCGAGCCGGTGCCGGGCATCGCGGGCCAAACCGTGGCCGCGGTGCTCCTGGCCGCCGGACGGCTGTCGTGGCGCACCACGAGATCCGGTGCGCCGCGCGGCGTGTTCTGCGGAATCGGCGCGTGCTTCGACTGCTTGCTGACGGTGAACGGAGTGCCGGACGTCCGCGCCTGCCGTCGCCGCGCCGCCGACGGCGACGAGATCCGCACCCAGTCCCGGCAGGAGGACGCATGACGTGGGTGGTGATCGTGGGCGCGGGCCCGGCCGGCCTCGCGGCGGCCGAGCACGCGCTCCGCGCCGGGGCGCGGGTGACGGTCCTGGACCAGTCGGACGCACCGGGCGGCCAGTACCACCGGAGGCGGTACGGCCGGCCGCACGGTTTCGAGGGGTTGGTGAGCCGATGCGAGTGGTGGCCGGAAAGCACCGTGTGGGCGCTGGAAGCCGCCGCGCCCGGCGGACGGGGTGCTTCTGCGCCGGGCGATCCGCGAACCGGCGAGCGAAATGCGCAAGATGCCGCAGCACCAGGCGGTTCAGCCACCGGCCACCGGCGAGCGATGCTCCGGATCCACGTCCTGCGCGGCCCGGCCGACGGCTCCGGCCGGACCCGGTACACCCTCGAACCCGACGCGCTGATCCTCGCCACCGGCGCGCACGATCGCACCCTGCCCTTCCCCGGCTGGCAGCTGCCCGGCGTCTTCACCGCGGGTGCCGCGCAGGCGCTGGCCAAGGGGGAGCGGGTCGCCGTCGGGCGGCGGGTGCTTGTTGCCGGGGCCGGGCCCTTCCTGCTGCCCGTCGCCGCATCGCTGCTCGCCGTCGGGGCCGATGTGGCAGGCGTCCTCGAGGCCAATACCGCCGCGACCGTCCTCAAAGGATGGGGGCTTCAAGTGCGCAAGACCGGCGAACTCGCCCGCTACCTCGCCACCCTCGCCCGCCACCGCGTGCCGTACCACCTGGGCCGCGCGGTCGTCGAAGCGCGCGGGGACGAGCGGGTCCGCGAGGTCGTCACCGCCCGGGTGTGCGCGGACTGGTCGGTCGTGCCCGGCACCGAACGCACCCACCAGGTCGACGCCGTCTGCGTCGGGCACGGCTTCACGCCGCAACCCGAACTGGCCGTTGCCGCCGGGTGCGTCCTCGACGGCGGGTTCGTCCGCGTGCGCGACGACCAGCGCACCAGCGTGACCGGGGTCTTCGCGGCGGGGGAGATCACCGGGATCGGCGGAGCGGACGCCGCGCGAGCGGAGGGTGCCGTCGCCGGTTGTGCCGCCGCCGGGGGTACGCCGAGCCGTGGCCTGCTGCGGGAGCGCGACCGGACCCGCGCGTTCGCGCAGCGGCTGAAGACCGCGCACCCGATCGGCGCCGCCTGGGCCGGCTGGCTGCGCGACGACACGATCGTCTGCCGCTGCGAGGAAACCACCTACGGCCGGCTGAAGACCGCCGCCGCCGACTCGGTCACGCCGGGGTCGCACGCCCTCAAGCTCGGCACCCGCGCCGGGCTCGGGCCGTGCCAAGGCCGGATGTGCGGGCCCGCCGTCGCCGAACTCTGCGGGGGCGTCGAACGCCACCACCGTCCGATCGCCCAGCCGATCCGCCTGGGCGAGCTCGCCGATCCGAAGGAGACTCCCGCATGAGCACCCGCGACCTCGGCGGCGTGGTCGTCGCCGCCGCGCTGCCGTACAAAACCGACGACACCGCGCCCGCCGGGCTGGCCGTCGACTACGACGCCTACGCCGAGCACTGCCGCTGGCTCGTCGAAAACGGCTGCCGTGGAGTCGGCCCGAACGGCTCCCTCGGCGAGTACTCCTCGCTCACCGACGACGAACGCCGCCGCGTCGCCCGCACCGCGATCGAAGCCGTCGGGAGCGACGGGATCGTCGTCGTCGGCGTCCACGGACCCGGTGCGCACCAAGCGAAGCAGTGGGCGGAAGCGGCGGCCGAGGACGGCGCGCACGGCGTGCTCTGCCTGCCGCCGACGCTCTACCGCGCCAACCGCGGCGAGATCCTCGCGCACTTCGAGGCCGTCGCGTCGGTCGGACTGCCGGTGATGGTCTACAACAACCCGTTCGACACCAAGGTCGACCTCACGCCCGACCTCCTCGCCGAAATCGCGCGGATCGACAACGTCGTGGCCGTCAAGGAGTTCTCCGGCGACGTCCGGCGCGTGCTGGAGATCCGCGAGCGCGCCCCGGAGCTGGCCGTGATCAGCGGCGCCGACGACGTCGTCGTGGAGAGCCTGCTGATGGGCGCGACCGGCTGGTTCGCCGGGTTCCCCAACGTCTTCCCGGCCGCGTCGGCGCGGCTGTTCGAGCTGGCCACGGCCGGCAAGCTCGACGAGGCCCGCGCGCTGTACGAGCCGCTCGTGGCCGCGTTCCGCTGGGACTCGCGCACCGAGTTCGTCCAAGCCATCAAGCTCGGGATGGACCTGGTCGGTCGCTACGGCGGCCCGTGCCGGCCCCCGCGTGGCCCGCTGTCGGAGGTCCAGCGCGAGCAGGTTCGCGCCGACATGGGCCGCGCGCTCGCCTCGCTGGGGGTGGCGTAGGTGCGGTCCTCGCGCGCGATCACGGCGGTCGACTCGCACACCGAAGGCATGCCCACGCGGGTGGTGACCGGCGGCGTCGGCCCGATCCCCGGCGCCACGATGGCCGAGCGCCGCCGGTACTTCATGGAGCACCTCGACCACCTCCGGCAGTTCCTGATGCACGAGCCGCGCGGGCACTCGGCGATGAGCGGCGCGATCCTGCAGCCGCCCCTCCGGGGCGACGCCGACTGGGGCGTCGTCTACATCGAGGTGTCCGGCTGCCTGCCGATGTGCGGCCACGGCACCATCGGCGTCGCGACGGTGCTGGTGGAGACCGGCATGGTCGAGGTGACCGAGCCGACGACCGTGGTGCGCCTGGACACCCCGGCCGGGCTCGTCCTCGCGGAGGTGACCGTCCGCGACGGCCGGGCCGAACGGGTCAAGCTCCGCAACGTCGCGTCGTTCCTCGCCGAGCGCGACGCCGTGGTGGACGTGCCCGGCCTCGGCGACGTCCGCTACGACCTGGCCTACGGCGGGAACTTCTACGCCATCCTCGAACTGTCGCAAGTGGACATTCCGTTCGAACGGTCCGAAAAGGACCGGATCTTGGCGGCCGGGCTGTCGATCATGGCCGCGATCACGGAGCAGCGTCCGCCGAAGCACCCGGCCGACCCGTTGATCGGCGGCTGCAAGCACGTCCAGTTCCTCGCCCCGGGCTCGGACGCGCGCGTGTCACGGAACGCGATGGCCATCCACCCGGGCTGGTTCGACCGCTCGCCGTGCGGCACCGGCACGTCGGCCCGGATGGCACAGCTGCACGCGCGCGGCGAGCTGCCGCTGCACACGCCGTTCGAGAACAGTTCGTTCATCGGCACGACGTTCACCGGCGAGCTGGTGGCGGAGACGGAGGTGGGTGGAGTGCCGGCGGTGATCCCCGAGTTCTCGGGCCGGGCGTGGATCACCGGCACGGCCACCTACCTCCTCGACCCGGACGACCCCTTCCCGGCCGGGTTCGTGCTCTAGGACGTGATGCCGCCGACCGCGTCGACGCCGTAGTTGTTCGCGTACCCGTTCTCGACGCCGACCAGGATCTCGGCTACCTCGAGATCGGCGAGGTCGCCGCGCCGGACCCGGGCACCTTTCTTGGCCAGCGTCAGGGCGCCGGTGTCCGACCGGGCGAGGCCGGTGACCTCGTGCCCGGCACTGAGCAGCTCGTCGACGACGGCTGTGCCGATCCACCCCGTCGCTCCGGTGACGAACACGTGCATGTCTTGCTCCTTCTTCGGAATTCGGTACGAGTCCGAAGTCAGGAGCGATCGTGGTGGTCGTACCACGCAAGTTCGGCAATCGACGATTGCGTCAGGCGCAAGTCAGGTACCGGTCTCGACGTCGTCGAGCACGCCGAGGGCGTCCGGGACGAGGACGGCGGCGGAGTGGTAGGCGCTGACCAGATAGGACGTCACCGCGCGGTCGCTGATGCCCATGAACCGGACGTTCAGGCCGGGCTGGTACTGGTCCGGCAGTTCCTTGGGGCGCAGGCCGATGACCCCGGCGTCGTCCTCACCGGTGCGCATCGCGAGGATCGACGTGGTGCCGGTGTCGGTGATGGGGATCTTGTCGCAGGGCAGGATGGGGACACCGCGCCAGGTGTGGACGCGTTTGCCGTCGAGGACTGCGGTGTCGGGGTAGACCCGCGCCCGGGTGCATTCGCGGCCGAAGGCGGCGACGGCGCGGGGGTGGGCGAGAAAGAACTTCGTCTTGCGGCGTCGGCAGAGCAGGTCGTCCAGGTCGAGTGGAGTGGGTGGCCCGGTGCGGGTGGTGAGGCGGTGTTTGAAGTCGGCGTTGTGCAGGAGCCCGAAGTCGGTGTTGTTGATCAGTTCGTGTTCTTGGCGTTCCCGCAACGCTTCCACGGTCAGCCGGAGCTGTTGCTCCAGCTGGTTCATGGGGTTGTTGTAGAGGTCGGCGACGCGGTTGTGCACGCGCAGCACGGTTTGCGCGACGGCGAGGTCGTACTCGCGGGGCGAGGGGTCGTAGTCGACGTAGGTGCCGGACAGGATCGGTTCCCCGTCGTGGCCGGCGGCGAGGTCGATGCTGGCTTCGCCTTTGGTGTTCTGGGGTTTGCGGGGGCGTCGGATGGCTTCGGCGACGTGGGCGCGGAGTGATTCGGATCGGCCGTTGAGCCGGGCGTAGGCGTTCGCGGGGAGGACGAGGGCGGTGACGCGGGTGGCGGCGCGGGCGGTGACGTTCCAGGTCGTGTCGTCGCGGGCGAGGAGTTCGGCGCCGAGGTGGTCGCCGTCGGTGGCGGTGGCGAGGGTGACTTCGTCGCCGTATTCGCCGCGGCGGTGCTGGGTGACTTTGCCGTGGGCGATGAGGATCAGCGTGTCGAGCGGGGTGCCTGCGTCGACGATGGTGGCGCCGGGTTCGTACTCGCGCTGCTCGAAGGCCTCGGCAAGGGCGCTCAACGCCGTTTCGTCGCTGAAGCCGTGGAGGAGTTCGAGTTCGGTGAGTTCGGCGGGGACGACCTGGACGCGGGCGCCGGTGGTGTAGAAGCTGAGCTTGCCGTCGCCGACGGTGTAGGTGAGGCGGCGGTTGACGCGGTAGCTGCCCGCCGGGACGTCGACCCAGGGGAGTTGGGAGAGCAGCCAGCGGGTGGTGATGCCGCGCATCTGCGGCAGGGTCTTGGTGGTCGTGGTGAGCGTCCGGGCCGCGGTGACCCCCAGCGACAGCTGCACGGACGTCGTTTCCTCCGTCACCGTCACGGGTCTCAGCCCTCCCGGCCGAGTTCGGTGTTTTCCAGTATGGCCAGTGCGTCGGGTACGAGGACGGCTGCGGAGTAGTAGGTGGAGACGAGGTAGGAGATGATGGCTTGTTCGGAGATGCCCATGAATCGGACGTTGAGGCCGGGTTGGTATTCGTCGGGTAGGCCGGTTTGGTGGAGCCCGATGACGCCTTGGGTGTGTTCGCCGGTGCGCATGAGCAGGATGGAGCTGGTGCGGGTGTCGGTGACGGGGATTTTGTTGCAGGGCAGGATCGGTATTCCGCGCCAGGCGGGGACGTGGTGGCCGCCGAGGTCGACGGGGTCGGGGTAGATGCCGGCTTTGGTGCATTCGCGGCCGAATGCGGCGATGGTGGTGGGGTGGGCGAGGAAGAAGCTGGGGTCTTTCCAGACGAGGGTGAGGAGGTGGTCGAGGTCGTCGGGGGTGGGTGGGCCGGTGCGGGTGGGGATGCGCTGGGCGAAGTCGGCGTTGTGCAGGAGCCCGAAGTCGGTGTTGTTGATCAGTTCGTGTTCTTGGCGTTCCCGGAGTGCTTCGACGGTGAGGCGGAGTTGTTGTTCGATTTGGTTCATGGGCTGGTTGTAGAGGTCGGCGACGCGGGAGTGGACGCGCAGGACGGTCTGGGCGAGGGAGAGTTCGTATTCGCGGGGGTGGGCGTCGTAGTCGACGAAGGTGCCGGGCAGGGTGGGTTCGCCGTCGTGGCCGGCGGCGAGGGAGATCTCGGCTTCGCCGTGGTCGTTGCGGGCTGAGGCGTCGGCGGTGGTGAGGGTGTTCAGGTGGGTTTGGAGGGTGTCGGAGCGGGACAGCACGTCGTGGAACGCAGAGCGGGGGAGGGTGAGGACGGTGCAGGTGGTGACGGCTTTGGCGGTGAATTCCCAGATCCCGTCGGGCTGGATGAGGGTGGATTCGCCGAAGTGGTCGCCGTCGGCGAGGGTGCCCAGGATGGTCTGGTCGCCGTAGGCGCCGGTGCCGACTTTGGTGATCTTGCCGTGGGCGATGAGGAACACCTGCTCGGCGGGGGACCCGAATTCGACCAGCACGTCGCCGGGCTGGTATTCGTGCTGGGTGAACCTCGAGGCGAGTTCGGTGAGGACGTCGTCGTCGTCGTAGCCGCGCAGGGGGGCGAGTTCGCCGAGTTCGGGGGGGATGACGCGGACGTCGGCGCCGGTGGCGGTGAAGGTGACCCGGCCGTCTCCGACGGCGTAGGACAGGCGGCGGTTGACGCGGTAGGACCCGGCCGCGACTTCGACCCAGGGCAGCAGCTTGAGCAGCCAGCGGGTGGAGATGCCCTGCATCTGCGGGACCGATTTGGTTGTCGTGGCCAGGGTGCGGGCGGCGGCCCGGCCCAGGCTCAGCGGTGCCTGGTCGGTGTCCACCGGGTCGGTGACAGTCACAGCAAAAACCACCCAATCATTCGTAGGTCAAGACTGGTAACGGGGATTGGTGGCGTGCCAGGTGAAGCCGCCGCCCATCCAGGAACGGACGCCCACGAGGAACCGCTGCAGCTCCGGTGACGGCACCGCCGTCAGCTCCCGGTGGCCGTCCTCGAACTCGTGGACGATCTTGTTGTGGAGTTCGACGGTGGCCTCGACGGCTTCGTCGACCGAACAGCCCCGGTCGGCGGCGATCTGGAGGACCATGTTGCAGACCGGCTTCTCGTCGGCCGCGTCCTTCGCCACCGAGTGCAGGTCGTTGACCAGCACCGACGCCGTCCCGGCTCGCATCATCGCCTCCCGCACGCGCGGGTCGTAGTAGAACGGCGCGGCCAGCTCGTAGCCGCCGACGGCGTCGACGAGGGTCATCGACGTGTAGAAGCTGTCGTGCTGGCGGGCCGCCAGGTACTCCCACGCGGGTGGGTAGCGGCCGGTGTGGCGCCACGCCGCGTAGGCGTCCCAGCTGACGAACATCGCGAACGTCGCGTAGCAGACCCGCTGGACCAGCACGGGGGACCCGTGCCGGCCCAGGTGGTCGATCGCCGAGTGCAGGCCGACGAGGATCGGGTCGGCCCGCAGGGCTTCGTCGAGGGGCGCCGAGAACTCCCCGGCCGGCGCGACGGGGTCCATGGCCGCCATGACGAGCGCCAGGCGTGGCGGCAGTTCGGTCGGCGCCGCGCCCAGCGTGCTGTCGTCGGCGTAGTAGTCGTCGGCCGCCCACCACACCGCGTTCAGCTGCGCCGCGACGAGCAGCCGGTCCGGGTCGTCGCAGTCGGGGTGGGCGAGCATCACGAGGCGGCCGAACCCGGCGTGGGCGACCTGGTCGAGGCCCTCGCCGGTGAACCCGCAGTCGGCGGCCCAGGCGACCAGCCGGCGGTCGACCTCCCCGGCGAGGGCGTCGTCGACGCGGCCCACGACCGGGCAGTACAACGGCGGCGCGCTGCCGTCACCCCAGGGCAGGTACGCGTAAGCCGGATCCGGCCCGGGCGCCGGCCGGAACCGGGTCCCGATCCGCGCCGCCGACGTGCCGAGGCCGAACGGGCCCGCCAGCACCCCGGCGGCGCCTCCGGACGTCCACTGTGGACACACGGTCATGGTGCCTTTCCTCGCCACCGGCCCCGGTCAGACGCGGTCGGCGGCGATGAGCAGGTAGTGGAAGCTGCCTTCGCGGTAGGCGGTCAGGAACGGCTTCTCGACCCCGGTGGCGACCGAGGACCGCTCCCGCAGCTCCCAGTAGGGGATCGTCGCGGCCGTCAGGTCGACGACGTTGATCGGGACGAACCCGTTGTCGGACAACGCCTTGAAGTAATCGCCGCGGGCGTGGATGTTGCAGATGTAGTGCTGGTCGATCTGGCTGACCGCGCGCGACCGGCCGCCGGTGACGTCGTTGTAGCAGCCGGTGATGGTCACGTAGCGGCCGCCGGGCTTGAGCTGCCGTGCGTGTTCGGCGAACAGGTCGTGCAGGTCGACGTACATCGTGCTCTCGTTGTTCCAGATGCCCTGGAACACCCCGGATTCGAAGCCGGTGTCGAGCATGTTGCGCAGGTGGTAGCGCACCGAGCCGTCGATCCCGCGCTGCCGCACGTGCTCGTTGGCGAAGCCGACCTGCTGCTCGGAGATGGAGATCCCGTCGACCTGGCAGCCGAAGCGCTGGTGCGCCATGACGCTCGTGCCGCCCCGGCCGCAGCCGGCGTCGAGCAGCCGGTCGCCCGGCGCGATCGGGCCGAGGTGATCGAGCAGGACGTCGGCCTGTGCGGTCTCGAGCCGGTGCATCTCGGCGATGATCGCCTGGTCGCGCCGGTCTTCGGGGGCGTCGAGGACGGCCGGGTCGTAGTCGCCGAGGCCGTAGTGGTGGTGGTAGAGGCCGTCGACGTCGCCCAGCCGGAGGTTCACCGGGTCCTTCTCCGCGTTCCAGTAGTCGGCGACCGACTGCTGGTACGCGGTGCGGGTCACGGGCTGGTCGAAAGCCGTCATCGAGAAACTCCTCGCTCGTTTTTCCTTGGGCTGCAAGGAAACAACCGGGCGCCCGGCTTCGTCCCCTCTCCGTCGACGCTAGCGAGGAAAGATCCGCGGGGACAAGGAGCTTCACTCGCGCTGCGTGGTCGTTGCCCGTCTGGCCCAGCGGCGACCCCGCACGGGGTGGTCCACGCGCTCCCCGTGCGCCCCCGTTCGAGACGGCGGACAACTCGTTGGGATGACGCGGCGCGACCGTGGGTCGTCAGGCGACCCAGGGGTTGGGCCGGCAGACGGCACCATCGGGCCGGACCGGGGTGGACGTGCGTTCGGCGCGGTTCAGCTCGGCGAGGTAGGTGTTCGAGAGACCGAAAGTCTGCTGCATCATCACGGGCGCGCGTGCGCCGGTGGCGGGGCAGCCGACGTGCCCGAAGCCGAGGGCGTGGCCCGTTTCGTGGTTGATGGCGTAGGCGCGGTACCCGGCGAGGTCGTGCCCGAAGGAGTGGGCGCCGCGGATCCAGCGGGCGAGGTTGACGACGATCCGGTGCGCGAGGTGGCAGGAGGAGTCGTACGGGATCGCGAAGCCGCAAAGGCGGCGGGCGGTGGCCGGGGTGGTGAGGCTGATCCGCACCGAGGGGTGGGCGTCGGGGCCGGTTTCGCGGCGGAAGCGCACCCGGCCTTGGCTGATCCAGCCCCGGGGGTCGGCGAGGATGTCGTCCACCTGGGTCGCGAAGTCCGGGGCTTGGACGCCGTCTTCGATTTCGACGGTGTAGGTGAGTTCTGTCGCGCCGGTCCCCGCGAGGGTGTCGGGCCCGGGGACGACGTGCCAGGTACCGGCGCCCGCGGGGGTGACGGGCGGGCCGTCGGGAAGGGCAGCGGGTTCCGGCGGCCGGGTGGTGACGGGCGCCGTCGTCACGGGTGACGGAGTCCCGGCGAGCCGTCGCGGCTCGGCGGCGCTGGGGATGAGAAGCAAGGCGACGGCGAGAGCCACGGCGAAGACGAGGACGGCCGGGGGCCACCATGCCGTTTCCTGGGCTTTCAGCTCGTCGGTGAGGGGTGGCGCCGGGGCCGTGGGCTCGGCCACCGGAGCTGTGTCGGTCGGCGATGCCGGGGGAGTGGCGTCGTGCGACGGAGGTCGCCTGGCCGCCGGAATCCGGTAACTTGCGGGTGGTTTGGGTGCGGCGAGCGCTTCCGAGCCAACCGGTAGAGCGCGGTGCGGACACGCGGGAAGTCGGCGACGAAGTACGTGCTGAGCACGACGACGATCGCCGCGTCGCCGAGCACGCCGGCGAGCGATTTCGCCACGTCCGCCAGGTGGACGTGGCGGATGGCCGCTTCGAGCCCGAAGGCCTCGTCGGCCCGGCCCAGCAGGGTGGCGGGATCGTGCAGCAGGGCCAGGTAGTGCGGCGCGCCGTCGCGCAGCTGCCCGATCTGGTCGGCCAGCGGAACGGCCGCACCGGCGACGGCCGCGGCGAACCCGGCCAGCCCGGTCCCGACGACCAGGCCGGCGGCGAACGCGCGGGGCATCCGGCGCGCGAGCCGGGCGGTCACCGGTTCCAGCCCGACCGCGATGAAGAACGCGATACCGATCAGGAGCAGCACATCGGACGCCGCCAGGACGACCTCGACGACCGCGACCGTGACGACCACGCCGGCCGCGGCGGTCAGCCCGGCGAAGAACGGCGACCGGCGGTCGAGCGGCTTGCCCGGTGTGCCCAACGGCTTTTCCTGCTCCGCGGCGGTTCCTTCGGCTTCCCCGACGGCGTGGCCGGCGCGGTAGGCGCCTTTCGGTGCGTGCATGGAACGGCGGCTTCCCCGCCGCGACGGGGCCGAATCCACCCGATCCGGGCGTCGTCCGCCATTGCCGGAAGCGTTGGGAGGCAAACAGAATTGGTCATGAGCATCAAGGGATTCCTGCTCGTTCCGGTGGTCGTCCTCGTGGCCGCCTTCGCGGTCTGCCCGGCGGCGTCGGCCGTCAGCGAGCCGCGGCTGCTGATCAACCAGGACTTCCCGGACCCGGACGTCGTGAAGACCGCGGGCGGCTACTTCGCGTTCTCGACGAGCACCGGCTCCGGCCGGATCCCGGTGGCGACCGCGCCGGCGCCGGAAGGGCCGTGGCGCATCACCGGCGACGCGCTCGGCGCCGTTCCCGCGTGGGCCAAGCCGGACGGCGGGTTCTGGGCGCCGGACGTCACGCAGCTGCCGGACGGGACGTTCATGCTGTACTTCGCGGCGGCGCGGACGGCCGGCGGGCAGATGTGCCTCGGCGCCGCGACCGCGTCGAAGGCGGCCGGGCCGTTCACCCCGGCCGGTGACCAGCCGCTGGTCTGCGTGCCCGAAGACCACGGCGACATCGACCCGCAGACGTTCCTCGATTCGGACGGAACCCGTTACCTGCTCTACAAGAGCGACGGCGGCGCCACCGGCGCACCGGCCGCGATCTGGACGCAGAAGGTGCAGGCCGACGGGCGCACGCTCGCCGGGCCGCGCGTCGAGCTGCTGCGCGCCGACCTCACCGCGGAGAAGGCGGTCGTCGAAGCGCCGTCGGTGGTGAAGACCGCGAGCCGTTTCCTGCTGTTCTACTCCGCGGACACGTTCCAGAGCTCCGGCTACCACACGTGCTACGCGTCCGCGCCGACGGCGACCGGGCCGTTCGTGAAGGCGGACGCCCAGTTCCTGTCCACCGAACTGCTCGGCGGCAAGGTGGACGCCCCGGGCGGCGCCGACGTCGTCGACGGCCACATCTACTTCCACGGCTGGCTCGGCGGCGCCCGCACGGCACGCGGGCTCTACGAGCTGCCCGTGTCGTTCCCGAACGATGTGCCGCGGCTCGGCTGAGCGGTGTCACTCACTCGGGTGCCGGTCCGGTTGGCGGGCCCCCGGCCGGTTATCCCCGCTGGGAGCGTGGAAAGGGAGGACCGTCATGACGGTGTTTTGGGGTCTCGTCGGCTTGCTCGGCCTGCTGGGGCTGTGCGGTCTGCTGCGAAGCCGCGCGGTCGCCGTGGAGAGCGATCCGCTGGCGCGCTACCCGGAAGTCCGTGAACCGGCGAGGCCGAACGCCGACGCGGCCCACACGCCGCTCATGACGCCGGCCATCACGCCCGACATGCTCGCACCGCCGGTGCCCCGCCCACCGCGGCCGCAACTCCGGCCTGAGCCGCAACTCCGGCCCGAACCGCAGCCCCGGCCCGAACCGCAGCCCCGGCCTGAGCCGCAACTCCGGCCCGAGCCGCAGCCCCGGCATGCGCCGGTGCCCGCGCGGTCGGCGCCCGCTCCGGTGACCACTCGCCCGGCGGAGCCGTCGCCGGACCACGGAAACATCGAGGGCGAGATTCCCGCGCCGCGAACGCACCCGGCCGAGCAGCCGGCCGCCGGCGAAGCGGAATCCGCTGCGCCCTCGGAGAATCCCGAGAAACCCGAACCCCGGCACGAGGAGCCTCGGTCCCGGCTCGCGCCGGTGCGAAATCTGGTCGGCCGGGCCAGGCGCCTCCTCGAGCGACGCTAGGGAAGGGGTGCGCGGCGCTCGTCGAGACCGGCGAGCAGGTCACCGTGCTCGCCGACGCGGTCGAGGACGTCGTCGGCGGTGAACGTCAGGTGGTTGACGTGGCGGCAGGCCCGGACCTCGTCCCACGTCACCGGGGTCGAGACCGTCGGGTGGTCGCGCCCGCGCAGGGAGTACGGCGCGATCGTCGTCTTCGCCGGGTTGTTCTGACTCCAGTCGATGAACACCCGGCCGGTGCGCTGCGCCTTGGCCATCACCGCCGTCACCGATTCGGGCGTCTCCCGCGCGAGCTGGTGCGCGAGGCGCTTGGCGTAGGCCGACGGCGCCGCCGGGTCGTCGGTGCGGATGCCGCAGTACAGCTGCATTCCCTTGGAGCCCGACGTCTTCGCGTACGGGGTCAGGCCGTCGGCGGCGAGGACGTCGTGCAGGCGTTCGGCGACGCGGGCACAGTCGACGACGCTCGTTCCCGGGCCCGGGTCCAGGTCGAACACCAAGCGGTCGGGCGGCTGCCGCGTCGCGTCCGCCGCGACCGTCCATTGTGGAACATGCAGTTCCAGTGCGGCCATGTTCGCCGACCAGACGAGCGCCGGGAGGTCGTCGAGGAGCGGGTAGTCGATGGTGTCGCCGCCGCCGCGGGAACCCGTGCTGGGCAGCCGGACCGTGCGCAGCCAGCTCGGCGCGCCGCGGGGGACGTTCTTCTCGAACCACTTCTCGCCGCCGACGCCGTCGGGGTAGCGGATGAAGGTCACCGGCCGGCCGGCGAGGTGCGGCAGCAGGACCGCGGCGATCCGCGAATAGTAGTTGATCACCTCGCCCTTGGTGAAGCCGTCCGCCGGGTACAGCACCTTGTCCAAATTGGACAGTGTGAGCTGCCGGGTTCCCGCCTGGACGGTGATCTTCCGGCCGGCCGGCTCGGGACTCGCGAGTGGAGCGGGCTCGTGGGGGACCGCGCGCGGAGCGAGCACGTCGGCGGGTTCCTTGTCCGCCCGCAGGCCACGCCAGGCGGTGTGGCGGACGCGGCCGGCGCGCGTGAACTGCCGGTAGACGATCTCGCCGACGAGCCGGGGCTCGACCCAGCGGGCGCGGACGGTGTCTTCGCGCGGCGGCGTCGTCACGAACGGGTGAGTGCGGCGTTCGAGTGGCTGGAGCCGGGCCATCAGGTCGGCGCGCGCGGCCTGGCTGAAGCCGGTGCCGACGTCGCCGATGTAGACGAGATCGCCCGTCTCGGGGTCGTGGGCGCCGAGCAGCAGGCCGCCGAGGGTGCCGGTGAAGCTGCGCTGCCCGGGACGCCACCCGCAGACGATGACTTCCTGCGTGCGGATCAGCGGGTGCTTGAGCCAGGAGTCCGGCCGCTGCCCGGGCACGTACGCCGAGCTGCGCAGCTTCGCGACGACGCCTTCGTAGCCGGCGGACGCGGCGTGGGCCAGGAAGTCCGCCGGCGTGCGGCGGTCGGCGGCCAGCTCGTCGAAGGTGACGGCGCGGACCACCGAGACGCGGTACGGATCGGGCATCGGCAGGGCGGCCAGCAGGCGGCGGCGTTCGTCGTACGGTTCCTTGAGCAGGTCGCGGTCGCCGAGGCGCAGCAGGTCGAAAGCGAGGAACCGGACCGGGACGTCGGCGAAGTCCCGGGTCTTCGGGGCGCTCTGGTGCCGGACCCAGCGGCCGCGGCGCTCCTGCATGCGCTCGAAGTCGATGCGGCCGTCTTCGCCGTAGGTGACGACTTCGCCGTCGAGGTAGGCGGCCCGCCCGTCGAGCGCGGGGGCGAGGACCCCGGCGAGCTCGGCGAACTCGGCGGTGAAGTCGATGTTGTTGCGGCTGGTGAGGACCGTGGTGCCGTCCGAGGCGATCCGCATCGCCGCGCGGTAGCCGTCCAGCTTGTACTCGTACGCCCATTCGGCGCCGCTGCGCAGCCGGCCGCCGTCGGCCTTGGCGAGCATCGGCTCGACCCACGCCGGGGCGCGGGACGCGTCGTGAGCAGCCATGCCGGACCTCCGTCTGTGCTGCCTCGAAGGTAACCCGTTCGGCCTAGTTCTGCTCGGTTTCCGCAGGTGAAAGGTCCCGGAACGCCTGTTCCCCCCGGCTCGCTCAGGCGGGGAAGAACTCCTCGACCGCCCGCCTGAGCGTCGCCCGGACCGTCTCCGCGTCGTCGAGTTCTCCGCCGTGCAGGGCGCCGTCGCGGAGTAGAACCAATACCCGGGCGGCGTGGTTGGGTTCCGGGTGGCCCAGGGCCGCCGCCTCGGTGCGGAGGACCTCGAAGAACCACCTGCGGTGGTCGTCGATGACCTGGCGGACCTGGTGGGCGGGGTCGGGGTATTCGGCGGCCGCGTTGAGGAACTGGCAGCCGCGGAAATCCTCGCCGCACGTTGCGTCGCCCACCACCGCCAGTGCCGCGGCCAGCGCCTCGCGGGGCGGCTTGCCCGCGCGGGCCGCGTCGACCGCCGCGCGGATCTGGCGGCTCGTCTCCGCGAGGTACGCCGCCACCAGGTCGTCCTTCGTGGGGTAGTGCCGGTAGAACGTCGCCCGGGTCACCGCCGCCTCGGAGACCAGGCGTTCCACCCCGACCGCGTGGATGCCCTCGGCGTAGAAGAGCCGCGACGCGGTCGCCAGCAGCCGGTCCTTCGGGTGCGCGTCGGCAGTCGTCATCAGGCCAGCATAGAGAAAGAACGATCGTTCTGCCAGATCGGCTTCGTCACATTGCCACGGCGTCCTCGAGACGTCAGAGTAAGCAGGCAGAAAGACCGATCGTTCTCTCTAAGGAGCCAGTCATGAGCAAGCCCACCATCGTCCTGGTCCACGGCGCTTTCGCCGACTCGTCGAGCTGGACCGGCGTCGTCGCGAAGCTGCACGAGCAGGGCTTCCCGGTCGTCGCGGTGGCGAACCCGCTGCGCGGCGTCGAGTCCGACGCGGCCTACGTCGCGGACGTGGTCAAGGGCGTCGACGGCCCCGTCGTGCTCGCCGGCCACTCCTACGGCGGCGCGCTGATCACCCGCGCGGCCACCGAGACGCCGAACGTCCGCGCGCTGGTCTACATCGCCGCGTTCCAGCCCGACGCCGGCGAGAGCGTGTTCGAGCTGTCCGGGCGCTACCCGGGCGCGAAGCTCGGCCCGGAGACCACGAACGTCCTGGTCCACGCCGGCGCGCCCGAGCTGTCGATCAAGCCCGCGGACTTCGCCGAGGTCTTCGCGGCCGACGTCCCGGCCGAGACGGCCGCGATCCTGGCGGTCACCCAGCGGCCGGTGGCGCAGCAGGCGCTGGCGGCGCCGTTCGAGGGGACGCCGGCGTGGACGAAGCGCCCGTCGTGGACGCTGATCGCCAACCAGGACAACGCGATCCCGGCGGCGGCCCAGGCGTTCATGGCCGAGCGCGCGTCGTCGACGGTCCGCCGGATCGACGCCTCCCATGCGGTGGCGGTGTCCCAGCCGGCGACGGTCGCCGAGGTGATCGTGGCGGCGGCCGACGCCACGGAGTGACCGGACGCGCTGCGGCTCAACGCCGCAGCGTCGTCTCCTCTTCCAGGCGGGACAGCTTCTCCGGGTTGCGCACCGCGTACAACCCGGTGACGAGCCCGTCGTCGATCCGGACCGCCAGCACGGTGTCGACTGCGCCGTCACGGCGAAACAGCAACGCGGGGTAGCCGTTGACCTGGGCCGGGACCAGGGATCCGGTCGCGAAGCTGCCGAGGCCCGCGGCCAGCAGGCCGGCCACGTCGGCCGCGCCGACCACCGGCCGCAGGACCGCCTGCACGACACCGCCGCCGTCGCCCAGGAAGACCACGTCCGGGGCGAGGATGTCCAGCAGGCGCCGCAGATCGCCCGTTTCGACGGCGTGCTGGAACGCCGAAAGCGCGTCGCGGGAGGTGGCCGGGGAGACCTCGCCGCGTGGCCGGCGCGCGGCGACGTGGGAGCGGGCGCGGTGGGCGATCTGGCGGACCGCGGCCGGGGTCTTGGCCACCGCCTCGGCGATCTCGTCGTAGCCAAGGTCGAACACCTCGCGCAGCACGAACACCGCGCGCTCGGCCGGGGTCAGCGTCTCCAGCACCAGCAGCATCGCCAGCGAGACGCTGCCGGCCAGCTCGACGTCCTCGGCGACGTCGGGCGCGGTCAGCAGCGGCTCGGGCAGCCACGGGCCGACGTAGGACTCCCGGCGCCTGCCGAGCGTCCGCAGCCGCATCAGGGCCAGGCGCGTGGTGATCCGGACCAGGTACGCGCGCTCGTCGCGCACGGCGGCCAGATCCACGCCCGCCCAGCGCAGCCAGGTCTCCTGCAGGACGTCCTCGGCGTCGGCGGCCGAGCCGAGCAACTGGTAGGCGACGGTGAACAGCAGGTTCCGGTGGGCGAGGAACGCGTCGGTCGCGGGATCGGCCATGGTGGCCCCTCTTTCGGTCTCGCGGAGTTTCCCACCAGATGCCGGCCGCGGCCGCCGTGTGACCGTGAGCGTCGTCACTGTCACGGGCCTCGGGGACGCGGCATCTCGTGGTCGTCCGGTTCACGACCCCGAGTGAGGAACCATGGAACCCCGTTTCGCCCTGACCGACAACGAAATCGGCGCCAAGTTCGCCAAGCGGTTCGGCACCGCGAGCCAGGCGATCGTCCAGTCGCCGCTGCCGAAGGTCACGCAGGAGCTGGTGTCGCTGCGCGTCAGCCAGATCAACGGCTGCGGCTGGTGCGTCGACATCCACACGAAGGAACTGGCCGCGGCCGGGGAGTCGGCGGTGCGGATCGACCTCGTCGCCGCCTGGCGCGAGGCCACGGTGTTCAGCGAGGCCGAGCAGGCGGCGCTGGCGCTGGCCGAGGAAGGCACCCGGATCGCCGACGCGAGTCCCGGCGTCTCCGACGACACCTGGGCGGCGGTGCGCAAGCACTTCGACGACGACCGGACCGCCGCGCTGGTCGCGCTCGTGGCACAGATGAACTCGGCCAACCGGCTCGCGGTGATCCTGCACCAGAAGGGCGGCTCGTACGAGCCCGGCATGGTCGGCTGACGGCGCTCCGGCCCGGGATCACCCGCTCCCGGGCCGGTTCGTGCTTCCCTGAGGGGCATGACCAAGGCGGAGCGGTGGAACCGGTATTGGGACCGCAAGTCGGCGAGCTACGACGCGGAAATGGGCGTCTGGGACCGCCGCCTCTTCGGCGACTCGCGGGCGTGGGCGTGCGGGCAGGCGTCCGGCGACGTGCTGGAGGTCGCCGCCGGGACCGGGCTCAACCTGGCCTGCTACCCCGACGGCGTGACGCTCACCGCGCTCGACCTCAGTTCCGCGATGCTCGACCTCGCCCGCACGCGAGCCCGGGACCTCGGCCGGGTGGTGACTTTTCGGCAGGGCAGCGCGCACGAGCTGCCGTTCGCCGAGGCGTCGTTCGACACGGTGGTGTGCACGTTCGGCCTGTGCGCGATCCCGGACCCCGCGGCGGCGGTCGGCGAGATGAAGCGGGTGCTCCGCCCGGGCGGCCGGCTGATCCTGGTCGACCACGTGGCGTCGTCGTCGTGGGTGGTGCGGGGCATGCAGTGGCTGGTCGAGCTGGCGAGCGTTCCCCTGGCGGGCGAGCACTTCCGGCGCCGGCCGCTGAGGCTGGTGGAGGCGCTCGGGTTGCCGGTCGAGCGGCGGGAGCGCTTCAAGCTGGGGCTCGTCGAACGGCTGGTGGCGCGCAAGGTCAGCTGAAGAGCTTCGCCAGCGGGCTCTTTTCGAGGTCGGCGAGCAGCGCCGCGACGTCGTCGTAGGTCGCGACCGCTCCCGCTTCCGTCAGCTCCGCCGCGCTGACGCCGCCGGACAGGACGCCGATCGTGCGCACGCCCGCCTTCGTGGCGGCTCGGACGTCCCAGACCGCGTCGCCGACGAAGATCGTGTCCTCCGGCGCTGTGCCGGCCTTCTCCAGGGCCACCTGGACCGGTTCCGGGTCCGGCTTCGTCGCTTCGACGTCGTGGCCGGCGACGATGTCCTGCACCACGTCGTCCACCCCGAGCACGCGGCGCAGCGCGTCCAGCTCGTCCGGGGCCGCCGACGTCGCCAGGACCACGCGCACGCCCTTCGCGGCCAGCGCCCGGATCAGCTCCGGGGCCTGGGCGAACGGCCGCAGCAGCTCGGCCGTCTCCAGGTAGTAGCGGCTGTGCAGCTCCTTCGCCTGGTCGCCGACGCGCTCGGCGTCGTCGTCACCGAGCAGGGTCTTCAGCAGCTTGCCGGACCCCTTGCCGATGGCGCGGTGCACGCGCCAGGAGTCGACCGGGCGCTCCAGCTCGTGGAACGCCCGTCGCCAGGCGTGGACGTGGAGGTAGTTGGAGTCGACGAGCGTGCCGTCGACGTCGAACAGGACTGCGGTGGCGATGGCGCTCTCCTCGGGTGGCAGGTCCACGCCGGGTACCCGCGGCGGGCGGAAGTACGCATCGGGCCGACGGCCGTTTGAGCGCTCCGAGATCGGACACCCGATCCGGAGACCCTCAGCAGGAGGTGGTCCCGGTGCTCGCGCGGCACAATTCCGTCTGGCTGGTTCCCCGGCACGGCTCGACGGCGGTTTCCGTCGTCGGCGTCCTCGATTGGACGACCTACGGGCGATTGCGTGACAGCCTGCTCGAACTCGCCGCCGAGTCCGAGAACGGCGTGCTCCTCGACGTCGAACGCCTCGCCCTCCACGACCGCGAGCTGGTCAAGGTGTTCTCGCTGGTCGCGCTCCGGGTGGGCGACTGGCCGGCCGTGCCCTTCGCGCTGGTGACCGGGCGGCCCGAGCAGCGGGCGGTGCTGGCCGGCCAGCGCGCGCCGGTGTACGCCGACGCCGCCGCGGCCGAAGCCGCGTGGGAGCGCCCGGCCCGGAAGCGGGCGCGGCGGGTGCTGGTCCGGTCGCCGCGCACCTCGGCGTGCGCCCGCGAGTTCGTCCGGGGGACCTGCGCCGAGTGGCGGGTGCCCGAGCTGGCCGAGGACGCCCAGCTGGTCGCCACCGAGCTCGTCGAAAACGCCCTGCGGCACACGGATTCCGTGCCCCGGCTGCGGCTGGAGCTGCGCCGCCGACGGCTGGCCGTCGAGGTGGCCGACGAGAGCTCGCACCCCGCCGTCGTCCGCGAAGGGCTGGACCTGACCGAGACCGGGCTCGGGCTGCGGCTGGTCGCCAAGGTCGCGAAGACGTGGGGGAGCAGCCGGTGCCGGTCCGGCGGCAAGACCGTGTGGGCCGTGCTGCGCCGCGGCTGAGGTCCGCGTCACGTCCGGGAACACCCGCGTTTCCCCTGCGTTGTAAGGGATACAGGCTCCCGCCTCCGCTCGCAGGTTTACCCCCAGCCTTCGCCGAGCGGGGGCGGGTCTTCGTCTACTGTGGACGCTTGACCCGCGGTCGGAAGTCGCGTTCGGTTTCGACGTCGCCCTCGGGCGTGTGGACGACGTGCCCGACCCGCCGCTTCTTCGCGATCAGCCGGCCCGCCAGCACCGCGTCCGTCCGGCGCGGCGACGTGTTCGACGCCCGGCTCCCGCCCTCGACGCGGTTCTTCCAGAGCCCGTCCTCGAAGTAGGTGTGCACATCTCCCTCGGCCACGACGTCCGCCTCCGTCCGCACCAGCGCCAAGCCCGGCGGGTGCCCGGGGATGGACCGGGCAAACGTTCAGGCCAGGCCGAGTACCCGGACGGCGTTGTCCTTGAGGATCAGCGGCCGCACTTCGTCCTTGAGGTCGAGCGCGGCGAAGTCGGCGAGCCAGCGGTCCGGGGTGATCACCGGGAAGTCCGAGCCGAACAGCACCTTGCGCTTGAGCAGCGAGTTCGCCGCGCGGACCAGCTGCGGCGGAAAGTACTTCGGCGACCAGCCGGACAGGTCGATGTACACGTTCGCCTTGTGCGTCGCGACCGAGATCGCTTCGTCCTGCCACGGCACCGACGGGTGCGCCAGGATGATCGTCAGGTCCGGGAAGTCGGCGGCGACGTCGTCGAGCAGCATCGGGTTCGAGTAGCGCAGCTTGATGCCGTGCCCGCCCGGCAGCCCGGCGCCGATCCCGGTCTGCCCGGTGTGGAACAGCGCCGGGACGCCCAGCTCCTGGATCGCGTCGTAGAGCGGGTAGTGCCGGACGTCGTTCGGCTCGAACGCCTGCAGGCTGGGGTGGAACTTGAAGCCGCGGACGCCGTGCTCGGCGACCAGCCGCCGCGCGCGGCGCACGGCGGCCTTGCCGGCGTGCGGGTCGACCGAGCCGAACGGGATGAGCACGTCCGCGTGCTCGGCGGCCGCGTCCGCGATTTCCTCGCTCGAGAGCGCGGGGTGCCCGGTGGCGGCCGGCGCTTCGACCGTGAAGACGACGGCGGCCATGGTCCGCGCCCGGTAGTGCTCGGCGATGGCGGCCACCGTCGGCGTGCGGTCCTGACCGGCGTGGAAGTACTTCTCCGACGCGTCCAGCAGTTCCTGGTCGAGGGCGAAGCAGCCGTGCCCGTCCTGCTCGACGTGGGTGTGGACGTCGATGGCGGTCAGTGCGGAAAGGTCCACGGAAACTCCAGTCAGGGCAGGTCGGGCTGCGCGGCCTTGGCGGCGAGCAGCCGGTCGAGGACGGCGTCGCGCGCGGCGACCAGACGCTCGGGGGACGTGCCGGCGAGTTCGGCGTCGACCCCGGCCACCAGCGTTTCGGCCAGGTCCGGGGTCAGGTGGACGCGGCCGAGGTCGCGCCACCACTGCTCGGTCGGCGGGCCGAGGTGCTCGAGGACGTGTGCGAGCCCGCCCGCGCCACCGGAGAGGTGCTGGTTGAGGAACGGGCCGAGCACGGCCCAGCGCAGGCCGGGGCCGTAGGCGATCGCCGCGTCGATGTCGGCGACCGTCGCGATGCCGCGTTCCACGAGCGAGTACGCCTCCTGCCACAGCGCGGCCTGCAGCCGGTTCGCGACGTGGCCGGGCAGCTCGCGCGTCAGCCGGATCGGCCGTTTCCCCACCGAGGTGTAGAACGCCACCGCCCGGTCGACGACCTCGGGCGCGGTCTCGCGCCCGGGCACGACCTCGACGAGCGGGATCAGGTGCGGCGGGTTGAACGGGTGCCCGACGACGACCCGCTCGGGATGGCGCGGGCAGCCGCGGGCGATGACGCTGGGCAGCAACCCGGACGAGCTGCTCGCCAGGATCACGTCCGGCCGCGCGGCCTCGTCGAGGACGGCGAACAGCGCGTGCTTGACGTCTTCGCGCTCAGGTCCGTTCTCCTGGACGAAGTCCGCGGCGGCGGCCGCAACGCCTGCGTCGGCGACGAACCGCAGCCGATCCGTCGGAGTGCCTTCGAGAGCACTGCGCAACCGCTCCTCGGCGCCGGGTGCCGGATCGGTGGCGACGACGTCGAGGCCGTGGGCGAGGAAGAGCCTCGCCCAGCTCGCGCCGATCACGCCGGTGCCGACGATCGCGACGGTGCTCATGCGGGTGCCTCGAAGTGGTCCAGCGCGGTGGGATCGGCCAGCACGTCCCGGCCGACGACGTCGTCGGCCCGGGCGCCGAGCAGGAGTTTCTTCACGGGCAGCTCCAGTTTCTTCCCGGTGCGGTTGCGGGGGATCACCGGGACGGCGGTGATCGTGTCCGGCACGTGCCGCGGCGAGAGCGCGTTCTTCAGCGCCGTCGCGATCTTCTCGCGCAACGGGGCGTCCAAGGTGCCGTCTCGGAGAACGACGTAGAGGCGGAGGTCGCCGTTGCCGCCCGCCGGGTCTTCGAGGTGCACGACGAGCGAGTCGTCGATCTCGGGCAGCTCCTCGACGACCGCGTAGAACTCGGCGGTGCCCAGCCGGACGCCGCCGCGGTTGAGGGTGGCGTCCGAGCGCCCGGCGATCACGCAGCTGCCCTCGGGCGTGAACCGGATCCAGTCGCCGTGCCGCCAGACCCCGGGGTAGGTCGAGAAGTAGGTCTCGCGGTAACGCGAACCCGTGTCGTCGCCCCAGAACCCGACCGGCATGGACGGCATCGGCGCGGTGATCACCAGCTCACCCAGCTCGCCGACCACCGGAACACCGTGCTCGTCGAACGCCTGCGCGTCGACCCCGAGGCAGGGGCCCGAGATCTCGCCGGCGACTACCGGCTGCAGCGGGCCGCCCTGGACGATCCCGCTGCACACGTCGGTGCCGCCGCTGCCGACGTTGAGCAGGACGCCGGGGCCGAAGACGTCCCGCACCCAGTGGTAGCCCTCGGCCGGCAGCGGGCTGCCCGCCGCGCCGATCTGCCGCAGCGCCGACAGGTCGAACCGCGACAGCTCGGCGTCGAGGCCCGCCTTCCGGCACGCCATCAGGAAACCCGGGCTCGCACCCATCAGCGTCGCGCGGGTCTCGGCGGCCAGCCGCCACTGCCACGCGAGGTCCGGGTACAGCGGGTTGCCGTCGACCAGCACGATCGACGCGCCGGTGAGCAGCCCCGAGACCAGCGCGTTCCACATCATCCACGCGGTCGTGGAGAACCACAGCATCCGGTCGCCGGGGCGCAGATCCCAGCTGAGGCCGTGGTTCTTCAGGTGTTCCAGCAGGATTCCGCCGTGGCCGTGCACGATCGCCTTCGGCTTGCCGGTGGTGCCGGAGGAGAACAGGACGCACAGCGGGTGCGCGAAGCCGACCGGCTCGAACCCGGGCGCGCTCTCGGTGAGCAGGTCGTGCCAGGAGAGCGTGTCCGGGAGGTCGTGCTCGCCGTACGGGACGTGGACGACGTGCTCGACGGTCGGCAGGCCCGCGCGGATCTCGGCGACTTCGGCGCGGCGGTCGACGTCCTTGGCGCCGTAGCGGTAGCCGGCCACGGTCAGCAGCACCCGCGGCTCGATCTGGCCGAACCGGTCGACCACCGAGCGGACGCCGAACTCGGGCGCGCAGGACGCCCAGACCGCGCCCAGGCTCGCGGCCGCCAGGTAGGCCACCACGGTCTCGGGGATGTTCGGCAGGTAGGCGACCACGCGGTCGCCGCGTCCGACGCCGAGCCGGGCCAGGCCCGCGCGCGCCCGCGCGACCTGGTCGCGCAGCTCGCCCCACGTCAGCTCGGTGCGGTCCCGCGTCTGGGAGTACGCGATGACGGCGACGTCGTCCGGCGGGCCGCCGAGGGCGTGCTCGGCGTAGTTGAGGGTCGCCCCGGGGAACCACTCGGTGCCCGGCATCCGCCGGTCCGGCACGACGCTCGAAGTGGGGGCGTGGAAGCGGACGCCGAAGAAGTCCTTGATCGACGACCAGAAGCCGTCGAGGTCGGTCACCGACCAGCGGTGCAGCGCGGCGTAGTCGTCGAAGGCGTGACCGCGGTCGGCCAGCCAGGCCAGGTACCGGCCGATCTCGGTGGTTTCGCGGACGTCGGGCGCGACCGGGCGCAGGATCATCGGCCGACCTTCCCCGCGCGCTTGTCCAGGAACGCCTGCATGCGCTCCTTGGCCTCGGCGCTGCCGCTCGCGACGGCGGCCATCAGCGCCTCCATCAGGTAGCCCTCGGCCGGGTTGGCCTGGGCGATGCGGGGAAGTGCCTGCAGGACGGCGAAGTTCGTGATCGGGGAGTTCGCGGCGATCTTGCGGGCCAGGCCGAGCGCGTGCGCGAAGCCGTCTTCGGCGCGGTAGTGCGACAGACCGAGGGCGTGCCCTTCGTCGGCGTCGAGGACCCGGCCGGTGAGCATCAGGTCGGCCATCCGGTGCGCGCCGATCAGCCTCGGCACCCGCACCGACCCGCCGCCGCCGACGAACAGGCCGCGCTGGCCCTCCGGCAGCGCGTAGAACGCCGACGGCTCGGCGACGCGGATGTGCGCGGCCGCCGCGAGTTCCAGGCCGCCACCGACGACCGCGCCCTTGAGCACGGCGACGACCGGGACGCGCCCGCGTTCGAGCCGCTCGAAGGCGCGGTGCCACATCATCGAGTGCTCCAGGCCTTCGAACGCGTCGCGCTCGGTCAGCTCGGAAAGGTCGAGCCCGGCGGAGAAGTGCTCGCCCACGGCGTCGAGCACGACGGCCCTGATCCCGCGCGGCGGGGCGCCGAAGAACGTTTCGAGGCCGAGCACGGTGGCGTCGTCGAGGGCGTTGCGCTTCTCGGGGCGCGCGAGGCGCAGCACGGCGATGTCGCCGAGCAGCTCCAGGCGCAGCGACGGGGGCAGCAGCGGGATCGTCATGCGGGTCCGTTCGGGAAGGCTTCGGCGGCTCGCGCGCGCAGTTCGACGCGGCGGATCTTGCCGGTGGCGTTGACCGGCAGGGCTTCGGTGAACTGCACGTACTTCGGCACCTTGTAGCGGGCGAGGTGCCGTTCGAGGTGGGCGCGGAAGGCGGCTTCGTCCAGCTGCGCGCCGGCCCGGCGCACGACGAACGCGGCGCCGACCTCGCCCCAGCGCTCGTCGGCCACGCCCACGACGGCGCAGGCGTCGACCGCGTCGAGCCGGACCGCGACCGCCTCGATCTCGGCGGGGTAGACGTTCTCGCCGCCGGAGATGATCAAGTCCTTGACTCGGTCGACGACGTGAGCCCAGCCGTCGTCGTCGACGCGGACCACGTCGCCGGTGCGGAACCAGTCGCCGTCGACGAAGCTCGCCTTCGATTCTTCGGGCCGGTCCCAGTAGCCACCGAACACGTGCGGGCCGCGCACCAGCAGCTCCGCGGGCGTCGCGCCGAGCGGCTCGGGAACCAGGTCGGGGCCGAGGCCGGCCACGTCGGTGAAGAAGTGCGGCACGCCCGCGGCGACGGGGTGCGCCGGCGTGCCTTCGGGGGTGGCCATCGAGACGCCCGGCGAGGCTTCGGTCATGCCGTAGCCCTGCAGGAGCTGCACACCGCGGTCGAGCCACGCGCGGGCGACGCGCTCGGCGACCGGCGAGCCGCCGTAGACCACGCACGTCAGCGAACTCAGGTCCGTGCGGTTCCAGTCCTCGTGGCGGCACAGCATTTCCAGCATCGTGGGGACCGCGGAGAAGCTCGTGATCCCGGCGTCGCCGATCCGGCCGAGGATCACGCCGGGGTCGACCTTTGCCACCGGTTCCACGCTGCCGCCCTTGAGCAGCGTCGGCAACGTGATCTGGCCCAGCCCGACGCAGTGGAACAGCGGCGCGATGCACAGCGCCTTGTCGGTGCCCAGGACGTCGAGGTGGGCGAGCTGGTTGACGGTGTTCCAGGTGAGGTTCCCGTGGGTGAGCACCGCCGCCTTCGGCCGGCCGGTGGTGCCGGAGGTGTAGAGCAGCAGGCACGGGTCGTCCAGCCGCACTTCGGCAGCCGGCGGGTCCCCGGCGGCGGCGAGAGCGGCCTCGTAGTCCAGCCCGCCGGCCGGGCACGACGCGGGGTCCGTCGCGACGACGTGCCGGAGCGTCTCCGGCAGCGGCCCGGACAGCAGGTCGTCGGTGTCCGGGCTGTGCACGAGCACCGAAGCCCCGCTGTCGTCGAGCATGTAGCGGATCTCGGCGGGGGAGAGCCGGTAGTTGAGCGGCACGAAGAGCGCGCCCAGGCGGGCGGTGGCGAAGAGCGTCTCGAAGACGGTGACGTCGTTGACGCCGAGGTACGCGACGCGCTCGCCCGGCCGGACGCCGAGCCGGGCGAGCGCGCCGGCCAGCCGTTCGACGCGCTCGGCCAGCCCGGCGTAGGTCCGGGTGCGGCCGGGCTGGACGAGCGCGGTGCGCCCGGGGGAGATCCGGGCCCGGCGCGCGGGCCAGCTGCCGAGGCCGAAATCGGCCGGGCCGTGCGGCGATCGGGGCACGCCGGGCACCTCCGTGTTCTATATCAGGAACCCTGAGACTCTACCGAGCATGACGGTCACCCGCGCGGGCTGTCAAGGGCGGACCGTCCGGCGGCCGGTTTTCGGTGCCTACGCCGGAAAGACGCGCTTTCGGCGGGGTGCATTTCGGCCAATGGCGGGGTTGCGCCGTTTGGATCAAGGACTACGCTGCGAGGGTGCGGTTCAGGAACAGCCGCCCTCCCCCGACTTGCCGGCGTTCGAGCGGGCAGTGGACACCGCTCGGCACGCCATCCGCGACTGAAGGCGTACAGAGATGTTGGTCGTGCAGCACCCCGCGACGGCGATCCCCGTGCCGTCCCCCCGGGTGGAACGAAGTTCCTCCGCCATCAAGGTCATCCGGCCGTACTTCGGCGCGGTGATGGTCCGGATCAGCGGCGCGCTCGACGAGGACAGCGCCGCCGAACTCGGCTCGGTCCTCGGCACCTGGGCGCACCGGCGGTTCCCGGTCCTGGTGCTCGACCTCTCCGAGGTCGACTTCCTGGACTCCGCCGGGCTTTCGGTGCTCGCGGACATCCACGCGCGGACGGTCCGCGAGAGCACCACCCTCCGGATCGTCACCGGCGACAACCGCGTGGTGCGCCGGGCGCTGGCCGGCAGCGGCCTCGACCACGCGCTGAACGTGTGCCGGCTGCCGTCGGGCTGGGAGCGGGCGACCGAGATCCCGAACTGAGCCCGCTCCCTCGTCAGGACCGGGCCGGTTCGCGCAGGCCGCCGATCGTCTCCCGCAGCGCGTCGTCGGTCGGCGTCGGCTCGATGCCGAACGCCGCCGTCGCCGCCGAGGAGTCCAGGACGAACGGCGCCCGCAGCTGGTACTGGACCTCGACCATCTCCCGCGCCAGCGGGTTGACGAGGCCGGCCAGGCGCAGGGCGACGGCCGGCATCGTCGTCACGCGGGCCGCCGGCGCCCCCGCCAGCTCCGCCGCGCGCGTCGCGAGCCGACGCACCGACATCGCGGGTGCCGTCGGCGCGTGCCACGCACGGCCCCACGCCCGCTCGTCGGCCGCCACCGCGACCAGCGTGCGGGCGACGTCGCCGACGTGGGTCCAGCTGTGCGGGGCGTCGAGGTCGGCCGGAGCCGCCGCGCGCTTGCCCGCGAGGATCTTCGGCAGCACCAAGGCCGTGAACGCCGACAGTGCACCCGCACCGAGGTAGTCCGACCCGCGGACCTCGGCCGTGCGGATGCGGCCCGCTTCGTGTGCCGCCAGCGCGTCGGCCCAGAGCTTCGCGCGCACTTCGCCCTTCACGGAGTTCGGGCGCGCCGGCAGCTGCTCGGTCATCGGGCCGTCGACGGCGCCGTACGCGTACAGGTTGCCGGTCGTGACGAGCACCGCGCCGCTGCTCTCGGCCGCGTGCAGGAGCGCCGCGCCGAGTGGCGGCCAGTCCGTGGGCCAGCGGTGGTACGCGGGTCCGGCGCAGCTGTAGAGCGCGGTCGCGCCGGACGTGTGCCGCGCGAGCGTGGCGGCGTCGGAAGCGTCCGCGGCGACGAGCTGGACGCCGTCCGGGCCGCCGCCCCGGCGGCTGAGCAGGCGGACTTCTTCGCCGCGGGCGGCGAGCAGGCGAGCGGTGGCCGTGCCGACCGGACCGGCGCCGACGATGACGTGCAGAGCCATGGAAACCCCCAGGGAGAGAACACTGTTCTCGGACAAGAACACCGTACGGCGGCTGCGGTCCTGGCGTCAAGAACGGTGTTCTCGTCGAGTTCGGGTGTTCTCGGCGTGTGCGACACTGGGGCCGTGTCCGCCTCGTCGCTGCGTGCCCGGGTCCGCTCGGAGATGCACCAGGAGATCAAGGAAGCCGCTCGCCGCCGCCTCGCCGTGGAGGGCGCGAACCTGTCGCTGCGCGCCGTCGCGCGGGACATGGGCATCGTCGCTTCGGCGCTGTACCGGTACTTCCCGAGCCGAGACGCGCTGCTGACCGCGTTGATCATCGACGCGTACGACGGCCTGGGCGACGCGGCGGTCGACGCGGAAGCGGCGATCCCGCGCGAGGAGCTGCGCGGCCGGTGGCTCGCGGCGTGCCACGCGGTGCGGTCCTGGGCGCTGGCGCACCCGGCCGAGTACGGCCTGCTCTACGGCAACCCCGTGCCGGGGTACGCCGCGCCGCCGGAAACGGTGGCCCCGGCGTCGAAGGTGATCCTCCTGCTCGCGGCGATCGTCGCGGAGGCCCCGGACGTCCCGGCCGGGCCACCGCTGCCCGCGCCCGTCCGCGCCGACCTGCGCCGCCTGATCGAGGAGCAGCCCGGCGAGCTGGCGGAAGAACGGCTGGACCGGGTGCTGTTCGCGTGGACGCACCTGTTCGGCCAGGTCGGCTTCGAGGTCTTCCACCGCCTCGACGACATGGTCCAGGCCCGCACCGAGTACTTCGGGCACCACCTGGCCCTGCTGGCGGATCTCGCCGGCTTGCCCTGAGCCCGCTCAGGCGCGGAAGTACGCCCGGAACGTCGTCCCCTCGCCGCCGGTGTGCAGGCGGACCAGGTCGGCCAGGTAGTTGACCAGCAGCAGCCCGCGTCCCCGCGGCTGCTCCGGCGTCGCCGGGTGCCGGCCGGCCAGCGGGTCGGCCAGGACACCGTCGTCGTGGACCTCGCAGACGAACTCGCCGTCCGCGCACCAGAGCCGGACCGTGCCCGTCCCGCCGCCGTGTTCGACGCAGTTGGACAGCAGCTCCGTGACGACCACCTCGACGTCGGCGATCTGGTCGGCGCTCAGGCCGCCGCTCGCCGCCTGCGCGTGGGCCAGGGCCCGCGCCGCCGCGAGGTTCGTCGTGCCCGCCAGCTCGGCCACGCGGTCGGGCGCCGGGGGAAGCGGACTGTTGTACCGCGCGAGGACGTCGTCGGGCGCGTACGCGGGGCTGGGGCGGTGGCCGGTGCTGTCGATCAGCACCGGGTGCGTGGCTTCGGCGTCGGCGAGCGCGGCCGCGCCGAGGCGTGCGACGTCGTACGGGCAGAGGATCGTCACGTCCCGGCCGGCGAAGGCGTGGTTGATGAGCGCTTCGTGCTGCACGCACGCCGGGTACTCGACGGCCGAGCGCTCCGCCCAGATCGGCTCGCCGACGATCCGCACCGGGTGGTCCGGCCGGGCGTCGGCGAAGGCCCGCAGCACCCGGGGGATGATCCGGCCGGGGTTGCGCCCGGCGTCGGTCATGTCGAGCAGGCGGACCTTCTCCGCGTCCGTGCCCAGTTCACGCCGCAGCAGCTCGAGGTTCCGCCCCGGCACGGCGACGGCCACCGGCTCGCCCGCGGCGAGCCCGCCCCACACGAACGGCACGATCCCGGCCAGGTACTCGGCGTCGTCCCGGTAGAACAACGCCGGGTGCGCGAAAGGGGCCGCGCTCACATCGCCTCCCTGGGCCGTGGGGACGCCTCCAGTATGCGTGAGCGGTCTTCAGGTGAGCCGCTGGGCCGCCTCGAGCAGCATGGCGTGCACGAACGCCTGGGGGAGGTTCCCGCGCAGCTGCCGCTGCCGCACGTCGTACTCCTCGGCGAGCAGTCCCGGCGGCCCGCACGCGGCCCGGTTGCGTTCGAACCAGCGGAACGCCTCGGTCCGGTCGCCCTGGTGGCCGCACGCCAGCGCCATCGTGAACCCGCACAGCAGGAACGCGCCTTCGGCCTCGCCGAGCGGACGTTCGTCCGGGGCGAACCGGTAGACGTAGCCGTCCTCGGTGAGGTTCTCGCGGACCGCCGCGAGCGTGGCGCGGGTGCGCGGGTCGTCGGCGGGCAGGCCGCCGCGCACCGGCGGCAGCAGCAGCGCCGAGTCGGTTCCGGAGTGGGCGGGGCTGCGCTTCCAGTAGCCCCGCGCGTCGAGGCACCGGGACGTCGTCTCCGCGAGCAGCTTGTCGGCGAGCCCGGACAGCTCGGCCCCGCGGTGCGCGGGCACCTCACGCGCCAGCGCGTGCAGGCCGGCGACGCAGGCGAGGCGCGAGTGCGTCCACCACTCGTCGTCCAGCTCCCAGACACCGGCTTCCGGCCGGTCCCAGCGCTCGGTGATCAGCCGGACGACGACGTCGGAGGCACGCTCGACGTCGCCGTCCAGCCGGCCGTGGCGGGCCGCGGCCGCGTGGAGCTGCAGCAGCTCGCCCAGCGCGTCCAATTGGAACTGGTGGGCGACGTGGTTGCCGACGACGTCGGAGCCGCCGGGGTAGCCGGGCAGCTTCAACGTCGTTTCGTCGGGCGGCGGCGTGCCGTCGGGGCGGTAGGCGGGCAGGATCCGGTCGCCGTGGTCGAGGACGCGGGCGGTGCTGAACCGGAGGGCGTCGTCCAGCAGCGGGTGCGGCTCGTCGACCGACGCCGCGAGCCCGGCGTAGCACTGGTCGCGCAGCCACACGTACCGGTAGTCGTAGTTGCGGCCGGCCTCCGAGCGTTCCGGCAGGCCCAGCGTGGCCGCGGCGACCATGCCGCCCCCGGTGGTCGTCAGGCCGCGCAGGATCGCGTACGCCTGGCGGGCGTCGCGGGGCGCGACGGTGTCCGCCAGCTCGGGAACCGAGGTGCCCCAAGCGTGTTCGGTCGCCTGCCAGAGCCGCCCCGCGTCGACGGGGTCGGGCAGCGGACGGTCGCTGATCTCGAGGACGAGGTCGTGCCGCCCGCCGGCCGGCAGGGACACCTCGAAGCCCAGCCCGTCCTCGCCGGCCACCGCGTCGCCGGCGCCGGTCCACCGCACCCGCAGGGCGCCGGTGCGGCCGGTCCAGGTGCCGTCGCCGTCGCGCCGAAGCTCGCGCAGCGACCGGCGCCCGAAGCCGTCGGCCAGGTCGAGCCGGACGTCCGCCCGGACGTCCCGCTCGACCGCCTCGAGGCGGCGCAGCAGCACGACCCGGTGCGGATCGCCGGGGTAGGCCAGTGCGTCGCGGCATTCGACGGCGGTCGACGTCGTCATCCAGCGGTTGCGCCAGATCAGGGTGCCGGGCTCGTAGAACCCGCCCCAGACGTACGGCCCGGCCGGGGTGACGGTGTAGCTCCCGGTCCCGCCGATCAGCGCCGACAGCACCGCGCTGTCGGACCACCCGGGCGCGCAGAGCCAGGCGATGTCGCCGCGCGGGCCGCACAGCGCGCCGCGTTCGCCGTCGGCGAGCAGCGCGTAGTCCCGCAGGACATGCGGCGCCAAGCCGGTCATGACCGGGCTCGGCGCCACACCGCCAGCGCCGTCGCGGCGAGCGCGCTCCCGGCCAGCAGGCCGTGGTGCCGGCTCGCCCACAGCTGGAAGCTGCGCGGAGTGGACTTGGCGTCGAACTCGCCGTGCGCGCCGTAGTCGCGGGTCTTGTCGGCCGGGGCCCACAGGTTGGCGGGCTGGTCGGCGGGTTTCGCTTCGCCGGTCTGCTGGGATTTGAACCCGGTCTTCGCGAGGTAGCGGTCGAGGACGCCGGGCGCGACGGCGTTCGCGATCAGCGTGCCGACGGTGCTGCCGCCCACCCAGTACTCGCGCCGGCGCGGGTGGTCGGCGGCGTGCAGGACGGCGCGGGCGGCGACCTCCGGCTGGTAGATCGGCGGCACCGGCTGCGCGTGGTCCGGCAGCTTCGAGAGCACCCACGAGAACTGCGGCGTGTTGACGGCCGGCATCTGCACCATGGTCGTCCGGACGTGGCTGCCCTCGTGCAGCAGCTCGCAACGCAGCGCCTCGTTGAAGCCCTGGATGGCGTGCTTCGCGCCGCAATACGCGCTCTGCAAGGGGATCCCGCGGTAGGCGAGTGCCGAGCCGACCTGCACGATCGTGCCGCGGTCGCGGGCCTTCATGCGGCGCAGGGCGGCCATGGTCCCGTGGACGTAGCCCAGGTAGCTGACCTCGGTGACGCGCCGGAACTCGTCGGGCTCGATCTCGCTGAAGGGCGCGAACACCGAGGTGAAGGCGACGTTGACCCAGACGTCGATCGGGCCCAGCTCCTGTTCGGCCCGCTCGGCGGCGGCCTCGACCTGGTCGAAGTCGGCGACGTCGGTGGGGATTTCGAGAGCGGTCCCGCCACCGCGGGTGACGTCCTCGGCGGCTTCTCGCAGGCCTTTTTCGCCGCGGGCGAGCAGGGCGACGCGGGCGTGCCGAGCGCCGAAGGCCCGCGCGACGGCCCGGCCGATTCCGCCACTCGCCCCGGTCACGACGACGACTTGCGTGTGGTCGGACATGGTTACCTCCGTTCTCCGGTGCGGATTCGGGCCGCACGGGCCCAGCCGGCCGCGACGACGGCGTTCGCCAGCGCGGCCGCGCGCCATCGCCGGGACAGCGCGGCCAGGCCGACCATGCTGAGGCTGTGCGCGACATCGGCGGTCCAGCCCCACCGGGCGACCACCCCGTCCGGCCGCCGCAGGGCGGCGGCGCCCTGCACGAGGTGACGCGCGGCGAGGACGAGAGCCACTTTCCGCGGGACGGGCAGGACTCGCGAGCCGAGGAGTACGCCGCCGGCCCAGACGAGCCGGGCTCGCGCGATCCGTTTCGCCGGGCGAGCCGCATCGACGCGGCGGGTCACCGGGCGGCCCTCCGGCGGACTGGGCCGCGTCCGGTGGCGGCGGTCCGGCGGCTGACGGCCTGGGCGGGCGACTGAGCCAGGCAGAGTCCGATCCCGGCGGCCCGCCGGCTCATCGCGCACCTCGCCGTCGCGCGACGGCGAGGCCCGCCGCCGCGCTCACCGCGAGCGCCGCGGCCGCGACCGACGCCGTGCGCTTCCTCCGCGGTGACTCTTCCGCACCGTCGAGCCCACTCGCCAGCAACTCCGCCAGATGCACCCCTTCCCGCCCGCCGCTGTTCAGCTGGTGCAGCTGCGTCCGGCAGCTGAAGCCGTCGGCCAGTACCGCCGTGTCCTCGGGTGCCGATCGCACCCGGGGCAGCAGGACGCGCTCCGCGCAGGCCTCGGACACCTCGAGGTGGCCCTTCTCGAAGCCGAAGTTGCCGGCCAGGCCGCAGCAGCCGGAGTCGAGGTGCTCCGCGTCGACGCCGGCCGCCTTCAGCAGGCTTGCGTCGGCGTCCCAGCCCAGCACCGCGTGCTGGTGGCAGTGCACCTGGGCGATCGCCTTCGCGTCCAGCCGCGGGGGCCGGTAGCCGGGGGAGTGCTCGGTGAGCAGCTCGGCGAGGGTGACCGTCTGCGCGCGCAGCCGCCGGACGTCCTGGTCGCCCGGGAACAGCTCGGGCGCGTCGGACCGGAACACCGCCGTGCAGCTGGGCTCCAGCCCCACCACCAGGCCGCCGGAATGCAGGTGCGGGGCCAGCTCCCGGACCGTGCGCGCTAGGATGTTCTTGGCGGCGCCCAGCTGTCCGGTCGAGATCCAGGTGAGCCCGCAGCACAGGGCCGAAGACGGCATGGTCACCCGCCACCCCGCGTCCTCCAGCACCCGGACCGCGGCCCGCCCGACGTGCGGGTGGAAGGAATTGGTGAACGTGTCCGGCCACAGCAGCACCGTCCCGCGGGCGCCGGTGCCGGACGGCCCGCGCCGCGCGAACCACTGCTGCAGCGTTTCCCCGGCGAACAACGGGACTTCGCGGTCCTCGACGCCCGCCGCCAGCGTCGCCAGCCGGGACAGCCCCGGCGCGTGGGTCAGCGCGTTCACCACCCGGCCGGCCCGCAGGCGGCCCACCACCTGGGCGAACGCCGGCAGCCAGCCCATCGTGAAGTCCGAGCGCGGCCGCCGCCACGGGCGGCCCTCGTAGTGGTGGGAAAGGAACTCCGCCTTGTACGTCGCCATGTCCACATTGGCCGGACAGTCGGTCTTGCAGCCCTTGCACGCCAGGCAAAGGTCGAGGGCTTCGCGCACGGCGTCCGAGCGCCAGCCGTCGGAGACGGGGCTGTCGCCGTGCCCGTCGAGCATCTCGAACAGCAGCCGCGCCCGGCCGCGCGTCGAGTGCTCCTCCTCGCCGGTCACCTGGTACGACGGGCACATCACCTGGCCGCCGCTGGTCGTGTGCTGCCGGCAGCGCCCGACGCCGACGCAGCGGTTGGCGGCCTGGGCGAACGAACCGCCGTCGTGCGGGAACCGGAAGTGCAGGTCCTGCGGGTCCGCGGGTGCCCAGTCGCCGCCGAGGCGCAGGTGCTCGTCGAGCCGCGCGGGCGCGACGACCTTGCCGGGGTTCATCCGGTTCCCGGGGTCGAAGACGGCCTTGAGCCTGCCGAACGCGGTCACGATGTCCGTGCCGAACATCTTCGGCAGCAGCTCGCCGCGCGACTGCCCGTCGCCGTGCTCGCCGGAGAACGACCCGCCCAGGGAGGCGACGAGGTCGGCGGCGCGCTCCATGAACCGCCGGTAGGTCGCGACGCCGTCGGCGGAGTAGAGGTCGAACGGGATCCGCGTGTGCACGCAGCCCTGGCCGAAGTGGCCGTACAGGCTCGGCCCGGTGTCGCTGGCGTAGCCGAACTCCTCGTACAGCGCGGTCAGCTTCCGCAGGTACTCGCCGAGCCGCTCGGGCGCGACCGCGGAGTCCTCCCAGCCCTCGAACGTGTCGGCCTTGCCCGGGACGTGCGCGGTGGCGCCGAGCCCGGCCTCGCGGACCTGCCACAGCTCGTCCTCGCGGGCCGGATCGTCGAGGAACGCGACGTCGGCTTCGTGCTCGGTGTCGTGGAGCGCGTCGAGCATCTTGTGCGCCTGCTGCTCCGCCTCTTCGTGCGTTCCGGCGGCGAACTGCACCATGAGGAACGCGCGGCCTTCGGGCATCTCCTGGAGGGCCTGGGGGTTCAGGTGCTTGATCTGCTGGTCGCGGATCAGCTTGTGGTCGATGCCTTCGAGGGCGACCGGCTCGTGCGGGAGGATCGCGGGCACGGCGTCGGCGGCCTTCGCGATGCCGGGGTAGCCGAGGACGACGAGCGTCCGCTCGGGCAGCACCGGGACGAGCTCCAGCTCGGCCCGCAGCACGGTGACCAAAGTGGACTCACTGCCGACGAGCAGCCCGGCGACGTCGAAGTGGTGCTCGGGCAGCAGGGAATCGAGGTTGTAGCCCGACACGCGGCGCGGGATGTCCGGGTACCGGCGGCGGATCTCGTCGGCGTACTCGTCGCGCAGCCGCCGCAGCTGCCGGTAGATGGCCGCCCGCGGGTCGCCGTGGCGTTCGATACCGGCGTACTCCTCGTCGGACGTCTCGCCGCACCAGAAGCGCGTGCCGTCGTAGGTGAGCACTTCGAGCCGCCGGATGTTGTCGACGACCTTGCCGGTCCGCTGGGCCGTGGCGCCGCAGGAGTTGTTGCCGATCATGCCGCCGAGCGTGCAGTTCATGTGCGTCGCCGGTTCCGGCCCGAACCGCAGGCCGGTGTCGGCCAGCTGCCGGTTCAGGACGTCGAGCACGATGCCGGGCTGCACGACGCAGGTGCGCGCGTCGGCGTCGACGGACTCGAGTTCGGTGCAGTACTTGGAGAAGTCGAGCACGACGGCCGTGTTGGTGCACTGGCCGGCGAGGCTGGTGCCGCCGCCGCGGGACAGGACCGGGGCGCCGAACTCCCGCGCCACCGCGATCGCCGCGACGGCGTCGTCCGGGGTGCGCGGCACGACGACACCGATCGGGACCTGGCGGAAGTTGGACGCGTCGGTCGAATACGCCGCCCGCGTGCCGTCGTCGAAGCGGACTTCGCCCTGCACTTGCCGACGGAGTGCCGCGGCGAGCGCGCCGGCGTCGAGGTCTTCGTGGTCCGCGTGGCGCACCACGGGGTCGGGGAGCTGGACGGGTCCCATCGCGGATCCTCCTTCAGAGTGCGTACTCGGCCGCGGCTTCGGGCCGGAAGGTCAGGCCGTGGCCGGGCGCGGTCAGATCGGGGGTGACGGTGCCGCCGGCCGGGTCGAGGCAGCCGTCGAAGAACAGCCGCTCGATCCGGTCGTGGTCGGCGAACCACTCGATGTGCCGGAAGTTCTGCGTGGCCGCGGCGGCGTGCGCCGAGAGGTTCGGGGCGCAGTGGGCGGACACGTCACGGTTCACCGCCGCGGCCAGCGCCGTGGCTCGCCGCCACTCGGTGTAGCCACCGCAGCGGGTGACGTCGACCTGGAGGCAGTCGACCGACGGCAGCATGCGCGCGAAGTAGGGCAGGTCGTAGCCGTACTCCCCGGCGGCGATGTCCGGGCCGCCGGGGAAGCGCGTTGCCGCGAGCCCGGGCAGATCGTCGCTCGAGACGGGTTCTTCGAACCACGTCACGCCCCACTCCAGCAGCCGCTCGGCGACCCGGCGGGCCTGGGCGGGGGAGTAGGCGCCGTTGGCGTCGACGTAGACCTCGACGTCGTCGCCGACCTTGTCCCGCGTGACGGCCACCCGCTCGAGGTCGCGGGCCACCCGGGTGCCCGCCGACTCGCCGATCTTGATCTTCACGCGCGGGAGACGCTGCCGGCGCACCCAGTGGTCCAGCTGCGCGATCAGCTCGCCGTCGGTGAGCGTGGTGAAGCCGCCGCTGCCGTACACGGCGACCTCGTCGTGCACCCGGCCGAGCAGCCTGGTCAAGGGCAGCCCGAGCGAGCGGGCCGCGGCGTCCCACAACGCGATGTCGACGGCGGACATCGCGCACGAGACCAGGCCCGGGCGCCCGAGGTTGCGGATGGCGTGCTGCATGGCCGCCCAGCAGGCGGGCACGTCGGGCACCTCGTGGCCGCGGACGGCGGTCGCGAGCACGCCTTCGATCAGCGGCACGCAGGCCGCGTCCGCGTACGTCCAGCCCAGCCCGCGGAGCCCGCCGGCTTCGACGTGCACGACGACGATCGTGGTGGCGTCCCAGGCCAGGGTGCCGTCGGCCTCGGGCGCGGGGGTCGGCACCCGGTAGGCCTGGGCGCCGACCCGCTCGATCGTGGTCACCGGTTCTTCCCGGGCAGGAACTCCTGCAGCTTCGTCTTGACCCCCTGAGCCACGAGGTGGAACGCGTCGGGGTCGCCCTTCAGCACCGCCTGAGCGGCCGACTTCACCTGCTCGAACGTCGCGTGCGGCGGGATCGGCGGCACCTCGGGGTCGCACCGGACGTCGAGCACGGCAGGCTTGCCCGCGCTCAGCGCGGTGTCCCACGCCGCGGCCAGCTGGTCCGGCTTGTCGACGGTGACCGCCGTGAGCCCGAGCGACAGGGCGAAGCCGGCGTAGTCGACGTCCGGCAGGCTCTGGGACTCCTCGAACTTCGGCGCCCCGCCCATCGCGCGCAGCTCCCAGGTGACCTGGTTGAGGTCGTTGTTGTGGAAGACGCAGATCACGCAGCGGGGGTCGCTCCACAGGTGCTGGTAGCGGGCGATGGTGATCAGCTCGGCGAGGCCGTTCATCTGCATGGCGCCGTCGCCGACGAGCGCGATCACCGGCCGGTCGGGGTGGGCGAACTTCGCGCCGATGGCGTACGGCACGCCCGGGCCCATCGTCGCCAGCGTGCCCGACAGCGACCCGCGGATGTCGCCGCGGATGCGCAGGTTGCGGGCGTACCAGTTGGTGGAGGAGCCCGAGTCCGCGGTGACGATGGCGTTCTCCGGGATCCGCTTCGACAGCTCGGACACGACGGCCATCGGGTTCACCGGGTCGGCCTCCACCGCGGCTTCCTTCTCGACCGTGTCCCACCAGGAGGCGACGTTCTTCTCGATGGTCTCGCGCCACTGGCGGTCCGGCTTGCTCGTCAGCCGCGGCAGCAGCGCGCGCAGCGTGGCCGCGCTGTCGCCGACGAGGTTGACCTCGGTCGGGTAGCGCATCCCGATGAACCGGCCGTCGAGGTCGATCTGCACCGCGCGGGCCTGGCCGAAGTCCGGCAGGAACTGGCTGTACGGGAAGTTCGAGCCGACGATCAGCAGCGTGTCGCAGTCGCGCATGAGCTCGTAGCTCGGCCGGGTGCCGAGCAGCCCGATCGAGCCGGTCACGTACGGCAGCTCGTCGGACAGGACGTCCTTGCCCAGCAACGCTTTGGCCACGCCCGCGCCGGTGACCTCCGCGAGCTGGCGGACCTCTTCGGCCGCGCCGCGCGCGCCCTGCCCGACCAGGACGGCGACCTTTTCGCCGGCGTTGAGCACCTCGGCCGCGGCGTCGAGGTCGGCCTCGGGCGGGACCGGGGCGGGCCAGGACGTGCTCGGCGGGCTGGAGGGCACCTGCTTGAACGCGTGCTGGGGCGCCGAGTAGGGCTCTTCCTGCAGGTCCGCGGGGATGATCAGCGCGGTCGGGCAGCGGGACGACTCGGCCGTGCGGATCGCCCGGTCGAGCGCGTTCGGCAGCTGCTCGGCGACGTTGACCTCGACGAGGTATTCGCTCGCGACGTCCTTGTACAGTGCCTGGAGGTCGACTTCCTGCTGGTAGCTGCCGCCCATCGCGCTGCGCGCGGTCTGCCCGACGATCGCCACCACCGGGACGTGGTCGAGCTTGGCGTCGTAGAGCCCGTTGAGCAGGTGGATCGCGCCGGGGCCCGAGGTGGCCATGCAGACACCGACGCGTCCGCTGAACTTCGCGTAGCCGACCGCCGAGAAGGCGGCCATCTCCTCGTGCCGGGCCTGGACGAACCGTGGCTGGTTGTCCGCTTTGCCGAACGAGGCGACGAGGCCGTTGATCCCGTCGCCCGGATAGGCGAAGACCTGCTCGACGCCCCACTCGCGCAAGCGCTGAAGCAGGTAGTCACCGACCGTCTGAGCCATGAGTTCTCCCTTCGGTGACAGCGGCCTTTCCGCTCGCCAGGGAGTCGCTTACCCGCTTTTCGGCTTATCATGCTTGCGTGACGCAAATGAGGTCGGACGTCGACGCCGCCCTGGAGGCGCTCCGGGCGATGGTGGCGATCGCGGACGCCACCGTCGGGCGGACCACCGAGCAGCTGACCCTGACCCAGTTCCGCGCGCTGCGGGTGGTGGCCGACCGGACGCCGGTCACCATGGGCAAAGTCGCCCAGGAGCTGGCGCTCAACCCCTCGTCGGTCACCCGGGCGTGTGCTCGGCTGGTCGCGCTGGACCTCCTCGAGAAGGCGGCCAACCCGCTGAACCGCCGCGAGACGCTGCTCGCGCCGACGCCCGCGGGCCGCCAGCTTGTCGAGCGCGTCGACCACGACCGGCGGCAGGTGCTGACGGCCGTGCTGCGGCACCTGGACGCCGACGCCCGGGATGCCGCGATCGCGACGTTCGTGCGGTTCGCCGCGGCCGTCAAAGCGTACGAAACGGATTCCCGGTCACTGTTGCGTGGCGCAAACTAGGACTCGAGAGCTGGTCCGGCGGGCCGGCTCTCCGCCGCCTGCTCGCCGGCGGCCCCGCGCCGCCGCTCCTCCTGGACGCCGCGCAGGAACGCCACCGGGTCCTCGTCGAAGCGGTCGAGCGTGCGGTGGCGGATCCCCGCCGCCACCACCGTGCTCATCACCGCCCACGCGGCGATCACCACGACCACCGCGGGCGCCGGCAGGACGAGGCCTAGGAAAGCGAGGCACACCGTGGCCGCGAGGGCCGCGATCCGGGCCAGGCTCGCGTACCAGCGCGGGCGGCCGGGTGCCGAGAAGACCCGGGTGCCGGCCAGGTACATCGCCAGGCCCGCCGTCGTGAACCACGCCGCCGCTCGCGGTGGCGATTCGTGCAGAGACAGGTTCACCCCGGTCGCGACGAGCAGCAGCGCGAAGGCCGGGAAGAGGTGGCCGACCGCGTACAGCGAGTACGCGAGTGCGGGGTTGCCGCCGGAGAGATCGAGCAGGCGCTCGTAGATCCGCGCGGCCGAGGAGAAGTACAGCCACCAGAGGGCGCCGCGGCCGCCAGGATCAGGCGGACCCCGGCCATCGCCGCCGCGAAGACCGCGGGATGCCCCTCGAAGACGTGGTGCGCCTGCGTGGCGGCGATCCCGCACGGGATCGTGCCGGCGAGCACGAACAGCCGGTCGGCGGCGCGGCTGTCGTCGCCGCGGCGGTTGTAGAGCACGGCGAAGCCGATCCACGTCCACCACAGCGTCGCGAACAGGCCGAGCGCGGCGGCGGCGCGCGCCCAGTGCGGGTCCGCCACCATGCCGTGCGCCACCTGGCCCACCGCGAACACGAAGACCAGGTCGAAGTACAGCTCGACCCAGCCGACCCGCTTGCCGCCGCCGGTTTCGTCCCCATCGGTCACGACGGCGATTCTGCCGGGTCCCCGGCCGGGCTTCCCGGCCGGGCGGTGCGGGAATTAATAACACACCGTCCGAACAATGGCGCGATTCGCCACGAATTCTTCTCCGGTGGCTCTTGTGGGTAATTCTGCCGCCAGTGCGCCCGGCGTGGTTGTGCACTTGGTGTCAGGGCCCGGAGCTGGGCGAACAGTACTTGTACGGTGTGCAAGCAGCGACCGTCGGGACACAAGGCGTGAACCGTCGGAGCGAATCGCCACGAATTCATTCCCCGCGTTCCGAAACGCCGTCCTCAGGGTTGACAAGGACGGCGGGCGTGATGTTCTCTGCTGGTCGGCTCGATCAACGCCACGTCTTCCCCGGTCCGGGAGCCGGGTGCCGAAATCCGCTCGGGACGTCCGTGATCGGCCCTGGGGCCCTCCACCTGTCCGGGTTCGACGTCAGCCGTGCGCGCGGCTGGGAATCGAGCGATTCCGCCATGCACGAAAGCAGATCCACGCCCCGCCGTGCGGCGGACGCCGCGTGGTGGCCGGCGCACTGGAGCGTCCGCACCAAGATCAGCGTCGTCCTGCTGCTGCCGGTCCTGGTCGCCGTGGCGCTCGCGGAGATCCGGATCCAGGGCGAGCTCGACCGGGCCACCGCGCTCAGCGCAGCACGCGACCGGCTGCCGGTGCTGCGGGACACGATCGACCTGACCGCGTCGCTGGGGGAGGAGATGGTCGCGGCGGTGGCGGTCCCGGCCGGGGCGCCGGACACGCTGACCGCCGCGGTCGACGCGAAGGTGGCCGCGATCCAGCGCGACACCGGCTTCGCGCCGCTGGCCGTGGACACCGGCCGGGCGCTGAACACCGCGCTGGGCAAGCTCGCCGGCATCCGCGCGGCCGGCGCGGGCGGCGGCGACGTCCGCGCGAAGGCCGCCGGCTACAACGACATCATCGTCACCCTCGGCGACCTCGTGCCCGCGTTCGTCCCGGCCGACGCCGGCGACGAAACCGCGGCCGGCGCGGAAACCACCCGGCTGCTGGTGCACCTGCGGGCCGAGCTGGCCACCGAGGAGACCTACGTGCGGGCAGCGCACAGCAGCCCGGACGACGCGTCGCTGCGCCCGGCCGTCGTGCAGACCGCCGCCGAGCAGGAGGTGCTCGGCGAGCAGGCCGCACACCAGCTCTCGGGCGACGCGCTGGCGCGGTTCAAGGTGGCGACGAGCTCCGCCGACGAACGCCTGGACACGCTGCAGGAGCCCGGCGGCGACGCGGCGCTCGCGTCGTTCGCTCCGTCGATCACCGCCGAAGCCGCGGGCGTGACGGGCGTGCTCAACGGCGTCGCGGCGAAGCTGACCTCCGACGTCTCGTCCGCGGCCGACCGCGCCCGGTCGGACTCGCTGCGCGACACGGCACTGGTCCTCGGCTCGCTGCTCGGCGCGCTCGCGATCGCGCTGCTGGTGGTGCGCTCGCTCGTCACGCCGGTGCGCCGGCTGCGCGCGGCCGCCCTGCGCGCGGCGAACGAGCAGCTCCCGGAGACCGTCCGGCAGGTCCGCGAGGGCCAGGACGTCGACTGGCGCGCGGTGCCCGACTCCGGGGTCCGGACCGAGGAGGAGATCGGGCAGCTGGCCCGCGCCTTCGACGCCATGCACCGCCAGGCGGTCCGCCTCGCCGTCGAGCAGGCCGAGCTGCGCAAGCAGGTCAGCGAGATGTTCATGACGCTCTCGCGGCGGAGCCAGTCGCTGGTCGAGCAGCAGCTGACGATCATCGAAGACCTCGAGTCGGGCGAGCAGAACCCGCGCCGGCTCGACGAGCTGTTCCGGATCGACCACATCGCGACCCGGCTGCGCCGCAACGGCGAGAACCTGCACGTCCTGGCGGGCGGCCGGCCGGTCCGGCACGGCCGCGAACCGGTGCCGACGCGCGACCTGCTGCGGGCGGCGACGTCCGAGGTCAAGGACTACCGGCGGGTGGCGCTGGGCAACGCGCCGCGCGGCTCGGTGCAGCCCGAGGCGGCCGCGGACGTCGTGCACATCCTCGCCGAGCTGCTGGAGAACGCGACGCGATTCTCGCCGCCGGAGCACAAGGTCGCGCTGACGGCCGACCGCGGTGCCGATGGCGGCCTGCTCATCGAGGTCGTCGACCAGGGGCTCGGCATGACCCCGGCGGAGCTGACCACGGTGAACGACCGCCTCGCGGCGGCCGGGACGGTCGGCCCGGAGACGACACGGCGGATGGGCCTGTTCGTGGTCGGCCGGCTCGCCGCGCTGCACGGCGTGACGGTCCGGCTGCGCGCGACGGGCACGGGCGCGCGCCACGGGGGCGTGACGGCGAGCGTGCACGTCCCGGGCGCGCTGGTCATCGCGGACCTGGCACGCCCGATCGGAGCCGGCCGCCTGGCGACGGCCGCCGCGAGCCGCAACGGCCACCCGCGGCCGCCGCTGGTGCCGGCGCAGGCGTCGACACCGATCTTCGAGCAGGTCGTGACGAGCTGGTTCACCGAGCCGGCCGCGAAGCCGGTGGTGCGGCGCACCGGCTCCGCCGGGTCGGGGGAGTGGCCGGCGGTGGGGAACAAGCCCGCGGCCGAGCCGACGGAGTCCGCGGATTTCGCGGGCCGGCTCGACGAGGCTGAGTGGCCCGGCGTGGCTGGAGCCGCTGCGGTGCAGGGGATCTCTGCGGTCGGTCGTGCTGAGGGCGCGGAGCGACCCCGCCAGGCCGAAATCCCTGGGGGGCAAGGAACTTCCGCTGCTGAGCCGGCGGACTCGGCCGGCCGTGCCGAAGCTGCGAGCCGGGCCGGCCACCCCGAAACCACCTCCGCCGCCCACGCCGCCGACCCCTCGATCCCGGCCGCGGACTGGCCCACCTCGGTCGAAAAGCCCTTCGCCCGGACCGAAAAGCCCGTCGTCGGCGAGTGGGACACCCCGGCCGACCGCGCGCGGCAAGCCGCCGAAAGCGCTCTCAAGCCCGCGATCGCGCAACGGCTCACCGATGCGGGCCTGCCGACCCGGCGGCCGGGCGCCCAGCTCGCCCCCGGCGCGGTCGTCCCGCGCGTGCGCGAGCAGCAGACCGGCGGCGGGTCGTTCCGGGACGCGGCCGCCGTCCGCACCAGTCTCTCCCGGCACTACCAGGGGATGCGCGCGGCCCGGCGGGAGACCGCGAACCGCGCCGAAGAATCCGGAAAGGACGAAGTGGATCCGCGATGACGGAACTTCCCGGCCTGCAGCCGCGGCGCCCCGGTGCCGAACCGTCGGCCCGATCCCTCGGCGGGACGCCGGCCTATCCCGGTTCCGGCGCGCCGCCCAAGCGGACGGCGACGCTGAACTGGCTGGTCAACGGGTTCGTCCAGGACGTATCGGGGGTCGCGCACGCGGTGCTGGTCTCGGCCGACGGCCTGCTCGTGGCGGCCGACGAAGCCCTGCCCCGCGAGCGCGGGGACCAGCTGGCGGCGATCGCGGCCGGGCTGTCCAGCCTGTCGCTGGGCACCGCGGAGCTGTTCACCGCCGGGCGGGTGGTGCAGTCGGTGATCGAGATGGAGCAGGGGTTCCTGCTGCTGATGAGCGTGGGCGACGGCTCGAACCTGGTCGTCCTCGCCTCGACCGGCTGCGACATCGGGCTGGTCGGCTACGAGATGACGATGCTGGTCGAGCGGGTCGGGCAGAAGGTCGACGTGCCCGCGCGCGAGATATCGGTGGCCCAGGACCACCGGTGATCGACGACCCGCCGCCCGGGCCGTACGGGGAGGAGCCGCGGCGCAGCCCGTCGCTGGCCCGCCCGTACGCCTGGACGGAAGGCCGGACGGCACCGACGGTCGAGATCGCCGTCGAAGCGCTGGTCGAGACCACGGCGGCGGGCCGGGCCGAAGCCGCGTACCTGACGTCGAGCGCGCTGGCGGAGGTCGCCGAGGTGTGCGTCCGGCCGCGGTCGCTGATGGAGGTCGCCGCGCTGCTGGCGCTGCCGCTCGGCGTGGTCCGCGTGCTCGTGTCGGACCTCATGCAGGACAACCTGGTGATCGTCCGCGACACGCTGTCGGACACGTCCACCTGGGACGAGCGCCACGACCTGATGGAACGCGTGCTGCACGGGCTGCGCGACCTCTAGCACCGAAAAGGACTGGTCATGGAACACTTCGCGCTGGGGCACTGGCTGCTCGTGCTCGCGTACCTGACGTCGGTGGTCGGCTGCGCGCTCGGGCTGGCGTGCGCGGTGCAGGCCCGCCACACGGCGAACCCCCGCCACCGCATGCGCTGGCTGGTGCTGGCGGCGATCTCGATCGGCGGCGTCGGCATCTGGCTGATGCACTTCGTCGCGATGCTCGGGTTCAGCACGCCCGGGATGCCGGTCCGCTACGACATCTTCCGCACGGTGCTCTCGGCGATCCTTTCGGTGGCGGCGGTGTTCGCGGGCCTCGTGGTGGTGGGCGGCCGCGCGAAGTTCGGCTGGTGGCGCCTCGCGCTCGGCGGCGTCATCACGGGCCTGGCGGTGAACGTCATGCACTACACGGGAATGTCGGCGCTGAGGGTGAAGGGCGACTTCGGCTACGACGGCGGCCTGGTCGCGCTGTCGGTGGTGATCGCGGTGGTGGCGGCGACGGCGGCCCTGTGGTTCGCGGTGTTCCTGGACCGGCTGTCCCTGCGGCTGCTGGCGGGCTTCGTGATGGGCGCGGCGGTGACGGGCATGCACTACACGGGCATGGCGGCGGTCCGGATGACCATGGACGTGAACGCCCCCGACCCGGCGGGCGTGGAGGTGTTCTCGTTCCTGTTCCCGGTGTTCGTGCTGGCGGCGATCGCGATGGCGGTGCCGTTGTGCGCGGTGCTGATGGCCCCGGCGGTTTCGCCCTCGGCTGCCGACCCGGCCTCGGTGTCACCGGAAGACGCCGTCGCGGTCCGAGCCGGGGGTCGTGAGTGAGAAACAGTGTGCTAACCCTGTTTCTCACTCACGACCCTGCGAACGGCAAGCTCACCCTCTTCCGTGACGCGCTGCGGCAGTGGGCCGAGATCGGGTGTGCCGCTCAGGGGTCAGCCCGATTCGGCGTCGAAGCGGAGCTTCGACGTGATGCGGTACCGGTCGCCGCGGTACACCGAACGCGTCAGCTCGACCACCTGCCCCGTCGTGTCGCGGGTCAGCCGCTCGATGTGCAGGATCGGCGCGTACACGGCGATCTCGAGCAGTTCGGCCTGCTCCGGGTTCGTCACCGCCGGCTCGATCGTCTGCACCGCGTCCGACACCACGATCCCGAACCGCTCCCGCAGCAGCCGGTAGAAGTTGCCCGACTCCAGGTCGGCGACCGCGAGTCCCGGGACCAGGGCAGCCGGCAGCGCCAGCTGCTCGATCGCGATCGGCTCGTCGTCGACGTGCCGGACCCGCGTGACGCGCAGGACCGGTGTCCCCGGCTCGCGTTCCAGGTCGGCCGCGAGCGACCGCGGGGCCGGGGAGATCCCGAACGCGACCACCCGGCTGGTCCAATGGCCCTCGGCGGGCGGGACGGCGAGGCCCGTCGCCAGTTCCTGCGTCACCTTCTGCGGGCTCGTGAACGTCCCCCGGCCGCGCTGGCGCACCAGCAGCCCGGTGCGGGTCAGCTCGTCGATCGCCGCCCGGACGGTCGGGCGGGACACGCCCAGCTCCGCGGCGAGGTCGCGTTCGGACGCCAGCCCGGTGCCGGGGCCGGCGTTCTCGATCACCTTCAGCAGGTGCCGCCGGACGCGGTCGCGCTTCACCGTGGGCGGGCGGTCCGCCGGCTCGTCGACCGCGGTCAAGGCACCGTCTTCCCGGATACTCCGAGCGCGCCGGCGAACCGGACGCGCTCCTTCGGCAGGGCGTCCAGGGCGCGCAGCCGTTCGAGGTGACCGGGCAGGCGCTCCTGGAAGTCAGCATAACGGCGGTCCGGCGGCGACCACGCGCGTTCGGCCAGCGCGCACAGCCGCGGGAACGCCAGGTGACGCACGTGGTCGGGGGTCGGCGCGTGCTCGGTCCACAGCTGGGCCTGCGTGCCCAGCACTCCGGGCCGCGTCCCGTCGCTGACCGGGAGGCCGCCCGCGAGGGGATCGAAGCGGTAGACGTCCCGGAGTGTCGTCACGTCCGCCCGCGGTGGCTCGCCGGGCTCCTCGCTCTGCCGGTAGTCGAAGTACGTCGACGTGTGCGGCGCCATGACGACCTGGTGGCCGCGAGCCACCGCAAGGGCGCCGTGCGCGGCGTCGCGCCAGGCCGTGACGACCATTTCCGGCGGCAGCCGGCCCGCGGCGTGGCCGGTCTCGTCCCAGCAGACGGCCTGCCGGCCGAGGCCTTCGAGCACGCCGTGCAGCTCGCTCAGGAACCACGGGTGCAGCTCCGCGGTGTCGCTCAAGCCGAGCCGCGCCGCCCTCTCCCGCGCGACCGGGTTCGACGCCCACTGCGTGGTCGGGCACTCGTCGCCGCCGATGTGCAGGTGCCGCGCCGGGAAGACGTCCGCGACCTGCGTGAGCACCTCCCGGCAGAAGGCGAACGCGCCGTCGTGGACGCCGAGGATGTCCGGGCTGATGCCCCACGCCGTCCACACCTGCAGCGTGACGCCGGGCCGGTTGCCCAGCTCGGGGTAGGCGGCGAGCGCCGAGCGCACGTGCCCGGGCAGGTCGATCTCCGGCACGATCCGCACACCCCGGTCGGCCGCGAAGGCGACCAGCTCGCGCAGCTCGCGCTGGGTGTAGAACCCGCCGTGGGGGACGCCGTCGTAGACGTCGCTGCCCGCCGCGCCGACCATCGACTCGGTGCGCCACGCGCCGATCTCGGTGAGCCGGGGCCAGCCGTCGATCTCGATCCGCCAGCCCTGGTCGTCAGTCAGGTGCAGGTGCAGGACGTTGTACTTGTGCAGGGCCAGCAGGTCGACGAACTCGCGGAGGAACTCCAGCGGCATGAAGTGCCGGGCGACGTCCAGCAGCACGCCGCGCCAGGGCAGCCGGGGCGCGTCGCGGACGTGCAGGCACGGCAGCCGCGGCGGGCCGTGCAGCGGCACCAGCTGCCGGAGGGTCTGGACGCCGTTGCGCAGCCCCGTTTCGGTGGACGCCGTGAGCAGCGCGTCCGCCGGCGTGACGTCGAGTTCGTACCCCTCCAAGCCGTGCTTCGCGCCCGGCACGAGGTCGAGGCGGATGGCGGGACCGTGGTGGATCGTCGGCCGGGGCAGGTACCCGGCCAGCAGGCGGGCCGCGCGCTCGGCACCGCGGCTCGCGAGCACGCGCAGCCCGCCGGCGGGCGCGAAGGAACCGGCGCGGCGGGTCAGCCGCGTGGGGTGGGGGATGATCATCAGCCCTTCACCGCGCCCGCGGTCATGCCCTCGACCAGGTGGCGCTGCACGAGCGCGAAGAAGACGACGACGGGCAGCGCGAACAGCGTCGACGCGGCGATCAGGCCGCCGTAGTCGGTGCCGGTGCTGGTGCTGAACGACACCAGCCACACCGGCAGCGTGTAGCCGGAGCTGTCCTTCATGATCACGTAGGCGAACAGGAAGTCGTTCCACGCGGTGATGAACGCGAACACGCTGGTCGCGATCAGGCCGGGCAGCACCAGCGGCAGCAGGACCGAGCGCATGACGCGCCCGCGCGTCGCGCCGTCGACCATCGCCGCCTCCTCGAGTTCGACCGGGATGCCGTGCAGGAAGCCGCGCAGCGTCCAGATGGTGAACGGCAGGACGAGCGCGACGTAAGTCAGGATCAACCCGAAGAGCGTGTCGAGCAGGTGCGCGCTCTTCAGGCCGAGGAACAGCGGGATGACCAGCGCGGGCACCGGCACCATCTGCAGGACCAGCACGCCGATGAGGAAGCTGCGGCGCCCGAAGAACCGGAAGCGCGTCAAGGCCGTCGCGGCCAGGAAGGCGACCACAATGGACAGTGCCACGACCGCGACGACGATCACGACGCTGTTGACGAGGTCCTGCACGAACCCCGGCTTCGCGAGCGCGTCGGCGAAGTTGTCCAGCGTGACGTCGAACGGCAGGAACCGCGGGGTGGGGCTGAGGATCTCGCCCGCGGGCTTGAAGGCGGTGAGCACCATCCAGTAGACCGGGAAGATCCACACGAGACAGAAGACGGTGGCGACCGTGTTGCGGCCGATCCGGCGGATCACAGGTCCTCCCCGGAGCGGACGAGCCGGCGCACGTACACGGCCGTCATCGCGACGAGCAGCGCGACCGAGACGACCGCGATCGCCGCGCCCTGGCCGAAGTCGTTGCGGCTGAACGCCCTCGTGAACGTCCAGATGCCCAGCGTCGTCGTGCCGTCGTTCGGGCCGCCCTGGGTGAGGATCCAGATCTGGTTGAACACGGTGAAGTCCCAGATCACCGAGAGGATGGTGACGAGGCCGAGGATCGGCTGCAGGAACGGGAACGTGATCGTCCGGTGGACGCGCCACGGCCCGGCGCCGTCGAGTGCGGCGGCTTCGTAGTAGGAGCGCGGGATCTGCGACAGGCCCGCGTGGAGCGTGAGCGCGACGAACGGCACCGACTGCCACACGACCAGCAGCCAGACGAGGGTGAACGCCGACGCCGGCGAGGTGGTCCAGTCGTGCTGGGTGAGGTCGCCGAAGCCGGCCCGGGTGAGCAGCCAGTTGACGACGCCGTAGCCGGGCTGGAAGAGCCACTGCCAGACCAAAGTGGACGCCACGTTCGGCAGCGCCCAGGCCGCGATCAGGCAGAGCGTGACGGCCGTGCGCATGCCGCGGCCGATCCGTTGCAGCAGCAGCGCGACGCCGAAGCCGATGACCAGGGTGCCGAGGACCAGCGCCGCGCAGAACCCGATGCTGCGCCCGAGGACCGGGAGGAGCTGGTCGTCGCCGAGGACGGCGGCGTAGTTGTCCCAGCCCGCGGCCGTCGTCGTGCCGGTGAACAGGGACCGCAGGCCGTACCGCTGCGTCGAGATGACGACCAGCCGCACCAGCGGGTAGCCCAGGACGAGCCCGAGGAGCAGGGTCGCGGGCAGCAGCAAGCCGTAGGGCAGCAGCGAGCGACGCCGGCGCGGCGTGGCCGGTCTCGGCGGGGCGCCGGGCGGCGCTTTCTCCAGCCCTGTGCCGTTCGTTACCAATCCGACCACAGTCACGGCCGGATGGCTTTCGTGGCAATGGCTCGTACCGCTCGAGGGCCGGCCTACTTTTGGTCGGATTGGCAACAGGAGGACTCCTTCGCGAAAAGGGGCGGGGCGGCCCGGTTGGGGACGGCAGTCGGCCGGGCCGCCCCGCCGGTCAGCGGGCGTTGAGTGCCTCGGTCAGGTGAGCGTCGAAGTCCTTGGCGGCGTCGGCGATCGGCCGGCGTCCGGTGGCGATGTCGGCGAAGAAGGTGTTGATCGACTTGTCGCTCTCGATCGTCGCCCAGCCCGGGGCGGCCGGGGTCGCGACGCTGGTCTTGGCCGCGGTCGCGAAGGCGGCGTTGAGCGGCGGCAGGGTGGGTGTGACCTGGTCGATCAGCTCGGTCGAGATCGGGGTCCAGCCGTCGATGCCGACGATCGCGTCGCGCTGCACGGCGGGGCTCGTCGCGGCCTTGAGGTAGGCCAGGGCGAGATCCTGGTTGCGGCTCTTGGCCGCGACGACGAGGTCGGACCCGCCGAGGAACACCGGCTGCGTCTTCCCGGGCGTGGCGCTGGGGAACGGGAAGGTGCCCAGGCGGTCCTTCAGCTCCGGCTTGTTCTTGACGACGGTGTTGACGCTCGTGTCGAGGATCGCCCCGGCGCCGCCGGCGGAGAAGATCGCGGCCTGGTCGGGAGCCTTGGTGTCGACGTTGCGGGACGCGGCGGAGGAGTAGGCGTTCTGGAAGTCCTTCCAGGCCTGCAGGCCCTTCTGCGCCTCCGGGCTTTCCAGGGCGCCGGTCCACTTGCCGTCCTTCTGCGTGGCGAGCTGACCGCCGGCGTCCCAGACGAACTGCAGCGCGCCGTACCAGTACTTGCCGGGGAAGTGGAAGGCCGAGTAGTCCGCCGCCGGGTGCTTCGCCTTGATCTTGTCGAGGTCCTGGGTGAGTTCCGTGAACGTCTTCGGTGGCGCGGTGATCCCGGCGTCGGCCCAGACCTGCTTGTCGTAGATGACCGCGCGGTTGCCGGCGAACAGCGGGGCGCCGTAGCCGTGTCCGTCCACAGTGGCCGGTCCGGCGAGACCGGGCAGCCAGGTCTGCCCGGCGGCCAGCTCGTCGCGGTGGGGGTTCAGGTCGGTGAGGGCGCCGTTGGCGGCGAAGAGCGGCACGTCGGTGTTGCCGATCTCGATGACGTCGGGGGTGTTGTCCTGGGCCAGCGCGGTGCTGATCTTGGTGTTGATGTTGTCCCACTCCTGGACCTGCACGGTGACCTTCGCGCCGGTGGCCTTCTCGAACGCGGCGTTGATCGCCGCGGCGGCCTTGTCGCTGAGGTCGCCGTTCATCAGCCAGACGGTCAGCTGCCCGCCGCCCTGGGCGGCGGGAGCGGGGGCGTCGGAACCGCAGGCGGCGGTGGCGGTCACGGCGGCGACGGCCAGAGCGGCGGCGAAGGTGCGTCTGCGCACGGGAAACTCCTGGAATGGCGGCGGCGGGGTCGTGAGTGGGAAACAGTGTTCTAACCCTGTTTCCCACTCACGACGGGGTGGGGACGGAAGGGTGACCGCGGTCCGGGCCGGTCCCTGGAACCCGGGCCGCGGCCAGGTCGGCGGCGGCGTGTCGGACGTCAGCAGTGGCCGAGGTCGGCCCACTGGGCGGTCAGCCCGGGCTCGGACCCCTGCGTCCACCAGTTCGCCTGCCAGAGGTGCGCGTTGTGCTTCACCCGCTGGCCGCCGAGGTACACCGTGCCCCAGTCCCATTCCGGCGCCGTCGAGCAGTCGGCGGGCTGGGACGGCGTGGTGGGCGTCGTCGGAACCGTGGTCGGGGTGGTGGGGGTGGTCGGCGGCGGGCTGGTCGGCGTGGTGCACCCGTTCACCGTGTCCACATGGGACGTTCCGGCCGTCCGGTACGAGCCGGCGCGAGCGACGGCGTCCGCGGGGGACACCACCTGGTCGCCCGCGTAGTACGTCCAGTCGACCTGCTCGGTGTAGACGCTGTTCCCGCTCGTGTGCCCGGCCGTGTCGATGAACCACATGTTGTAGTTGATCGACATCGGCGTCCGCGGGTACACCGGGTCGCCCTGGGCGTCGGTCGTGTGGTCCGCGGTCTGGACGCCGTCGATGAAGTACTTCACGTGCCCGCCCGACACCTGCGTGACGATGTCGTGCCAGCCGGCGAAGCTGCGGTTCTGCGCGGTGGACGTGCGCAGCCCGTCCCACGACGGGTTGTTCCAGTAGGTGTACCAGCTGGTCTGGTAGTCGGCCGTCGGGCCGCCCCAGCCGCCGTTGGGCAGGTACTCCGAGAAGTCCAGCTCGCTGTAGAGCGGGTCGCGGTCGTACCGCAGCGGCGAGATCGTGAAGTACGTTTCGTTGACGTGGTCGCCGTCCGTGCCGCTGTCCGGCGCGTCGGTGAAGCGGACCCGGCTGGCGTACGTGCCGTCGAGGAACCGCAGCTGGTTCTGGTACATCTCGGAGTGCGTCGTGCCGGCGGCGCTGCCGTCGGTGCTGGCGGCGAGCTGCGCGACGCGGTCGCCGTTCACCGTCGGGAAGGTGACGTTGCTGGTGAGCCAGCGCGCGCCGGCCACGCCGGGGCTGCCGACGTCGTTGCGGGTGGTCCAGCCGGCGCCGCTGAACGCGGAGTCGGTGGGGGAGGCGTAGTGGAAGTCGTCGAACAGCACACCGCAGTCGGCGGCGGCCGTGGTGCTGGCGTCGGCCCCACCGGAGAGGATCAGGGCGGTCGCCGCCACGGTCGCGACGCTCGTCAGTGCTGCTGTGGTGGTCCGGATTCTGCGGGACATGGGTCTCCTCCTGAGGATGGCCGTCCGCCGGGAGAGCTCCCTGATTGGTCTAGACGAATCAGGTGGCGAGGACTTTCCTCCTGACCATTGGTCATGTCAAGACCGGCACAGAACTTACCTTTGGTAATTTCCGCGGCCCCGATTTCGCCGGGTCCGGCCGAGCCTGTCGAGTTACCGTCATCCCGTTCGTCATCCTCTTCGACCTGCCCCCGGACGAAGGAGCGCACGTGCTCTACATGCTGCTGATCTACGACTGCGAGCGGCCCGAGCCGGGTGACCCCGGCTTCGAGGAGGCGCTGACCGCCGTCAACGCCTTCGCCGACGAGTGCCGGCGACGCGGGGTGTTCGTCTCCGGGCACCCGCTGCAGGGCGAGCACACCGCCACCACGGTGACGGTGAAGGACGGCCGGACGCTCATCACCGACGGGCCCTTCGCCGAGACCCACGAGCACCTCGGCGGGGTGTACGTCTTCGACTGCCGCGACCTCGACGAGGCCCTGGAGCTGGCCGCGCTGTGCCCGATGGCCGCCCAGGGCTCGATCGAGGTCCGCCCGGTCGCCGGCGTGCCGGGGCTCGACCACCGGGCCGCCCGTGGGTGATCGCGCGGCCGGCGTCGTCGAGCGCGTCTACCGCGAGGACCGCGCCCGGCTGCTCGCCGCCCTCGTCCGGGTCCTCGGCGACTTCGAACTCGCCGAGGACGCCCTCCAGGACGCGGTCGCCCAGGCCTTGCGGACGTGGGACGCGGGGGTCCCGGACGACCCCGCGGCCTGGCTGCTGACCGCGGCGCGCAACAGTGCCGTCGACCGGATCCGCCGCGCCCGCGTCGGGCAGGCCAAGCTCGCGCGGCTCGCGGCGGGGGAGAGCGGGGTGACGACGATGAGCCCGCCGGACGACCGGCTCGCCGAAGTCGGCGACGACCGGCTGAGCCTGCTCTTCACGTGCTGCCACCCGGCTCTGGCCGAAGACGCGCGGGTGGCGCTGACGCTGCAGGCGGTCGCCGGCCTGACCGCCGCCCAGATCGCCCGGCTGTTCCTGGTCGCCGAGCCCGCGCTGGCACAGCGGCTCGTGCGCGCGAAGCGGAAGATCCGCGACGCGGGCATCTCGCTGAGCGTCCCGCCCGACCACCTGCTGCCCGACCGCCTCTCCGGCGTCCTCGCGGTGATCTACCTCGTCTTCACCCGCGGTTACACCTCGCCGTCGGGCCGCGACGAACCGGCCGGGCTGCGGCGCGAGGCGATCCGGCTGGCGAAGCTGCTGGCCGCGTTGATGCCGGACGAACCGGAGGCGCTCGGCCTGGTCGCGTTGCTGTTGCTGCAGGATTCGCGCTCGGCCGCCCGCTACACGCCCGGCGGTGACGTCGTCCTGCTCGAAGACCAGGACCGCACCCGCTGGGACCGGGGCGAGATCGCCGAAGCCCTCGGCGTGCTCGGCCGGGCGCTGCGCCACGGGGTCGTCGGGCAGTACCAGCTGCAGGCGGCGATCGCGGCCCAGCACGCGCAGGCCCGCGACGCCGCCGACACCGGCTGGGCCCGCATCGCCGCTCTGTACGCGCAGCTGCGGACGCTCGCGCCGTCGCCCGTGGTCGCGCTCAACCACGCCGTGGCCGTCGCGATGGCCGACGGTCCCGAGACCGGGCTCGCCCTGGTCGAGGCGATCGACGGGCTCGACCGCTACCACCTCTGGCACGCCGCCCGCGCGGACCTGCTGCGCCGCCTCGGCCGTCCCGAGGAGGCCGTGGCCGCGTACCGGCGGGCCCGCGACCTGGCTCAGGCCCCGGCCGACCGCCGCTTCCTCACCGCCCGAATGCACGAACTGGAGTCCTGATGCGACTGTCCGTCCTGGACACCGGCCACCGGCGCCGGGCCCGGCTCTTCATGGCCGTCACCGGCAAGCTGTCCGGCGTCACCAGCCCCGACATCGTCAAGCTGCTGCTGTACCGGCCGGGCTTCCTGACCCGGCCGCTGCTGGAGCTGACGGCGCCCGCGATGCGCGGCGAGTCCCACTGGACCGCCGGTGAACGCGAATACCTCGCGATGAGCACGGCCCGGGTGCACGAGTGCCCGTTCTGCGTCGTCACGCACGCCGAGCTGACGCGGATCGCGGGTCACGGGGAAATCGACCCGGACCGCCCGGCCGACGCGCGGCCGGAACTGCTTGCCGTCCAACGGTTCGTCGAGGACGTCTCCCGGAACCGCACGCTGTCACCGCCGCGCGACGTGCCCGCGCACGCCGTGCTGGAGGCGTTGAACGTCAACCTGGTGTGGAACATCGTCAACCGGCTCGCCAACGCGTTCGGCTTCGAGCTGCTCGACGGCCAGCTGAAGGTGGGCGCGAAGGCGTTGCACCGCGCGGGCTACCGGTTCCCGGGCTTCCTGCTCGCCGACGGCCCCGACGACCTGCGCGAGAGCGTCTTCGAGCAGCCTGCGCAAACGAGTCCCGCGCTACGGCGGGCGGCCGGGACGGGCGACGGGCTGGAGGAGTCGTGGCGGGCCTACGCCGCGCTGGTCCGCGACGCCTCCCACCGCGTCACCGACGACGACGTCCGGCGCCTGCTCGCGGCGGGCCACACGGAGGACGAGGTCTTCGAGGTCACGGTGGCCGCGGCGGTCGGTGCCGCGCTGCGCAGCTTCGACGCGGGCCGTGACGCGCTGAAGGGGCTCTGACGTGGACGTTTCCGAACCGATCCTGCCCGGACCGGCGCACGCGCTCGCGTCCCTGCTCGACGTCCCGGAGCCGGACGGCGCCCTGCCGCTGCTGTGGCACTGGCTCTACCTGCTCGACCGGCCCGCTCAGGCCGACCTCGGCCCCGACGGCCACCCGGTCCGCAACGCGGTCCTGGCCCCGCCGGGCCCGGGCCGCCGCCGCATGTGGGCGGGCGGCCGCGTCCGCACGCCCGGTGCGCTGCGCTTCGGCGAGCCCGCCACCCGGCAGTCGGAAGTCCTTGCGGTGCAGGAAAAGGCGGGCCGATCCGGGCCGCTCACGTTCGTCACGGTGGCGCACCGGATCACCCAGTCGGGCCGGCTGGTGGTCGACGAGGAGCAGGACATCGTGTACCGCGCCGGTGCCGCCGTCGGGGCACCCCCGGACGACGGCCCGGAGGTCCCGCCCGCGCCGGGGGAGTGGCCGATCGAAGTGACCCCGACGCTGCTGTTCCGCTTCTCCGCGCTGACGTACAACGCCCACCGCATCCACTACGACCGCGACTACAGCCGTTCGGTCGAGGGCTACCCGGGCCTGCTCACCCACGGCCCGCTGCAGGCGGTCGCGATGGCCGAAGCCGCTCGCGCCTGCGGCGTCGAAGGCGCCCTGGAGTTCGAATACCGGTTGGTGGCACCGTTGTTCGACCACCAGGGCTTGATCGCGGCCGCGGTTCCGGGGAAGGAGACGACGACCGCGGTCCGCGACCGCCACGGCCGTCGGACCGCGGCCGGGACCCTGCGGAAGCTGCGGGAGTGAGGCGCTCAGACGCCCGCGTGCTTCGCCTCCGGTGCCGACTGCAGCCGGGCCGCCCGGGTGCGGGGCCCGAACGCCGCCAGCACCAGCGCGCCGACCAGCCAGGTCCCCGCGATGAAGAAGAACACGCTCCGGTACCCGCTGCCGTTGTACAACCCGGCCACGATCAACGGCCCGACCGCGTTCGACAGCCGGCCGAGCCCGTACGACACGCCGGTGCCCAATGACCGGCCCCGCGTGTCGAACAGCTCCGGCGAGTACGCGTACCCCAAAGCCGTGTAGCCGCGCTCGAACAGGTTCACCAGGAAGCCGAACACCACGATGAGGACCGGGGTGAACGTCAGCCCGTAGAGCAGGCCGCACAGCGCGATGACCGCGCCGAACGCGACCAGGCACCACTTGCGCTCGAAGCGGTCCGTCACCAGGGCCGCCAGGTACGACCCGAGCGGCGCGCCGACCGTCGTCAGCGCCACGTAGAACACCGACTTCTCGACGCTGAAGCCCTCCTTGGCCAGCAGCGTCGGCGCCCAGCTCGAATAGCCGAAGAAGCCGATCGTCTGCGTCACCCACAAGACCGTCAGCAGCAACGTGGGCATCAGGTACTTCTTCTTCAGCAGCAAGCGCAGCGGTGCCTTGGCCACAGGCGCCTCTTCGACCGGCGGCGCCGGCTCCGGCAGCGGTCCCTTCTCCGCCGCGACGCGCTCCTCGATCTCCCGCAGCACCGCGTCCGCCTTGGCGTGCTCGCCCCGGCTTTCGTACCACCTCGGCGACTCCTTCAGCTGCCGCGTGAACAGCACCAGCAGCACGCCGAGCGCGCCCCACAGGTACACCAGCCGCCACGACCAGGAGTTGATCGGCACGACCGCGCTCGCGATCAGGTTGGTCACCGGCGTGCCGCAGATGCCGATCACGATCGCGTAGGCCTGGTACTTGCCGCGGCTCGCCGCCGGGTACAGCTCGCTGACGTAGATGACCGCGACGACCGTCATCGCCGAGAGGCCCGCCGAGGTCAGGACGCGGAACACGCCCAGCGACACGATGTCCCAGGAGAAGACGGCCGCGAGGGAGAACACGCCGAACCACACGGTCGTCCACACCAGCGCGTTCCTGCGGCCGAAGCGGTCGGCGAGCTTGCTCGCGATGATCGACCCGAAGAACATCCCGACGAACGACAGCGAGGTCACGTAGGCGACCTGGTCGACCGTCACGCCCCACAGCTTGATCAGCTTGGGCGCGGTGGTGGCGAAGCTGTTGATGTCCGCGAACTCGAAGAAGTAGGCGAACGAGACGGCCAGCAGGGTGACCTTGTGGAACCGCGAGATCGGCAGGCGGTTCAGCCGGTTGAACGCGTTGGCGTGCTGCATTGCATGCCCTTCAAGGATTTCGGGGGTTTCAGGCGGTTTCGCCGGGCCAGTAGAGGCGCATCGGGTTGTCGACCAGTAGCTTCCGGCGCAGGTCCGCCGTGTCCGCGATCTGCGGGATGTAGTCGACGAGCAGCCCGTCGTCGGGCATGTGGTCCTTCAGGTTCGGATGCGGCCAGTCGGTGCCCCACAGCACCCGGTCCGGGAACTCCGTCACGACGCGCCGGGCGAACGGGACGACGTCGGTGTAGGCGTGCCGTTCGCCGTGGAGGGCCGGCGGTCCGGTCACGGTGAGGCGTTCCGGGCAGCTGACTTTCACCCAGGCGTCGTTCTCCTCGACGAAGCCGAGAAACCTCTCGAACTCCGGGTTTTCCGGCGGTTTCGCGACGTCGGGGCGTCCCATGTGGTCGATCACCAGCTGCGTGGGCAGCGTGCCGAAGAAGTCCTCGAGTTCGGGCAGGTCGGCGGCTTCGAAGTAGAGCACGACGTGCCAGCCGAGCGGCGCGATCTTCTTGGCGATCGTGCTCAGGTCCTCTTTGGGCGAGGCGTCGACGAGCCGCTTGACGAAGGTGAACCGCACGCCGCGCACGCCCGCGGCGTCGAGTTCGCGCAACTCCTTCTCGCCGACGTCCGGCCGGACGGTCGCGATCCCGCGCGCCCGGCCGTCCGCGGCCCGGACGGCGTCGACCATGGCGGCGTTGTCCGCGCCGTGGCAGGTGGCCTGGACGATGACGTTGCGCGCGACGCCGAGGTGGTCGCGCAGGGCGAAGAGCTGGTCCTTGCTCGCGTCGCAGGGCGTGTACTTGCGCTCCGGCGCGAACGGGAACTCCTGGTGCGGGCCGAACACGTGGCAGTGCGCGTCGACCGTGCCGCACGGCAGCTCGAAGTCCGGTGTGGACGGATCCGCGGACCAGTCCAGCCAGCCGGGCGTCTTCGGCGCGGTCACCGGCCTTGGCCCTTCAGGAGGGCGTCCAGCCGGGGGTAGACGGCCCGGGCGTTGTGCTCCCGGATCGCGGCCCAGTCCTCTTCGGACAGTTTCGCGGCTTCGGCGTACCGGCGCGTGTCGTCGAAGTGGTGGCCGGTTCGCGGGTCGACACTGCGGACGGCGCCGATCATCTCGGACGCGAAGAGGATGTTGCGCGCCGGGATGACGTCGAAGAGCAGGTCTGAGCCCGGCTGGTGGTAGACGCAGGTGTCGAAGAAGACGTTGCCCAGCAAGTGATCTTCCAGTTCCGGCTTGCCCAGCGCCATCGCGAGGCCGCGGAACCGGCCCCAGTGGTAGGGGACCGCGCCGCCGCCGTGCGGGATGACCAGCCGCAGCGTCGGGAAGTCGGTGAACAGGTCGCCCTGCACGAGCTGCATGAACGCGGTCGTGTCGGCGTTGAGGTAGTGCGCGCCGGTGGTGTGGAAGGCGGGGTTGACGCTCGTGCTGACGTGCACCATCGCCGGGATGTCGTACTCGACCATCCTTTCGTAGATCGGGTACCACGACCGGTCGGTGAGCGGCGGCGCCGTCCAGTGGCCGCCGCTGGGGTCGGGGTTCAGGTTCAGCGCGACGGCGCCGTACTCCTCGACGCAGCGGGTCAGCTCGGGCAGGCAGGTGGCCGGGTCGACGCCCGGTGACTGCGGGAGCATCGCGGCCGGCGCGAACCGCTCGGGGTAGAGGGTGCTGACGCGGTGGCACAGCTCGTTGCAGATCGCCGCCCACTCCGCGGACGTCTCGAAGCCGCCGACGTGGTGGGCCATGAACGACGCGCGCGGCGAGAAGATCGTCAGGTCGATGCCGCGTTCGTCCATCAGCCGCAGCTGGTTCGGTTCGATCGTCTCGCGCAGCTCGTCGTCGCTGATCCGCAGGTCGGCCTGGGCGGGCTTGACGCCGGGATCGGCCAGCGACGCGATCTGCTGGTCGCGCCACGCCGCGAGGGCGGGGGGCGCGGTCGTGTAGTGGCCGTGGCAGTCGATGATCAAGGTGGTTCCTCGTCGCTTCGCATGCTTGATACTCGCACACTAATCGTCGATGAAATTGTTGACAATATCTACGACGAGATTGACCCGGCTGAGACTGATCCGTGATCGACGCGGAGCTGCCCCGCTCCGGTGCGCCGGAGCGAGGCAGCGAGTGGGGGTGAGCGCGCCTTTTCGGGCTGGACCGCCTTCGCGGCTGTGGCGGTTCCGCGACTCCGGCCGGGGTTCGCGGACGGCGTCGCGAACCGGGTCTGCCGAGCCTCAAGCGTTGTGCGATTCCCGCACCGGCCTCCGCTCGGCCTGCCCGCTTTCCGTCGCGAACGCGCCCTTCCGCCGCACCAGGGCCACCATCACCGCGCCGAGCACGCCCGCGATCGCGAACACCACGAAGCCGAGCGACGACAGCCCGCCCGCGACCAGGATCCCGCCCAGCCACGGCCCGAACACCGCGCCCAGCCGGCCGACGCCGGACACCCAGCCCAGCGCCGTCGCGCGGCTGTCGGCCGGGTAGTACGCGCCGACCGCCGCGTAGACGAGCGTCTGCGCGCTGAAGAGCCACGCGCCGGTCAGGAACACGACGACGTACGTCACGGCCAGCGGCAGGTGCACCGCCAGCAGCCCGACGCCGCCCGCGGTCAGCGCGAACCAGATGATCGCCACCGGCCGGGCGCCGAAGCGGTCCGCGAGCCGCCCGGCGATGAGCATGCCCGCGATCCCGCCCAGGTTGATCACCAGCAGGAAGCTGATCGCCGAGCCGAGGTTGTAGCCGCTGCCGCGCATCATCGTCGGCAGCCAGGTGTTCACGCCGTACACCAGCAGCAGCCCGGCGAACGACGCGATCCAGAACAGCAGCGTCGTCGTCCGCACCGACGGCGTGAAGAGGCCGCGCAGGCCACCACGCCGGTCTTCGGCCGGCTCCGGCGCGAACGTGCCGAGCGAGACCGCGAACTTGTCCGCGATCGCCCGCGCGCGGTCGGTGCGGCCCTTGGCCAGCAGGAACGTCATCGACTCCGGCAGCAGGAACACGACCGCGGGCAGCACCACCACGAGCAGCAGCGCGCCGATCCAGTACACCGAGCGCCAGCCCATCGACTGGACGAGCGTCATCCCCAGCGCGCCGGCCAGCGCGCCGCCGGCCTGGTGGGCCGTCATCACGGTGGTGACGGCGAGGTTCTTCCGCCACGCCGGCGCGTACTCCATGACCATCGCGATCGCCGACGGCAGCAGGCCGCCGAGGCCGATCCCGGCGACGAACCGCGCCGCGCCGAAGAACTCGACCGTGGGTGCCGTGGCGCAGGCGGCCGCGGCCAGGGAGAAGACCGTGACGCCGGTGATGATGATCTTCCGGCGGCCGGTGCGGTCGGTGAGGATGCCGGCCCCGAGCGCGCCGAGCATCATCCCGAACGTCGTCAGGCTGCCGATGTTCCCGCCGCTGACCGGCGTCAGGCCGAAGCTCTTGTCGGCCAGCACGCCCGGCAGCGTCGCCCCGTAGACGAACAGGTCCAGCCCGTCCAGCAGCACGAGGACCCAGCACAACGCGGTCACCCGGATGGAGAGCCGGACCGTGGCGGCGGCCGTGCCGCCGAGTTCTCGTGTGGACATCCTCGTCCCTTTCGTCCGGGGCAGCGAAGGAGTCCGAAGCTACATCGGCTGAGATATTGAACACAAGAGTTGCGTCAAGATTGTTGACAATCCTGTGTATCAGCGATGTGCGCAAGCTGGTCACGAGCGGCGGACGCGACGTCCGCGCGCACGCCCAGCTCGCCGAGCATCTCCGCGGCCGCCGCCATTTCGGACGTCCGGCGGACGGCGTGCTTGACCGAGCCGTCGACGAGCCGGTCCACGGTGGAAGCGTTTGCCGCGGTGAGTTCGTCGACGATGATCTTGCGCAGCCAGTCCTCGCAGCCTGCGGCGCGCGCGGCTTCCAGCGCCTCGACCACGGCGGCCGACATGCCCTTGAAGAACACGCTGCGCAGCAGCTTGCGCTCGGCGGCGAGCCCGGCTTCGCCGGCCATGACTTCGACCGCGGCGCCGAACGTGTTCAAGGTATTGGCGACAATTTCGGCGGCGACACCGGCAGCGAGCATCGGGACCCGCAGGCCGCGGCCGGGGACCGGCGCCATGATCGCGATGTCGGCGAACGGCACGTCGTGCTCGGCGGCGATGGCGGCCAGCCTGCGCTTGGTGCCGGGGGAGGCGGTGTTCAGGTCGGCCCAGGCGGCGCCGGTCCCGAGACCGCTCAAGCCGGCTTCGAGCGCGTCGACGGCCGCGGCCGCGCTGTTCACGCTGAGCACCAGGTCGGCGCCCTCGGCCGCTTCGGCTTCGGAGCCGGTTGCGACGATGCCTTCGCCGGCCGAAACGGCCGGGTCGTAGCCCCGTACGACGGCTCCGGCGGCGGCCAGATCCCGGGCGAGCGCGCTGCCTGCCTCGCCGAGCCCGAGTATCGCGATGGTTCCGGACATAGCAGAATCCTCCTTACCAGCTACGATCGAGTACACGATGTGCGCGACAAAATTGTCAACAAAAGTAATCTCAACAGACGGGGTCGGGGTATGACGCAGAGTGCTGCGGCCGGGCGGCCGGGGGAGCGTTCCGTGGTGGCGGCCATCCGCGACGCGATCGTCCGCGGCGAGTTCGTGCCCAACCAGAGGCTGGTGGAGGCGGACCTCTCCGGCCAGTTCGCCGCGAGCCGCGCCACGGTGCGGGCGGCGCTGATCGAGCTGACGAACGAGGGGCTCGTCGAGCGCGTGCAGAACCGGGGCGCCCGGGTGCGCGCGGTGTCGCTGGAGGAGGCCGTCGAGATTTCCGAGGTCCGCATGATGCTGGAGTCGCTGTGCGCGGCGAAGGCGGCGGAGCGCGTTTCCGACGCGGAGATCGGCGAGCTGAAGGAGCTGGGCGAGCTGATGCACCAGGCGGTGGCGGGCGGGGACGTGGTCGGCTATTCGAGCCTCAACCAGCGTTTGCACCGCCGGATCCGCGAAATCAGCGGCCAGCGCACGGCGGCGCAGGTGTTGGAGCGGCTGCGCGGGCAGAGCGTGCGCCACCAGTTCCGCCTGGCGATGCGCCCGGGCCGCCCGCAGGTGTCCCTGCCGGAGCACCTGGCGATCATCGACGCGATCTGCGCCCACCACCCGGACCGAGCAGCCCAGGCGGCGCGGGACCATCTGGGCAGCGTGATCGAGGCCCTCAAGGCAACCGACGCGGAGGTCTCGCCGCTGCACCCGTGATCGGGGAGCGCCGGGAGAGGTGTCGCGGCTGGGGGTGATCGCGAGGCGCTCGCCCGAATTGCCGTTGCGCAGGACCGCCCGGCCGAAAGTCGCCGCGCCGGGGCTGCCCGGCCGAAAGTCGCCGCGCCGGGGCTGCCCGTCGGAAGTCGCCGCGTGAAGCCTCGGTCTGCCTGGCTGGAGTTGCCGCGTGAAGTCTCGGTCTGCCTGGCTGGAGTTGCCGCGTGAAGTCTCGGTCTGCCTGGCTGGAGTTGCCGCGTGAAGTCTCGGTCTGCCTGGCTGGAGTTGCCGCGTGAAGTCTCGGTCTGCCTGGCTGGAGTTGCCGCGTGAAGTCTCGGTCTGCCTGGCTGGAGTTGCCGCGTGAAGTCTCGGTCTGCCTGGCGGGAGTTGCCGCGTGAAGCAGCGCCGAAGCCCGCCATCGCCGACCGCTGGGGCTTGCCTCCGCTCGTCGCCAACCCGCGCGCCCACTTGTCCGCCAAAATTGTTGACAATTTCGTCTACCGAACCGTACCGTAGCCTGTATGAAGCCCGTCATCGTCACCGATCCGCCGCGTGCCGACCTCGAGCAGGTTGCGCGACTGGCCGACTACGGCGTTGCCACCGTTCACGAGGCGCTCGGGCGCTCCGGGCTCCTCGGCCCGGACCTCCGGCCGATCCAAGACGGCGCGCGCATGGGCGGGACCGCCGTCACCGCGCTCTGCTGGCCCGGGGACAACCTCATGATCCACGCCGCCGTCGAGCAGTGCCGGGACGGCGATGTCCTCGTCGTCACCACCACTTCTCCCTGCCGTGACGGGCTCTTCGGCGAGCTGTTCGCCACCGCGCTGCGCTACCGCGGCGTGCGGGGCCTCGTCACCACCACCGGCGTCCGCGACGTCACCGACCTGCGCGCGCTCGGCTTCCCCGTCTGGTCGGCCGCCGTCAGCGCGCAAGGCACCGTCAAGGCCACCGCCGGGGCCGTCAACGTTCCCGTCGTCATCGGCGGGCAGCTGGTCCGCCCCGGTGACGCCGTCCTCGCCGACGACGACGGCGTCATGTGCGTCCGCCGCGAAGACGTCCAAACCGGACTCGACGCCTCGCAGGCCCGGCTCGAAAAAGAAGCCGCCGCAAGGGAAGCGTTCGCGCAAGGACACCTCGGCCTTGACCGCTACGGGCTGCGCGAGAAGCTCGACGCCCTCGGCGTCCGCTACCTGACCGCCGAGGAGTACGAGAAGGAGCAGGCATGACCGGCGTGCGCTGCATGCTCATGCGCGGGGGCACCTCGAAGGGCGCCTACTTCCTCGCCGAGGACCTCCCCGCCGATCCCGCGACCCGCGACGACCTGCTGCTGCGGATCATGGGCACCCCCGACCCGCGCCAGATCGACGGCGTCGGCGGAGCCCAGCCCGTCACCAGCAAGGTCGCCGTCGTGTCCGAAGCGGACGGACAGGACCACGACGTCGACTACCTGTTCCTGCAGCTCGGCGTCGAGAAGGCGACCGTCTCCGATCGGCAGACCTGCGGCAACCTCCTGGCCGGCGTCGGGCAGTTCGCCGTCGAACGCGGGCTCGTGCCCGCCGGGCCCGAGCGCACCACCGTGCGCGTGCGGCTGGTCAACACCGGCACCGTCGCCGTCTCGACGTTCGCCACCCCCGGCGGCGAAGTCGACTACCGCGGCGACACGGCCATCTCCGGCGTGCCCGGCACCGCCGCTCCGGTCGAGCTCGACTTCACCGAGACCGAAGGGTCCGCCTGCGGCAGCCTGCTGCCCACCGGCAACGTCCGCGACGACGTCGGCGGCATCGCGGTGTCCTGTGTGGACAATGGTATGCCGGTCGTCGTGGCGCGGGCCGAGGACCTGGGCGTCACCGGCTACGAAGACCCGGACGAGCTGGCCGACACCGGCCTCGCCGAGCGGATCGACGCGCTGCGCGTCGAAGCCGGGAAGCTGATGGGGCTCGGCGACGTCAGCGGCAGTTCGGTGCCCAAGACCACGCTCGTCGCCGCGCCCCGCGACGGCGGCGCCATCTGCACCCGGACCTTCATCCCGGTCAAGCCGCACCCGTCGATCGGCGTGCTCGGCGGCGTCAGCGTCGTCACGGCGTTGCTGCTCGACGGCGCCGTCGGGAGCGAGCTGCTCGAAGCCCCGGCCGGAGGTGCGCCCGTCGAAATCGAGCACCCGAGCGGCAAGCTCGCGGTCGCGATCGAGTTCGACGGGTCCCGCGTCCGCCGGTCGACGGTGCTCCGCACCGCGCGGAAGCTGTTCGACGGCACCGTCTTCCCCCGCCCCTGAGGAGACCACGATGCCCCAGCCCTCACCCCGCCACGAAATCGCGCACCTCGGCCACGTCGAGCTGTTCACGCCCGAGCCGGAGAAGAGCCTCGACTTCTTCGTCCGCGTGCTCGGGCTGACCGAGAACGGCACCGCCGGCGACTCCGTCTACCTGCGCACCTGGGACGACTACGAGCACCACAGCCTGAAGCTGACCGCGGCGAAGACGTCCGGCGTCGGGCGGACGGCGGTGCGCGCGTCCAGCGAAGAGGCCCTGAAGCGGCGCGTGGTCGCCCTCGAGGAGCGCGGACTCGGCGTCGGCTGGGTCGACGGCGACACGGGAATCGGTCCCACGTACCTGTTCCGCGACCCGGACGGCCACGAACTCGAGGTCTACTGGGAAACCGAGCGCTACCGGCCGCCCGAGCACCTGCGGCCGGCGCTGAAGAACCAGGCGCAGGCCTACCCGGGGCGCGGGGTCGGCGTCCGGCGCCTCGACCACGTCAACTACCTGGCGCGGGAGGCCGAGGTCAACGGCCGGTTCATCTGCGACGCGCTCGGCGGCCGGGTCACCGAGCAGATCCAGCTCGACAGCGGCGTGATTTCGGGGCAGTGGACGCACTTCGGGCAGAAGTCGTACGACATCGTGTACACGAACGACTGGACGAAGGCCGGCGGGCGCCTGCACCACATCGCGTTTGCCACCGACACGCGCGAAGACATCCTGCGCGCGGCCGACATCGCGCTCGACAACGACGTCCACATCGAGACCGGGCCGCACAAGCACGCGATCCAGCAGACGTTCTTCCTGTACTTGTACGAGCCCGGCGGCAACCGGATCGAGCTGTGCAACCCGACCGGCAGGCTGATCTTCGCGCCGGACTGGGAACCGGTCACGTGGACCGAGGCCGAGCGGGCCAAGGGGCAGGCGTGGGGCCTCAAGACGATCGAGTCGTTCCACACGCACGGCACGCCGCCGGTGGAGTGATCAGGACACGTCGGCCGGCGCCCGGCGGCTGAGCTCCCGGAAGGCGTCGGCGACGCGGCAGAGGTACTCGGTGTCGCTGCCGAAGTCCTGTCCACCTTGGACGGTCGTGTCGGGGGACCGCGGGGGCAGGCCGGCTTCCCGGGCGCGCAGGGCGGCCAGGATCTCGGCGGCCTCCTGCTGTTCCCCGGTGCTCGACCCGCCGCGGTACGGGCGGATGACGAGCAGGCCGTCGCGGATCTCGATGACCCGGCGGTAGAGCCGCAGCCGGGTGGGGAAGTCGGTGGTGCGCGGCGCTTCCAGCGCGATCGCGGGCTCGGCCCGGTAGAGGGCCAGCCAGAGCGGGCCGAGGCGGCGGTACTGGCGGTAGCGGTGCAGCCAGCCGGCCGCCGCGGGCACGCCGACCCCGACGAGCACGAGCAGGTGCGCCGACGTGGGAAGTGCCTTGCTCAGCAGGAAACCCCGGCCGTAGTCGAAGTCGAAGGGAAGGCGCGCGGTCATCGCGACGACGGTCCGGACCACCATGTAGGCGGCCGCGGCGACGACTCCGGCGACGATCAGGCCGAGACCGGCGCGCAGGATCCGGTCCGGCGCCTTGCGCGCGTCCTGCAGGCACAGCCGCCCGATGACCGCGAACTCGGGCAGGAGCGCGACCGCGTAGGCGATGCAGTACTCCATGACGAACGGCGTCTGCGGCATCACGTCGGGGGCGAGGGTGAAGGTCACGACCATCGCGGCGCCGCCGAGGACGGCCCACGCCGTGTGCTTGCGGGCGCGGGCCGTGAGCCCGTGCAGGCGCAGCAGGAGCTGGGCCCCGGCCCAGACCGCGCCGACCATGGCGAGGTGGGCGACGAGCAGTTCGACGTCGGGGATGCCGAGGGTGCGGGTGAGGCCGCGGAAGGCCGGAGTGAGCGCGGTCTGCGAGACGGCGAGGCCCAGCACGCAGAACCGCACGAGCCGCCGCCCGCGCGCCGGACCGGGCCGGAGGACCAGGAGCAGGACCCACGCCAGCGCGGCGGGGCCGTAGCGGCGGACGGCCTCACCCACGGGGGGCGCCGAGCGGTGGCCGGGTGGGGATGGTGTCGGGGACGGGCTCGTCCGGGGTTGCGGGCAGGGTGGGGACGGGGCGGTGGATGGGCTCGCGCGGGGCGGGGGCGCTGCCGGGAATGGCCCCGCCCTCGATCGCGGGCGCGATGAGGGCACGCAGGTCGGGCTCGGCCGAGGTCGCCGCCGTGCGGCTTTTCCTCTCACCCACGATCGATTCCGTCGTCGAGGGCTGAGCGCAGGCGGTCCGCGACCGAATCGCCGCGGTGTGCCGATCCTGTGTGCTGGCCCAGCATCGACGCGAAGAACTCCGCCTCCCGCTCCTCGACGCTCGAATACCCCGCGCGGCCCAGGACCCGGCGGACCATCTCCGGGTCCAGGCTCGGCAGCAGCAGCCGCAGCTGCTCGGCCGGGGTGAGCGTTGCCGGGTAGTGGTCGCACAGCAGGTGGCCGATCTCGTGCAATACGATGTGGTCCTGGTGCGGCGCGCTCGTGTGGCGCTCGTAGGCGATCAGGTCGGTCGTCTCGGTCGCGATCCAGAGGCCGCACACCTCCGACAGCCCCGGCAGCGGCAGCAGCCGGATCGGGCGGCCGCGGCGCTCGCCGAGGGCCGCGCACAGCGTCGGCACGTCGAACGACGCCGGCAGGCGCAGGTCCCGCAGCACCGCGGTGAACCGGTGACGCAGCTGCCGTCGCCCGCGCGAGCTCATCGTTCGGCGTCGCCCGCCGGTTCGGGCAGGCCCTCGAGCTCGCGGACCCGGTCCACCATGTCGCTGATCGCTTCGAGGCTCTTCGGCGACAACCCGCGCGCGCGAAGGGCGATCTGACGGACCGGTGCGTCGCGGAACGCGCTGAGCAGCGTCAGCTCGGCGTCGATGCGCTCGGCTTCGGCGTCGTCGAAGAAATACGCCGGTGGCACGCCGAAGAACCCCGCGAGTGCTTCGAGGTGCCGCTTGGTCGGGTTGTCGCGCAGGCCCTTGCGCAGCTGCCACAGGTAGGTGGCGGAGATGGTGGGACCACCCTGGGCCCGGATCGCCTCGGCGACCTCGTCGAAGGTGTACTCGTCGCCGTCGGCGGGCCGCACGACGCCGAACAGGTGGTTCAGCTTCGCGGCGAGAGTCCCCGCGGCGATCTCCTCCGGCATGTCCCGAGTCTACCGCGCCGCCAACTGTGGTGAGACCGGTTCGGGGCTACCGGTCCACCTCAGTTGACCCGGCCGGTCACGTCAGCTTACGATCGCCGCCGAGTTCACCAACTGATGTGAATGGGCGAGGGGGCGGTGCACATTTTCCGCAAGCGCACGAGGACGATCCCGGGACGGCTGGCCGTGGTGGGCGCCGCCGGACTGCTCTACGCCCACTGCATCGGAGGCGCCGGCTGCCCTGCGGGGCAGCGAACCTGAACTGACCAGGGCTATCCCGGCGTGGCGCTCGCCGCGGTCTCGGCATCCACCTGCGCGCCGGTCTCACTCGTCCAGGTGACCCGTATAACGGTCTACACCACGGTGCTGGCCGCCTCCGGGCCACCGGTGCCCGTGGCGCTGACCCGCATCGTGCCCGTCCGGCATCGAGGGCCGGCGGACGCCGCCTGCGCCGGGTCCGACCGATAGCCGGATACCGCGGGCCGACAGGCGCTCGAAGACGCGGTCGCCAAGGGAAAGGCCGCCGCGGCGAGCCGCTTGCGCCGGACGGCGGCATAACGCGGCCACGCCGCGAATCGCATCGCCGCCCCGACCGGCCGCGATCCTCGCCACCCCGCCGAAAGTCGGTGTCCGGCAAGGGAAATCGGTGCCTAGCATCCGGGTCCCGCGGGCGCTCACCCGTCCGCCAAGGACGAGGAGATGCGCCGATGCGGAAACTGCTTGCCGTCCTCTGCTGTGCTTTCGCGGCCACGACCGCCATGGCCGCGACCGCCGCCGCCCCGGCCGTCGCCGGACCGGCCGCGGGCACCGTGCCCGGGCTGACCGGCGCTGCCGCGAAGGCGGCCGCCGGGCCATGGCCGACTGTGACCGGAGTCGACAAATCGCCTGGCTAACCCCAGTGGGAACGAGCGCGCCTGCTGGTGCCTCGCGTACCGCATCCCTTCGGCCGACTACAGCCCGGAGGGGACTTTCAGCCCAGGACGACGGGGCCGGCGCAGCACACGAGGGCTTCGCCCTCCTCGGGCGGCTCGAGCGGGCCGGGGTCGTACGCCACTCGTCCCGACAGCAGCGGCGTCACGCGTCGACCGGGGAAACCACGCGTACCCGTCATCCGGACTGCGGCGTGATCCACCGCTCACCCGCTGCGTCCACCACGAAGACGTCGTGGTCCCGCAGCTCCCGGGCCCAGTCGAAGGCGCGCTGTCCCATCGCGACGGCGGCCGTGGCGTAGGCGTCGGCGCGGATGAGGGACGGGCCGGTGACCGTGACGGACAGTAGGTCGACCGCCGGGGTCGCGGTGAGCGGGTCGACGATGTGCGTGCCGCGTTCGGCGGTGCCGGACGTCGCGACCGCGAGGTCGCGGCCGGTGACGACCGTGAGGACCCGGCCGCGGTCGGCCGGGTCGCTGATGCCGATCCGCCACGGCCTGCCGGGTGCGGCCTCGCCGGCCAGCCGGACGTCGCCGCCGCCGTTGATCGCGTGGTGGTGGCTGCCGTGCTCGCGCAGCAGCGTGCTCGCGCGCTCGATCGCCCAGCCCTTCACCAGGCCGGTCGGGTCGGGCGTGCCGCGCCAGCGGGCCGTGAAGTACCCGCCGGTCTCGGCTTCGAACTGCGCGCAGAGGCCGAACACCTCCGCGACGAGCGGGTCGGCGCCGGGGATCGTGAGCTCGCCGCGGCCGATCCGGCTGATGTCGCTGTCCGGCCGGTAGGTGCTGAACAGCGCGTCGACGCGGTGCAGCCAGGCGACGACCTCCTCGATCGGTCCGGCCCAGTCGCCGGGGTCGCGGACGTCGATGCTGAACACCGTGCCCATGCAGTGCTCGACGTGCACGGTCCGAGCCGGCTCGGTCACGACAGGCCGGCCTTGTCGAGGGCGCTCTGCAGCGACTTGACGTAGCCGTCGGAGGTGTAGGTGGCACCGGAGACCACGTCGATGTGGGCGCTGCCCGCCTGCGCGGCCTCCTGGTTGAGCTGCGGGATGGCGTAGGAGTTGATCTCCTGGTCCCGCGGGTTCTCGGTCGGGTACTCGAGGGCGGTGACCGACGTGAGCTTCCCGTTCGCGACGGTGATGCGGACCTGGACCGGCCCGAACCGCGTGTCCGCGGCGTCGCCGTCCACGGTGCCCGACGAGGTGCCCGGCGAGGTGCTGGACGACGTGCCGCTCCCGGCCGTCGGCGTGGCGGTGGTGCCGCCGCTGCCGCTGACGGCGGCCGGCGGGCTGACCGCGGCCGTCGTCGTCGTGGGCTGGGTCTTGAACGACAGCAGCAGCACCAGCCCGGTGACCGTGCCGGCGAAGGCGAAGATGACCCGTTTCATGGGGGGAGGCCCTTCTCAGAACTCGAAGCTCTCGTGGTGGATCTGACGGCGGGGGACCCGCGCGGCACGCAGCTCGGCGTGCACGGCGTCGGTCATGCCGGGCGGCCCGCAGACGTAGACGTCGTGCCGGGCGACGTCCGGCACGTGCCGCCGGAGCAGGGTCAGCGGGTCGCCGCCGTGCTCGGCGCGGGTGCCGGTCAGGATCCACAGCCGGGCGCCGCGGGCGGCGGCGAGCCGTTCGAGCTCCTCGCGGAACACGACGTCGGCTTCGCGGCTGGCGCGGTAGACGAGGGTGAGGTCGCCGGGCGCGGCCGGCAGGGCCTCCAGCAGCGCCCGGACCGGGGTGATCCCGACGCCGCCGGCGACGAGCAGGACCTTCCGGTGGCGCCGGGCGGACGGCGTCATGGCCCCGTACGGACCTTCGGTGACCACGCGGGTGCCCGGCGTCAGGGCGGCGAGGGCGGCGCTGTGGTCGCCCAGGGCCTTGACCGTGAACCGCATCCGGTCCGGCCGCGGGGGCGCCGACAGGGAGTACGGCGCCGACACCCACCACAGGTCCCGGGTCAGGAAGCGCCACCGGAAGAACTGCCCGGCCTCGGCCCGCAGCTCGTCCAGGTGCCGGCCGGTGACGACGACGCTCACGACGCCGGCGGCTTCGGGCCGGACGGATTCGACGCGCAGCCGGTGCCGCAGCGCCTGCCGCACCGGGGTGACGAACCGGTACCACAGGATCGCCGCGCCGACCACGGCGTACAGCGTCGACCAGGCGATCCGGGCGCTGAGGTTCGCCATGAACTCCGCGCCGGTCGCGAACTGGTGGCTGAACGCCAGCGCCATCGCGAGGTAGGTGTAGAAGTGCAGGAAGTACCAGGTTTCGTAGCGCAGCCGGCGGCGGGCGGCGCGGGCGGAGCTGATCCCGACGCCGACCAGCAGCAGTCCGGCGACGGTCGCGGCGAGCACGTCCGGGTAGCTCAGCAGCAGCGTCGCGGTCTGGCCGAGGACCCCGGTGTGCGCGGAAACCGCGTAGCCCCAGATGATCAGCAGCCCGTGCGCGACGACCAGCGAGACGACGTACCGCCCGCCCATCGCGTGCCAGCGGGCCAGCTTGTCCGCGCCGACGCCGCGTTCCAGCGGCGGAATCCGCGCCATCAGCGCGACCAGCACGACGAAGCCGTAGCCGGCCAGGAGACCGGTGATCCGCCCGGCGTTGGTCAGCCAGTCGCCGAAGCCGTGCACCGACGGCGTGTCGGCCCACCACAGGCCGATCGCGGCGAGCGCGCCCGCCGCGATCACGGCCAGGACGGCGCCGGGGTGCGCCCTCGCCGGTGCGGGCGCCGCGGCGGGAGCCGGGGGCGCGAGCGGCCGGACGGGGGCCGGGTGAACGGAGGTCATGCCTCCTTTGTCCGGCATGAACCTGTACTCCGGTTGGGCGGTTCCTGTGAGGCGTCTATGATACGCCGTCGGTTCCGGACGCACCGGGCCGTCGTGCCGTGCACCCTTGACCGTCCGTTGTGGACGATCAAGGGTTTCCTCGTGCGCTCAGTGACCCGGGCCACGCGGTGCCGGGGTCGAGCTGAACTGACCCTGCCAGCTGGCCTGGGCACCGGAGTCGCCGATGCGGTAGATGTCCCAGACCGCCGCGCCCGCGGCCGCGATCGACAGCACCGAGAGCACCACCGTGACGGCCTTCGAAGCCGGGCCGAGGAACGTGCGGCCCTGGGACCCGCGGGTTTCGCGCCCGCGCCACCACACGAGCAGGGCGAGCACCGCCACCGGGATCGCGACCCACAGCGCGGTGTCGCCGAGTTCGGTGTGCGTCCGCACGAGCGGGGTCGAAGCGACCCGGCGCTCCAGCCATTCGCCGGCGTCCGTGGTGATCGGGACCAGGATCACGACGACGACGGACAGGATCGCGTTGGGGCCGGCGAGCTTGCTGCGCGCGGCGGGCCACAGCGCGCTGAGCACCAGCAGCAGCGCGGACAACGGCAGCAGGACGACGATCGCGTGCACGAGCAGCACGTGGGCGGGCAGGCCGTTGAGCGTGGTCATGGTGTCCTTTGTGGATAGTGACGGGACGGGATGCGGGGATGGCAGGTGGTCGGCGTCACCGGCCGGCCTGGTCGAGTGCCGACTGCAGCGACTGCTGGTAGCCCTCGGAGGTGTAGGTGGCGCCGCTGACGGTGTCGATCTGCGCGCTCTGCGCCTGCAGTGCCTCCTGGTTCAGCTCCGGCACGGCCGAGGAGTTGATCCGGACGTCACGGCCGCTTTCCTGGGGGTACTGGACGGCCTGCGCGTCGGTGATCTTGCCGCCGCTGACGGTGATCTGCACCTGGACCGGCCCGTAGCGGGTGTCGGCGGCGTCTCCGGTGAAGGTCCCGGCACCCGCCGTGCCGGCACCCGCCGTGCCGGAAGCCGTCGGCGGCGCCGCGGTGTGGGACGGCTGGGTGCGCCCGAGCGGGCGGCCGGCGGCGACCGGGTTCGCGTCGGTGCTGGTGCGGTAGCTGAACAGCAGCACGACGACCGAGACCGTCGCCGCGAAGGCGATGGCGATCCTGCGCATCGGAGTTCCTTTCCTACCAGCCGAACCGTTCGGAGTGGACGCGGTCGGCGGGGACGCCGGCGCGGCGCGCGCTCTCGACCACCGCGTGGGTCCAGGCGTCGGGCCCGCATACGTAGACGTCGTGTTCGGCGATGCCGGGCACGAGGTGGCGCAGCACCTGCTCGTCGGGCACCGTCGCGTACCCGGCGGGCAGCCACGACGCGCGGTCGCGCGAACGCCGTCCGAGCAGCGGGTGGATCCGGATCCCGCGCCGGGCGGCGAGATCTTCGATTTCCCGGCGGAACAGCAGGTCCGCTGCCCGGCCGGCGCGCTGGAACAGCACGGCTTCCCCGGGGCGGTAGGGGAGTTCGTCCAGCAGGGCGCGCAGCGGCGTGATGCCGATCCCGGAGGCGAACAGCGCGATCTTCCGTCCTTTTCGGACAGTACCGGTGAGGCGGCCGTACGGGCCTTCGAACAGCGCGGGGGTGCCGGGCCGCAGGGTGGCGAGGCGGCGGCTGCCCGGCCCGAGGTCCTTCGCCGTGATCCGCAGCCGGTACCCGTCCGGCGCGGCCGAGAGGGAAAACGGCTTGCCCCGCGTCCAGCCCGGGCCGGCCGCGAACCGCCAGACGAAGAACTGGCCCGCCGTCACGGGAAGCCGGTCGAGGTCGCGCCCGCGCAGGTACACCGAGACCACGCCGCGGCCCTCGGGCACGACCTGCTCCACGACCAGCCGGTGCCGGGCGTTGAGCCACACCGGCAGCCCGACGCGGAACACGAGCACGGCGCCCGCCGCCGACGCGTAGGCCGTCCACCAGAACGCGGTCGCGACCGGGGAAGCGGTGAAGTCGGCGCCGGTCCACAGCTGGTGCGGCAGGGCCAAGCCGGCGCCGAGGTAGGCGTAGAGGTGCAGCAGGTGCCAGGACTCGTAGCGCAGCCGCCGCCGGGCCGCGCGCACCGACGTCGCGGCGACCATGCCGAGCGCGGCGGTCCCGGCCGTCGCCAGCAGCATGCCCGGGTACGTCGTGACCAGGTCCCACGCCTCACCGAGGACGCCGGACCGGTCGGTCGCCGCGTAGCCGAGCGTGATGAACACCAGGTGGGCGGCCAGCAGCGTGATCGAGGTGAACCCGGTCAGCCGGTGCCGGCGGACCAGCTCGTCCTGGCCGTAGCTGCGTTCCACCCACGGGATGCGCGCCATCAGCAGCACCTGGAGCAGCAGCAGGTCCGCCGACAGCAGCCCGGTCAGCCGTCCGGCCGAGGTGAAGAAGTCGGTGCCGAGGTCCTGCAGGCCGCGCCCGGACACCCAGAGCGCGACCACGAACAGCACGCTCAGCCACGCCGTCAAGCCGGCGGCGTCGCGCCACCACGCGCGGACCGCGGGCGGGGCCACGCGGCGGGCGAGCAGGGTGGACATCGGGCTCCTCGGGGATCGTTACGAAATCCACCCTCCCGGAGCCCGGTTAGCCGTCGACGTGACCAGGGTGAGAGTTCGGTAAGAGAAGATCGGCACCGACGGTGAACCCGACCACCGCGCCGCCACCCGGCCGCGGCTCGGCGAACACGCTGCCGCCGTGGGCCAGGGCGATGTCCCGCACGATGGCCAGCCCGAGGCCGGAACCGGGCAGGCCGCGGGCGCCGTCCGCGCGGTGGAAGCGGTCGAACACCCGGGGCGCTTCGTCGGCCCCGATGCCCGGGCCGCGGTCGAGCACCTGCACCCGTCCGTCGTGGACGTCGGCTTCGATCGGGCCCTCGGGCGCGAACTTCACGGCGTTCTCCAGCAGGTTCGCCACCGCGCGCTCCAGCGCCTTCGCCTGACCGGTCACCGCGGACGCGTCGGCGGTGACGGTGACGGCGCGCCCCGACCGGCGCCGGACGCGGTCGGCCGCGCGCTCCACGAGCTCGCCCAGCCCGACCGGCGCCGCCTCCTCGGCCTCGTAGCGGCGGGTGGCCAGCTCGACCAGCTCGTCGACGAGGTGGGTCAGCTCGCGGCTCTCCCCGTCGACGTCGTCGAGCAGGCGGGCGCGCGACTCGGGGCTCAGCTCGGCGAACCGGCGCAGGACGGTGGCGTTGGTGCGCAGGCTGGTCAGCGGCGTCCGCAGCTCGTGCGCGGCGTCCTGGACCAGGCGTTCCTGGTCGGCCCGGGCGTCGGCGAGCCGGCCGAGCATCCGGTCGAACGACGTCGCGAGCCGCCCGACCTCGTCGCGGCCGCCGGTCGGCACGGCCAGGTCGTCGAGGCGGCCGTCGCTGACCTGCTCGGTCACCCGGGTCAGCCGGACCAGCCGCCGGGTGATCTGGCGGGCCAGCAGCCAGCCGGCCAGGGCCGCGACGAACAGGACCAGGGCGCTGACGCCGGTGATGCGGGTGGCCAGCTCGCTCAGCACGTTCCGGGACTCGTCGACGTCGATGGCGAGCTCGACGGCGCCGCGGCCGGGCCCGAGCGCCACGGTGATCGCCCGGTAGTCGTCGCGGCCGGCGGTGAAGTCCCAGTAGCGGTGGTCGCCGAGGGAGCCGGTCGCGGCCAGCGCCCGGTCGGCGTCGTCGACGTCGAGGCGCACCGGGCGGCCGCCGAGCGGGCGGACGGTGCCGTCCGGGGCGATCGCCTGGGCCACCATCGGCTGGGCTTCGTCGTGGTCGTCGTCATCGGGCCCGCGGGTGACCGGGCTCGGCGCCAGGACCTGCGTCGCCCCGGCCGCGACCTCCGCCGATGTCGTGAGCAGCGACCGGTCGAGCTCGGCGTCGATCCGCTGGGAGGCGGCCTGGTAGCTGAGCACCCCGACGAGGATCGCCGCCGCCGCGCCGACCCCGGCGAACGCGATCGCGAGCTTGCTGCGCAGGTTCACGCCGGCCGCACCGAGTAGCCGATGCCGCGGACGGTGTGGATCAGCTCGGTGGCGCCGGCCTGGTCGAGCTTGCGCCGCAGGTAGCCGATGTAGACGGCCAGGTTCTTGGAGTCCGCGCCGAACTCGTAGCCCCAGATGCGCTGGTAGATCGTGCTGCGGTCGAGCACGATCCCGGCGTTGCGCACGAGCAGTTCCAGCAGGTCGAACTCGGTCTTGGACAGCGTGATCTCGGTGCCCTGCCACCACACCCGCCGCGCCGCCGGGTCGACGGCGAGCTCGCCCAGCCGGAGCGTCCGGCGCGCATCGGGTTCCGCCGACGTGCGGCGCAGCAGGGCGCGCAGCCGGGCGAGGAGCTCGTCCAGCTCGAACGGCTTGGGCAGGTAGTCGTCGGCCCCGGCGTCCAGCCCGGCCACCCGATCGGGGGTTTCGACCCGTGCGGTGAGCATGAGGATCGGCGTCTGGTCGCCTTCGGCGCGGAGCACGCGGCACACGCCGAGGCCGTCGACGCCGGGCATCATGACGTCGAGGATCAGCACGTCGAAGCCGTCGCGGCGGGCGGTGGCCAGCGCGCTGACACCGTCGGTCACCTCGGTGACCCGGTAGCCCTCGAGGTCGAGGGCCCGGACGAGCGACTCGCGGATGGCACGGTCGTCGTCGGCGAGCAGGACACGGTGCGGCATGGCCGCCATGATGCCCCGCGGCGGCCTCGCGGGCACGTCGCCGGGGTGGGAGCGGTGGGGAGGGCGTGGCCGATGCCGGCCCGCGGGCACGCCGCCGGGGGTCAGGGCACCGGGAACGTGGTGCCGATGCCCATGCCGGTGATCCACTCGGGGACCGGCTCGTAGCTCGTCCACCTCAGCGGCCGCCCCGCCGCGACCTGGCCGATCAGCCAGCAGCGCACCTCGTGGCCGCCGCTGCCGGCCAGGGCTTCCAGCTTCTCGTGGCCGAGGCCGGCCACCGATTCCGCGTCGTCGGCGGTCAGGCGGTCGAGGAACCACCGGTCCCACTCCGTGTTCACCCGCGCGCCCGGGTCGCCGCCCATGGCGCGGACGCGGGGTTCGCGGGCCGCCGCGAACGCGCGGACGTCCGCGCGGCCGTGGATCAGGGACTCGCGGCGTTCGCCCGCCACTTCGCGGGGGTCGTTCGACGGCAGCCAGTGCGACAGCCCGCCGCTCGCCGCCACCAGCACCCGGCCGGGGAAGTCCGCCGACCGCAGCGCCGTCCTCAACGCCTGTCCCACCGCGACACATCGCCGCAAGGTGGGCAGTGGCGGCGCGGCCGTGTTGACGACCACCGGCACCATCGGCAGCGTCGTGCCGCCGGTGAGCATCTCGTAGGTCTGGACGATCCCGTGGTCGACGGTCAGCGAATACGACAGCGACACGTCGAACCCCGCCTCGGTCAGTCCGGTGTGGACGGACCACGCCAGTGAGCCGTCGACCGGCAGCGGGCCTTCCGTGCTGCCGAAGTCGCCGAACCCCACCGCGTGCTCGACGCCCAGCACGAACGGCGGCATCACGTCGTAGAAGTTGCCGTGGAAGTGGTCGGGGCCGATGACGACGATCGCGTCCGGGGCGAGGGCCTCCACCGCGCGGCGGGCCCGCGAAGCGTCGGCGAGGAACCGCGCGCCCGGGCCGCCCTCGGGCGGCGGGGGCAGCAGCGTCGCGAACGGGCTGTGGGACATGCCGGCGAACCCGGCGATCACGGCCATCAGGACGGGTCCTTCCCGGTCAGCAGCCAGGTGCGGTGGACGTCGAGGAACTCGGAGACCTTCTCCCACTGCGGCCAGTGCCCGGCGTCGTCGATGACGTGCAGCAGCGCGTCGGGCAGCCAGCCGAGCAGCAGGTCCGCTTCGTCGAGCCCGCCGGTGGGGTCGTGGCTGGTCCACAGCAGCAAGGTCGGCGCCTTGACGCGGGAAACCCACGCCGGATCCCACGCGAAGTCCTTGCGCACCTCGGGATCCTGCAGCACGAGCGTGTTGCCGATCGCCCGGACGAACCCAGGTCGCGAGTAGACCCGGCGACGCAGGTTGACCAGCTCGTCGGTCACCATCTCCTTGTGGTGGAACAGGAACTCGACGCGACGGCGCACGGTCTCGTCGCTCGGGTCGAGCACCGCGGCCATCGTGCTGTCCCGCATCCGCGCCATCACCTCGGGCTTGTTCGCGATGTTGCCGGGCGTGTTGAGCACCAACCGGTCCACGCGGTCCGGGTGGTGCGCGGCGGTCCAGGCGACCACCCAGCCGCCGAGCGACTCGCCGGACAGGTGGGCGCGCCCGATGCCGAGAGCGTCCAAAAGGGACACCAGGTGCGCGGACAGGACGTCGATCGTGTAGGGCCGGTCGGGCAGGTCCGACCAGCCGTGGCCGACCATGTCGTAGGCCGTGACGCGGAAGTCGGCCGCGAGGCCGGCCAGGTCGCGGGCGTAGGCCTCGAGGTGCCCGCCGGTCCCGTGCAGCAGCACCAGGTCGGGCCCGGTGCCCGCCTGCAGGACCCGCGTCCGCACGGGACGCCCGTCCAGCGGCACGTCGACGTAGCGCAGCGTGTGCTCGAGCCGGCTCAGCTCGCCCCAGATGCTCACGTGGTCGGGGATCGGCTCGGTCACTGGTCCTCCCGGTGGTCGAAGCGGCCGCGGGCCTCGGCGAGGGTCGCCGGTCCCGCGCTCTGACGGCAGTTGAGCCCGAAGAGGCCGAGCAGCCGCGAGTTCTCGATGGTCAGGAACTCGACCGGACGCCCGGCCGAGTCGTTGTGGTGGCGGTGCCAGGTCCACGGCGGGGTGTAGACGAACGAGCCGGTCGTCCAGCTCACGGTCTCGTCCTCGATCTCGCTGTGGCCGTCGCCGGTCAGGACGAAGTGGACGGTCTCGTGGTGGTGGCGCTGCAGGTCCGAGCTCTCGCCGGGCGGGATGACCTGCCGGAAGAGCTCGAACGTCGCGGTCGGCAGCGTGCCGGCGATCCGCAGCGACGTCGGGTTCGGGACGGCGCCCGGCGGGATCTCTTCGAGGTCGCCGTCGTGCACCACGAGCGGCCGCCGCCCGTCGGGGCGGACGGCGTGGCTGATGCTCGCGAGGAAGTCGGTCATGGCGAAGCCGGGTCCGGACGTGGTCATGCGCACCTTCCGCTCAGGCGGGGCTTTCCGTGCGGCCGCCGTCGACAGTCAGCACGGATCCGTTGACATAGCCTGCTTCGGGCGAGGCCAGGAACGCCACCGCGGCCGCGACCTCCCGGGGCGCGGCGGCCCGACCGGCCGGGATGGCGGCGAGGTCCTCGGCCATCGCGGTCGCGACGTCGATGCCCGCCGCCCCGGCCCGGCTGCGCACGATCTCCAGGCGCCGCGCGGTGAGCGTCGCGCCGACCGCGACGCAGTTGACCGTGACGCCGTGGTCGGCGTACTCGAGCGCGGCCAGCTTCGCCGCCGACGTCGTCGCCGAGCGCAGCACGGTGGAGGCGGCGAGCTCGGGTTGCGGCTGCCGGACGGCCGTCGAGCTGATCACGACGACCCGGCCGAACCCGCGCTCGGCCATCACGGGCAGCGCCGCGCGCAGCAGGGCCAGCGGGCCGAGGACCAGCAGGTCGAGGTCGTGGTGCCACTGCTCGCCGGGGACGTCGAACACGCGGCCGGGTGCCGGTCCGCCCGCGTTGGCCACGAGGACGTCGAGCGAGCCTCGGCGCTCGTGCACCCGGGCCACGGCGTCCGCCGCGGCGGCCGGGTCGGCGAGATCGCACACGAGGTAGTCGACGCCCGGGCCGAGCGTCGACGCCGTTTCGGCCAGGGTCGCCTCGGTGCGGCCGGCGAGCACCACGTGGTGCCCGGTCGCCAGCAGCGCGGCCGCGCAGGCCGAGCCGATGCCGCCGGCCCCGCCGCCGACGAGCGCGACGCGACGGCGTTTCGCGAAGGACTGGTTGGTCTCCATGATCTGACCTACATTCGGGCCATGACCCCCGGCGACCAAGGATGAGTCCCACTGCCCGGGACTCCGGAGACTCCGGAGACTCCGTCGCGTCCGGCGCGCTCGAACGCGCCGCCGCGCTGCTGGACGCCTTCGACGCGAACCACCGCGAGCTGACCTTGTCGCGGCTCGTCGAGCGCTCGGGCCTGCCGCGCTCGACCGTGCACCGCACCGCGGCCCGGATGATCGAGCTCGGCTGGCTGGACAAGCCCGGCGAGAAGTACCGGATCGGCACCCGCCTGTTCGAGCTGTCCGGCCTGGTGCCGGTGCGCCACGAGCTGCGCGAGGCCGTCCTGCCCTACCTGCAGGACCTCTACGCGGCGGCCAAGACGACCGTGCAGCTCGGCGTGCTCGAAGGCACCCGGGTGCTGGTCGTCGAGAAGATCAGCGGGCACCGGCAGCTGCCGATGCTCGACCAGGTCGGCGGGTTCATCCCGGCGCACTGCTCCGGGCTCGGCCGCGCGATCCTGGCCTGGTCCGGCGCCGACGTCGTCGCGGCGGTGGTCGCGGCGGGCCTCACCCGGCGGACCCCGCGCACCATCACTGGCGCCGACGCACTCGAGCGCGAGCTCGCCGTCGTCCACGAGCAGGGCTGGGCCTTCGACCGCGAGGAGGGCAACGTCGGCATCAGCTGCGTCGCGGCCCCGATCTTCGACTTCACCGGCGGCGTGACCGCCGCGCTGTCGGTCACCGGGCCGAGCGCCGCGGTGCAGCCCGATCGGATCGGGCCGGCGGTGCGGATGGCGGCCGCGGCGGCGAGCCGCGCCTACTCCGCCCGGCGGTGGGCGGTGCCCCGCCCGGAGCTGCCGTCCCAGTGACCAGGACTCCCGGTTGGCCGGGGACCCGCGCCTGATCCACGCTGTGGCGCACGCCGAGCCGGGCACCCGGCACGGATGCCTCGACGAGGAGGATCAGGCATGCGCGTCGCGATCATCGGGGCCGGGCTCGCCGGGCTGACCACGGCCAAGGTGCTGGTGCAGGCCGGGCACGACGTCGAGGTCTTCGACAAGGCGCCGGACGTCGGCGGGGTGTGGAGCCGAACCCGGCGCTACCCGGGACTGACCACGCAGAGCCCCAAGGCCCAGTACTCCTTTTCGGACTTCCCGATGCCGGAGGACTTCCCGGAGTGGCCGACCGGCGCACAGGTCCAGGAGTACCTCGCGGCCTACGCCGACGAGTTCGGCGTCACGCCGCACCTGCGGCTCGGGACGACCGTCGAGTCGGTGGTCCCCGACGGCGCGCGGTGGGTGGTGACCACCGGGGCGCACGGGGCCTCGGTGGTCGACCGCGTCGTCGTCGCCAACGGCGTGTTCTGCGAGCCCGCGCTGCCGGACTACCCGGGCCGCGCGGAGTTCGAGGCGGCGGGCGGGCGGCTGCTCGCGGGTTCGGACTTCCACGACGTCTCGGAGGCGCGGGGCAAGCACGTGCTCGTCGTCGGCTACGGCAAGTCCGCCTGCGACGTGACCGTCGCCCTCAGCGGCGTCGCCGGGACGACCGACGTCATCGCCCGCCAGCTGCTGTGGAAGGTGCCGCGCAAGATCGCCGGCGTGCTCAACTTCAAGATGCTGCTGCTGACCCGGCTGGGCGAGGCGCTGTTCCGCTACCGGTGGCTGCGCGGCTTCGAGAAGTTCCTGCACGGCCCCGGAAACCGGCTGCGGCGGGCGATGCTCAACTCGATCGGTTCGGTGTCGGTGCGGCAGTTCGGGCTCGCCAGGCACGACCTGGTGCCGCGCGGGCGGATGGAGGACATCGTCAAGAACGCGATCGGCCTGGCCACCGAAGGGTTCTTCGAAGGCGTGGCCGACGGCTCGATCCGGGTCCACCGCGACCAGGTGATCACCCGGCTGTCCGCCGACGGCGGGCCGAAGGCCGAGCTGGCCGACGGCACGGTGCTGCCCGCCGACCTGGTCGTCTGCGCGACCGGGTTCACCCAGGGCGTCCCGTTCCTGCCCGCCGCCGTCCAGGAGCGGCTCTTCGACGAACGCGGGAACTTCCTGCTGTACCGGCAAATCCAGCCCCTGGCCGCGCCGGGCCTGTACTTCAACGGCTACAACTCGTCGTTCTTCAGCCCGCTGAACGCCGAGATGGCGGCGCTGTGGATCGCGGCCGACCTCGCGGGCGCGCTCACGCTGCCCGACGAGGCGGCCCGGCGCGCGGACGTCGTCGCCCAGCTGGCTTTCCTGGACGTCGCGACCGGCGCGCACCACTGCCGCGGCACCAAGATCATCCCGTTCTCCATCCACAACGTCGACGAGGTGCTCGGCGACCTCGGCGCCCAGCTCGGCCGCTTCACCCGCTTCACGCACTGGCTGAACCCGGTCGCGCCGGCCGCCTACCGGTCGCTGACGCCCGCCGTCCTGACCCGGCTGAAGGACACCCCCGAACCCGCGAAAGCCCCGCTGTAGCAGAGGAGTTCCGATGAGCACCGCGACCGGCCACCACGTCAGCCGCCCCGGCGACGGCACCAACCTCGGCGCGATCGGGCTGGGCATCCACGCCCGGCTGACCGGCGCCGACACGAACGGCGCGTACTCCCTGTTCGAGTACGTCGTGCCGCCCGGCCTCGGCGGCCCGCCGACCCACGTCCACACGCGTGAGGACGAGCTGTTCACCTGCGTGCAGGGGCAGGTCGAAGTCGAACTGGACGGTGTCCGCCACGTCCTCGGCCAGGGCGATTCGCTGCTCATGCCGCGCGGGGTGCCGCACGTGTTCCGCAACCCGTTCGACGCGGAAACCCGGATCATCGCCGTGGTTTCGCCGCCGGGCCTGGAGAACTACTACCGGGAGCTGTCCCGGCTGCCGCCCGGGCGCGACCTGAAGCTGGTCGCCGAAGTGATGACGCGCTACGGCCTGGAGCTGCGGAAGTGAACCACGAGCGGCTGGTCCGCGCGATGTGCGCGGCCGTCGACGCGGGGGACGCCGAGGCGTTCGCGGCGTGGTTCGCCGACGACGCCACGTACGCCTTCGGCAACGGCGAGCCGCTGACCGGGCGCGCCGCGATCACCGCGGCGACGGCCGGCGCGGCGGGCGCGCTGCCGTGGGTCCGCCACGTCGTCGACCAGGTCGCGGTGGTCGGCGAGGACCAGCTGTTCTGCCGCTTCACCATCGAGACGGCGGCCCCGGACGGCACTCCGCTGGCCCTGCCGTGCGTGACGGTCATCCGGCTCGCGGGAGACCGCGTCGCCGACTACCGCGTCCACATGGACATCACGCCGGCCTTCGCCCCGGCAGGGTGACTTCACCGGCGTCACGCGTACCCCCACGACACGCGTGACGCCGGCGAAGCGACCCAGTCACCGGCGGGCTCGTCCCTGGGACAGCAGGTCCGAGCCGAGCACGGTGAGCTGGTGGGTGACGGCCGGGCCGACGCGCTCGGTGGTGATCAGCCCGGACGACCGGAGGATCGTCGCGTGGTAGCTGGCCGCCGAGGCGCTCAGGCCGAGCCGCCGGCTGAGCTCGGTGGTCGTGCAGCCGTCGCCGATCGCGCGCAGGGCGGTCGCGCGCGTGCCGCCGAGCAGGTCCGCCAGCGCGGCCACGGCGGCCGGGTCCGCCGGCGCGGCGCTCGCCGGGGGCCGGCGCCGCTCGGGATCCGCCGGGTAGATCAGGACCGGCGGCAGGCCCGGGTCGGCCAGCAGCGTCGGCGCCTGGCGGCAGAAGTAGGCGGGCACCAGCCGCAGCCCGCGCCCGGCCAGGTCGAGCTCGCCGGTCACGTGGTCGCCGGCCAGTTCCAGGACCGGGTTGCGCCAGGTCAGGGCCGGGTGCAGCGAGCCGAGGAACTCGTCGGTGCCGCGCGTCGCGAGCACCCGGGTCCGGGCCACGACCTCGTCGTCGACGACCTTCTCGATCCGCTCCCAGTGCGGGACCAGCGCCTGCCGGTGGTAGGCGCCGAGGCCGGCCGTCAGCTCCACCAGCTCGTGGCGGTCGCCGGCGGCCAGCCGGCGGGCCCAGGCCGGCGGCGTCTGCCCGCCGCCCAGCAGGCAGAGCTCGGCGCTCAGGCGCCGGGACGGCGTGCGGCGGACGGCGTCGAGCCCGCTCGCCAGGCCTCCTTCGGCGTCGCCGGGGGTGAGGAAGTCGGGGGAGTAGCCGCGTGGCGGCGCCAGCCGGGCCAGCGCCCGCACCTTCGGGCCGGTCGCGACGTCGGCCCGCCAGCGGGCCAGGTGCGGTTCGGGCCGCGGGGCCTGCAGCGCGTGCAGGCTCAGCAGCACCTCCCACAACTGGTCCGGCCGGGGCGCCAGGGTCACGCGGGTGAGGTCCGCGGTGGAGAAGCGGATGCGCAGCATGGCACCTTTCCGGAAGCTCGGGACGTGGACGCGGCGGCGGGCCGGCGCGGTCGGATAGCCTGTGCGGCGGCCGGCTCGATCATGAGCGGCGCCGCACCCGGATGTGAAGAGCCGCAGCGTTGCCTCTTCGCCCGAGATGGCGGGAAACCGAAGCTGAGCAGGAGAAAAGCGATGGAAGCGCCGTCGCTGTTCGGGGCGCGCCTGCGTCACGTCCGGACCGAGCAGGGCATCTCCCTCGCGGGGCTGTCCGAGCGGACGCACTACAGCAAGGGCTACCTGAGCAAGCTGGAGACCGGGGCCAAGCCGGCTTCGGCGGACCTCGCCCGGCGCCTCGACGAGGTGCTCGGGACCGGTGGCGCGCTCATCGAGCTGGTCGAGGCCGAGCGGCGGCCGGTGTGCCCCTACCGCGGGCTCGAACCGTTCGGCGCCGCCGACGAAGCCTGGTTCTTCGGCCGCGGCGAGGCGACCACGGAACTGGTGGAAGCGGCCGCGACCGCCGAAGCGGCCGGACGGCTGCTGCTCGTCGTCGGCCCGTCCGGCGTCGGGAAGTCCTCCCTCGTGCGTGCCGGGCTGCTGCCGGTGCTCGCCCGGAGCGGCCGGGTGGTCGAGACCAGGACGCCCACGGCGGCACCGGCCGCGGGGCCGGGCAGCACCGGCGGCGTGCTGTTCGTCGACCAGTTCGAAGAGCTGTTCACCCTCTGCGAAGCCGAGGCGGACCGGCGGGCGTTCGTCGCCGCGCTCGCCGCCCGGGCCCGCGCCGGGCTGGTCGTGCTGAGCCTGCGCGCCGACTTCTACGGCCGGTGCCTGGCCTACCCGGAGCTGCTCGAGGCGTCGCGGGCCGGCCAGGTCACCGTCGGCCCGATGAGCCCGGCGCAGCTGCGCGCCGCCATCACCGGCCCGGCGGACGCGGCCGGGCTGACGCTCGAGCCCGGGCTCGTCGAGCTGCTGCTGGCCGACGTCGGCCCCACTGCGGCGGGCACGCTGCCCCTCCTTTCGCACGCGCTCCTGGCCACCTGGCAGGAACGCGAGGACTCGACGCTGACCGTGGCCGGCTACCGCCGCGCGGGCGGCATCGACGGCGCGGTCTCCTCGACCGCCGAAGAGGCGTTCGCCTCGCTGGACGCCGACGAGCAGGACGCCGCCCGCCGGCTGCTGCTGCGGCTGGTCCGCGTGGGCGAGCACGAAGAGGACACCCGGCGGCCGGTGCACCGCGGCGCGCTGCTGCGGCAGCTGCCCGCGCAGGCCGCGACCGCGTTGCAGGACCTCACGACCGCGCGCCTGCTGACCGTCGACGCCGAGACCGCCAGCATCACCCACGAAGCGCTCCTGCACGCGTGGCCGCGGCTGCGCGGCTGGATCGACGCGGACCGCGAGAGCCTGCGCGTGCACCACCGGCTCACCGAGGCCGCGGAGACCTGGGACGGCGAAGACCACGACCCGGCCCTGCTCGTCACGGGCTCGCGGCTGGCGGTGGCGGCCGACTGGGCCGCCGACCACGACGACCAGCTCAGCGCCGTCGAACGGGACTTCCTCGCGGCGAGCCGGGCGGCCGCGGAGGCGACCGCGCTGCGCGAGCGGCGGCACACCCGGCGGCTGCGGCTGCTGGTCACCGGCTTGGCCGTGCTGACCGTCCTGGTCGCCGTGGCCGCGTCGATCGCCGTCGTGCAGAGCCAGGCCGCCGGCCGCGAACGCGACCAGGCGGTCTCCCGCGAGCTGGCGACCGAGGCGGACCAGCTCCTGCTCACCGACCCCGGCGTCGCCACCCAGCTGGGCCTGGCCGCCTACCGGGCCGCGGACACGCCGCAGGCGCGCGGCAGCCTGATCGGCGCGTCGGGCACCCCCGCGGTCACCCGGTTCAAGGCCCACCCCGGCAGCATCACCGACCTCGCCTTCCTCGGCGACGGCCGCACCCTGGTCACCGCCGGGCTCGACGGCACGACCCGCTTCTTCACGCTGGCCGCCACCGGCGCCCCGGTCCCGCACGCGGTGCTGCGGGCCGGCGCCGAGTCCGTCACCGGCCTGGCGGTCGCGCCTCGCCGCGCGCTGCTGGCCACCGCGGACGAGGACCAGGCCACCCGGCTGTGGTCGACGTCGTCGATCGACCGGCCGGCGCTGCTCGGCACGGTGCCCGGCACCGGGCAGGCGAGCGCGCTGGCCTTCGACGCGGCCGGGACCCTGCTGGCGATCGGCCGCGACGACGGCGGCGTCGAGCTCTGGGACGTCACCGACCCGGCCCGGCCGGTGCACCGGCAGACCTTCGCCGCGCACCAGAAGACCGTGCGCAGCCTGGCCTTCTCGCCCACGGCACCGGTGCTGCTGTCGGGCGGGGACGACACGACCGGCCGCCTGTGGGACGTCACGGGCGCCGCGGCACCGCTCGCGGTCTTCGCGACGCACACCGCGACCGTGCGGACCGTGGCGATCAGCGCCGACGGGACCACGGCCGCGGTCGGCAGCGACGACCGGATCGTCGCACTGTGGAGCATCGCCGACCGCGCGCACCCGACGCTGCTGCGCGAGCTCACCGGGGACACCAACGCCATCCGCGGGCTCGCCTTCGCCCCCGACGGGCGCACGGTCGCCACCGCGAGCGACGACCAGACGGTCCGGCTGTGGAACACCGCGGACGCCGGCGCGGTTACGTCGGTGTCCCAGCCCGCCCCCGCCCGCAGCGCGGTGTTCAGCTCCGACGGCACGGTCCTGGCCACCGGCAACGACCTGGGCGAGCTGTGGCTGTGGCACCTCCCGCCGCCGTCGTTCGCCGACCGCGACGGCACCACGAACGTGGCCTACGACCCGCACCGCCCGCAGCTCGCGATCGGGGCCGACGACGGCCGGGTCCACCTGCACGCGCTCGCCGACCGGCGCGAGATCGGCGTGCTCGACGGCGGCCCCGGGCTGGTCCGGATCGTGGCCTACCACCCGCGCCTGCCGATCCTGGCGGTCGCCGGCGACGACCGCGTCACCCGCCTGTGGGACGTCGCGGATCCGGCGCACCCGCGCGTGCTCGCTTCGCTCGGGGCGGTCTCGACCGTCTACAACGCGGTGTTCCGGTCCGACGGCGGCCTGCTCGCCCTCGTCGGCACCGACCACGACGTCACCCTCTGGGACACCACCGACCCGGCGCGCCCGGAGCCGCTGCCCGCGGTCACCGGGCACACCAACGCCGTCAACGGCCTGGCGTTCAGCCCCGACGGACGGCTGCTCGCGACCGGGAGCGACGACTACTCGAGCCGGATCTGGGACGTGTCGAATCCGCGGGCACCGCGGTTCCTGGCGCGGCTGGCCGACCACAGCAACGGCGTCACGGCCGTCGCGTTCGCCCCGGATGGGACGACCCTCGCCACCGCGTCCGAGGACCACACCGTGCACCTGCTCGACGTGCGCGACCCGGCGCACCCGGTGCAGCTCGCCGAGCTGACCGGACCGTCGGCGCCGGTGACGATGGTGACCTTCAGCCCGGACGGGCACCTGCTCGCCACCGCCGACGACGACGCCACCGCCCGGGTCTGGGACGTCACCGACCGGGCGAAGCCGCAGCAGCTGGCCGAGCTCACGGGCCACACCGGACCGGTCAACGCGGTGGCGTTCAGCCCCGACGGAAGGCAGATCGCCACCACGGGCGACGACCACACCGCGCGGCTGTGGAGCACGGACGCCGACGACGTCGCCGCGCGGATCTGCTCGCTCGCTGGGCAACCGCTTTCTCCCGCGGAATGGGCGCGTTACGTTCCCGACCGGCCCCAGGAGAACCTGTGCCCGTGACGCGCGCAAGCCTTGCAACGTCGGTCGAAAGGCCTTCCGGAGCGGCTGTCCGGTCGGGCAGGCTGACGGCCGTGAAGCGTCTTCTTCCCGTGCTGCTCGGCGCCCTGCTGACCCTCTGCGCGGTCCCCGCGTCCGCGACCGCGGCCACACCCGTGACCACCGGGCACGGTGGCTCGAACTACGACTTCTACCAGCTCGACCACGACCCCGGCGGCTGCGACCGCGAGCCGTACGGCGTGATCAACAGCTACGACAAGGCCCCGGCCACGATCGCTGCCCAGCTGAAGCAGATGTACGCCGCCGGGCAGCGTCGACTGCGGCTGGGCCTGTTCCACCAGCACGGCGCGGACTCCGGCACGGTGATGAACTCGACCGGCGGCGACCTGTCCGCCGCCAACCGCCGGAACCTGGCGAACCTGCTCGCCGCCGTCAAGGCCGCCGGGTTCCAGGAGATCGAGCTCGGCTTCTTCCCGATCGGCGCCGCCGACCCGCACGGCTGGAGCAGCTGGGACGAGACCCAGTACCAGGAGAACCGCAAGCTCGTCGGCAACGTCCGCGGGATCGTCGCCAAGGCCGGGGTCCCGTACCAGCTGGACCTGCTCAACGAGGGCATGCCGATGAGCGACCAGCCGGTGCTGCTCCAGTACGCCCACCGGCTGTGGACCGACTACACCGCCGCGTACGGCAAGGGCGACACGGTCGGGTTCTCGATGACCGTGTGGATCGCCGGCCGCGCCCAGCAGATCCCGGCCGTCTACGGCGGCGACGTCCCGAACGTGTTCGACGTCCACCTCTACGGCGACGACTGGAACGGCGACGAGTACCACCAGTTCGTCGACGCGCACAACGAGCTGGCGAGCCACGGCTACCACCAGGGCTGGATCATCGGCGAGGGCTACTACGACGACGAAACCGCCGCGACCGGCATCGCCCAGGCGATCAAGGACACCGGCCAGGTGGTCTTCTACCTGACCCAGTGGCAGCTGAGCCGCCAGGACGCGTGCCACGACAAGACGGTGGACGTCGCCCCGCCGGTCAGCTTCGCCCACTACCTCGCGGCCGGCTTCTGACCGGCTTTGCCGAGCCCGACGAGGCCGGCGGTCGCGTCCCACAGCCGTCCGGCCAGCTCCCCGTCGAAACCGGCCTTGCTCTGCCGTCCGACCGCCGGATGGCCGCGGAGGCCGGCGAGGCCGTCCGGTCCGACGTATGCGTTGCCGGGCACGTCCTGGGTCGCGGCGTAGAGCACCGAGAGCGCGCCGAGCTCCGGCGGGTTGGTGAGGAACTTGACGCGGTTGATCACGTTCGACCGTGACTGCGCGGCCAGGCCGGTACGCGCGATCCCCGGGCTGGCCAGCACCGAGCGGACGCCGCTGCCCTGCGCGGTCAGCCGCCGCTGCAGTTCCAGCGAGAACAGCACGACGGCGAGCTTCGACGCCTGGTAGGCGGCCATCCCGTGGTACTCGCGCGTCCGCCAGTCCAGGTCGGCCAGGTCGATCCGGCCCAGCCGGTGCAGCTGGCTGGTCACGTGGACGACCCGGTCGGTGACGTGCCCGAGCAGCAGGTTCGTCAGCAGGAACGGCCCGGTGTGGTTGGTGGCGGTCTGCCGGTCGAGCCCGTCCGCGGTCCGGGTGGCCGGGACGTCCATCACGCCGGCGTTGTTGATCAGGACGTCGAGCGGGCCGGACCAGGAGCCGGCGAACGCCCGCACCGAAGCCAGCTCGGCGACGTCGAGCGGCCGGACGTCGAAGGTGCCGGGCAGCCCGGCGACCGCGTCGCGGGCCTTGCCGACGTTCCGCACGCCCAGCACGACCCGGGCGCCGGCCCGGGCCAGTTCCCGCGCCGTGATCAGCCCGAGCCCGCGGCCCGCGCCGGTGATCACGACCGTCCGGCCACTCAGCTCCGGCAGGTCTTCCGCTGTCCACTTGGCCATTTCCGCTCCCGAGTCCGTGGGCCGAGGCGATCGGTGATCGCTCCACCAGTGAAGGCAGCCGCCGGGGACCGAGGAAGGACACGGTTGTCCACTGACTGCCAGAGCGTGGCCAAACCCGGCCCGGCCGCCGACGATGAGGATCATGAACACCTTCGACCGCGCGTCGCTCGGCGCGTTCCTGAGCACCCGGCGCGCGGCGCTGCAGCCGGAGGACGTCGGGTTGCGCCGCGGGCACCGCCGCCGTGCCCCGGGACTGCGCCGCGAGGAGGTGGCGGAGCTGTGCACCATGTCCGCCGACTACTTCGCCCGGCTGGAACGCGGCAACGGGCCGCAGCCGTCGGAGCCCATGGTCGCGGCGATCGCCCGGGGCCTGCGGCTGACCCCGGACGAACGCGACCACCTGTTCCTGCTCGCCGGCTACCGCACCGCCCGCCGCGACCTGCGCTCGCAGCACGTCAGCCCCGGGCTCATGCGGGTCATGGACCGCCTGACCGGCAGCACCGCGCAGGTCATGGGCCCGCTGGGGGAGACGTTGCTGCAGACGCCGTCCGCGGTGGCGCTGCTTGGCGACGAGACCGGCTACACCGGCCACGCCCGCAGTGCCGCGTACCGCTGGTTCACCGATCCGGCCGCCCGCGAGCGCTACCACCCCGAGGAGCACGAGAAGAACAGCCGAGTCAACGTCGCGTTGCTGCGGGGCGCCGTCACCCGGGACGGCGCCGGTTCACCTTCGGCGGAGCTGGCCGACGTCCTGCGGCGCGCCAGTGACGAGTTCGCCCGGCTGTGGGCGCGGCACGAAGTGGGCCTGCGGTGGAGCGAAACCAAGCGGTTCGCCCACCCGCAGGTCGGGCCGCTGGAGCTCTACTGCCAGCTGCTGCTCGAGCCGGACCAGGGCCAGTCGCTGCTCGTCTTCACCGCGACGCCCGGCACCGAAAGCCACGAAAAGCTCGCCCTGCTCACCGTTCTGGGGACGGACAGCTTCGCCTGACCACTGTGGTCGGTCCGGTGTCAGCGGCGGGGTGCGGTGGCCAGTTTTCGGGACCTGCGCAGCATTTCCTCGACGCGGCCGGTCAGGGCGGGCACGTCCGGGTGGTCCGCGCCGAGGGCGGGCAGGAGTGCGGTGTAGTCGGCCACCAGGCGCCGGTAGCCGCGGGCGAAACCGCTTTTCTCGGACCGGCTTTCGCGGGCGTAACGGGTGTCGAGGTCGATGATCTGCTGGGCCAGGACCGCGGTCGCGGCCGCGAGTCCGGCATGGGCGTCGGCGGCGGCGTCACGGCGTTCGCGGCGGGCGAGCGTCGTGCGGGCGGCGCGGCGGCCCGCGAGGTACAGCGCCGCCGCGCCGAGCACGACCGCCGTCACGGCCGCCGCGGCGACCAGGTAGCGCGGCAGCGACGGGCTGACCGTGCGCGCGCCGTCGGGCACCTGGCCGGTCTTCACGAGCAGGTCGTAGTTGACGACCGCGACCTTCAGCGCTTCGAGCGGCCGGTCGGTGAACCCGTCGACGCCGTTGCCGATCAGCTGCTCGGAGACGAAGGACTTGCCGAACGCGCCGGCGTCGTCGCCGGGCAGCCGCGAGCACCCGTACCTCTTGAAGTCGTCGCCGTCGCGGCAGAGCATCAGGGCCAGCGTGCCGTCCGCCGCGGTCCCGAGGCCGTCGCACGTGCCCGCGAGGTCCGTGCCCGGCTCGAGGAACGCGACGACCAGCCGCCGGTTGACACGCTCGGCGGCACCCCACGCCATCGCCCGCCACTCCTCGTCGTCCGTTGCGGAGCGATCATTCTCGCCCGGCGTGTGACACCCGGGGCCGAAGTTGCCCATTCGTGTCCTGGGTCGCGGCGGCGTTCGGCGGCGAAGCCGTCAGCCGGCCGGGCGCGCCGCGCAGCGTGCACGCTCGGCCACCCGGACGAAACCCTCGCCACCGTGCGGAACCTCGTCACCCGGGTGCGTCCGGCGGCCCGACCGGTCAGCGCGCCAGGTGCTTCCGGACGTCGTCGGCGACACCGGCGCGGCCGCTCATCCGGTACTTGGCCAGGATGTTGCGCACGTGGGTCTTCACGGTGTGGAGGCTGATGCCGAGCTCGTGGGCGATCTGCTCGTTGTGCAGGTCGCCGGCGAGGTGCACCGCGACCCCCTGCTCGGCGGCGGTGAGCGAGCGGAAGCGTTCCTCAGGGCCGTTGTCGATGTTGAGCGTGAGCTCGACGAGGTCCGACTGCAGCTGCTGGCAGTCGGTGACGATGCGCTGCAGGGCCTCGCGCAGCGAACCCGCGTCGGGTGCGGCGAGCGCGTCCTGGGCTCGCTGCCGGACGTCCGCCACGCGCGAGGAGAGCAGCTCGACGATGTGGTCCGCGGTGACGAGCTGGGGCGCGCCTTCGACGTCGGCGGGGAGCCGGCGCAGCGCGTCGAGGTCGTCGGCTTCCGTGGTCAGCACGCGGGCCACCAGATCGGCCAGCCACTCGAAGGCGCGGACGGAATTGTCGTCGAACACGTCGGGCTCGTAGCTCTGCATGGACATCATGCCGAACACCGCCGGCTCGCCGTCGCGGCCGCGGCGGAACAGGGGAGTGGTGACGGCGTCGGCGGACGCGCGGCTGGTGTCCCCGGACGCGACGCCGGCGTTGAGCGCGGCACCGTTGTCGTACTGCATCCGGTAGGTCTGGCGGTGCCTCAGCAGCCACGCGGCCTGGCCGTGCGGGCCGTAGATGTGCGACTCCGGATCGGTGTACATGCCGCCGTCGTAGCCGTAGGGGTAGCGGACGCGGTTCGCGCCGTGGAAGAAGCCGATGTAGAAATGGTCGAGGGGCACGATCTTGCTCATCACGGCGCGGGCGTAGTCGTAAAGGCCGTAGTGGTCAGTGCGGTAATGGGCGTCGATCTTGTGGAACGCCTCGCGCAGGATCAGCGTCGTCTCGGCGTCGACCCGGAGCCGGGCCGGTTTTCCGGAATCGTCCGAGGGCACCGTCCCATGATGAGGCCCCGGCGCGATTCCGTCACTCCGCGAGCGATGGTGACCCGCCCGTCGTGCTGCGACCGTGAACGAGGAAATCCGCTGCCGCGAGGACGGAGGAATTGTCGTGGAGACCCATTCGTAGTGCCGAGGAGTTCAGGGAAGCGGCGTCCCCGTGTGGTCGGCGAGTGCGTCGAGGAGCCGATCCTGGAAATCGTGGTCGCCGGCCACGGGGTGCCGGTCGACGCGGTGCCGGTGGTGCCAATAGCCGTCGGTCGTGCGCGCTTCCGGTGCCTCGCTCGTCGCGAGCCAGGTCTGGCTCAGCACGCCGAGGCGCAGATCGTCGGGGGCGCCCGCGCCGCCCATCCGGGTCGGGACCCAGCCGGGGTCGACGGCGTGGGTGCGGACCTCCGGCCACCGCCGGGCGACGGCCGCCGCGAGCGTGGTGAGCAGCAGCTTGCTGTCGGAGTAGGACGCGGTCGGCCGGGCGCCGGACCAGTCGAGGCCGTCGAGCTCGGGCCGGCCCCCGCGGTGCATGCCGCTGCTGAGGTAGACCAGGCGCGCGGGCCGGTCGACGAGCGCCGTGAGCAGGTAGGGCGCGACCACGTTGACCGGAAGCACCGTCGGGCCGGTCATGATCCCCGCGTTGTGGATCACCGCGTCCATCCGCCCGAGCCGGTTCACCTGCTCGGCGACGCTGCGGGTCTGCCCGAGGTCGGCGAGATCGCCGGTCACCACGTCGGCGCCGCGCGCGGCCAGGTCGTCCACCCGGCCGGCGTCCCGCGCGTGGGCGACCACGCGGTGGCCGTCGGCGAGGAGGGCCTCGGCGGCGAGGCGCCCGAGACCCTGGGTGGAGCCGGTGACGAAGATCCGTGCCACCCCGCCGAGGTTACGCCCGCTGGACAGCGTGCCCCTGACCTGGTGATACTCAGGGCGTGTCCGCCACAATGGACAGGGGTGCCTACGCGGAGCTGACGACCTCGATGGTGTCGGCTCGGGAGGCGTTCGCCTACTGGCGGGAGATGATCTGCGCGACCTTCGTCCGGCTCGACGCCGAGCCGGTCGCCGGCGCCGGGTTCAGCGGCCGGATCGAGCACGTCCCCGTCGGTGATCTCGAGCTGTCCACCGTCGTCGCCGGGAGCCAGCACGTGCGGCGCACCCGGTCGCTGGTCGCGCGCGGGGACGAGGAGTACCTGCTCGCGAGCATCCAGGTGCGCGGCCGCGGCCGGGTCGAGCAGGACGGCCGGACCGCCCTGCTTTCGCCCGGTGACCTGGCGTTCTACGACAGCACGCGGCCCTACACGCTGCACTTCGACGACCCGTTCCACCAGCTCGTCGTCCAGGTGCCGAAGCGGGAGCTGCTGGTCCGCGACACCCGGCGGCTGACCGCGCGGGCGTGCGGCCGCGGCACGCCGGGCGCCGTGGTGTCGACGTTCTTCACCTCGCTGGCCGACGTCGCGCGGACCGCACCCGGCCAGTCCGCGGTGCTGCTCCCGCACGCGCTCGGCCTGCTCTCGGCGACCGCGTCGTTCGCCGGGAACGCCCGGCCCGGCCCGGACGCCACCGAAGCGATGGCTCGGGAGCGCGTGCTCGCGTTCCTGCGCCGCAACCTCGCCGATCCCGGGCTGGACGCGGAAACGGTCGCCCGCGCGTGCCGCGTCTCGCGCCGCACGCTGTACCGGATCGCCGGCGAGGAGGGCATCGCCGCGCGGCTCCGGCGGCTGCGGATCGAGCGAGCCCGGGAGATCCTGGTCGCCGACCCCCAGCGGACGATCGGCTCGGTCGCGGCGGCCTGCGGGTTCGACAGCGAGTCCGGGTTCCACCGCGCTTTCCGCGCGGTCACCGGCCGGTCGCCGGGCGAGTACCGCCGCGGGCGGCCCGCGGAGTAGGTGGCGTTGTCGCCGGTCGCCGGGAGGACTGCGGCGGGTGGTGGCGTCGTCGTCGGTCGCGGGCGAGCACCGCCGCACGTGGCACGGCGGGTAAGTCACCGCGGCACGATCGGTCAGCCGGACGCCGTGTGCCGGGCGCATCGTGGGAGCCCCAGCACTTCCCCTAAGGAGTCCGGCAATGCAGGAAACCGTGCGCGTGGCGGCCGTCCAGGCCGAGTCGGCCTGGCTGGATCTGGCCGCCGGTGTCGACAAGGTCGTCGGCCTGATCGGTGCGGCCGCCGCGGGTGGTGCCCGCCTGGTGGCGTTTCCCGAGACCTTCCTCCCCGGCTACCCGTGGTGGATCTGGCTCGACTCGCCCGCGGCCGGGATGGCGTTCGTCCCGCGGTACGCCGCGAACTCGATGACCCGCGACGGCGCCGAGCTGGACCGCATCCGCCGGGCCGCCGCCGAGCACCGGATCCACGTCGTCTTCGGGTTCAGCGAACGGGCCGGCGGCAGCCTCTACATGGCGCAGGCGTTCGTCGCCGACACCGGGGAGCTGATCTCGGTGCGCCGCAAGCTCAAGCCCACCCACGTCGAGCGCGCGGTGTTCGGCGAAGGCGACGGCAGCGACCTGCAGGTCCACGACACCCCGCTCGGCCGGCTCGGCGCGCTGAACTGCTGGGAGCACCTCCAGCCGCTGACCAAATACGCGATGTACAGCCAGGGCGAGGAAATCCACGTCGCCGCGTGGCCCAGCTTCTCGGTCTACCGCGGGGCCGCGCGGGCACTGGGCCCGGAGGTCAACACCGCGGCCAGCCTGATGTACGCGGTCGAAGGCGGGACGTTCGTCGTCGCGCCCTGCGGCGTGATCGGCCCGGCCGCGCTCGAGCTGTTCTGCGACACCGACCTCAAGCGGCAGCTGCTCCAGCCCGGTGGCGGCTTCGCCCGCATCTACGGCCCCGAAGGCTCGCCGCTGGCCGAGCCGTTGGCGGAGACGGACGAAGGCATCCTCTACGCCGACCTCGATCCCGCGCTGATCGCGATCGCCAAGTCGGCCGCGGACCCCGTCGGCCACTACGCCCGCCCGGACGTGCTGCGGCTGCTCGTCAACCGCAACCCCGCGCCCGCGGTCGTCGAGATGCCCGCGGAGGAGCTGCCGGCGGCCCTCGAGTTCGCACCGATCGCCTGAAGGGGGCGGTGACCATGGAATCGGCGATCCCCCCGCACCTGGTGACGGACCGGACCGCGGCGCCCGGGCCGCGGCCGGGCTGGCAGCCGCCCTATCCGTCCTTTGTGGCCCGCTTCGCGCCTTCGGTGACGCAGGTGGCCATGGCCTACTTCGGCGTGCAGTACCCGTCGGACGACGAACCGGCGTTCGTCCGCACCGCGCTGGCCGACCTCGACGCGGCCTGCGCGGACGCGGACGGGCCCGGTCACGTCGACCGCGCCGGGTACGTCGACGAGGCCGGCTTCCGCACGGTCGTCACCATCGCCTACTGGGACGATGTCGCCCGGCACGAGCGCTGGTTCGCCGAGGCGCGGCCGATGTGGTTGCGCGGCAACGGGTTCTTCGTCGAGGTCGTGCGTCCGTCGGCGTCGCGGTTCGAGACGCTCTTCTCGAACGACCGCATCGAGGGCGTCGCCCACCTCGCGGACACCCTCAGCGGCGAGGTGCGCGAGCACGCGTACTGGGGCGGCGCGCGTGACCGCGTTCCGCTCGGTCAACGCGATCCGCTCGATCCCGGCGGTCCGTCGCCCGTCGTCGAGGACGGCGAGCGCCGGGTGGTGCGCGGGCAGCACAACCTGTGCCTGATCCGCTCGGGCCAGGACTGGACCGGCACCGACGGCGACGAACGCCGGATGTACCTCGAGGAGGTCGAGCCGGTCCTGCGTGCGGGCATGGACTTCCTGCGCGATCACGGGCGCGCGATCGGCTGCTACGCCAACCGGTACCTGCGGCTGATCGGTGCCGACGGCGGCTTCCTCGACAAGAGCTTCGGCATGAGCTGGTGGCGCGGCCTCGCCGACCTCGACCGGTGGGCGAAGGACCACCCGACCCACAAGGCGATCTTCGGCCAGGCGATGAAGTACCTGTCGGCGCTCGGCCCCGCGGCCCGGCTGCGCCTCTACCACGAGGTGACGGTGGCTGCCGCCGACGAGCAGTACTTCGAGTACGTCGGCTGCCACCCGGGCACCGGCATGCTGGGCGCGGTGGCTCTCGACGAGGCCGTGCGGCGGTGACCCGGCCGGGCGCCACCCGGGCAGCAGCACCGCCCGCCGCCGGATGCGCCCGTCCCGGCGCTTCCCCGGCCGCCGAGGCCGCGCCCCACGGGCCGCTCGGCGGTCAGCGGCGCCGGTGCGGGTATTCCGGTGCGCGGTGCTGGAAGGACAGGATCGCCGGGTTGCGGATCGTGCCGTCCCGGATCTCCACGGCGCGCCGGACGGTTTCGTGTCCGTCCCATGTGGAGTGTCCGGAAAGGACCGGCCGCAGGTGGGGCAGGAGGGCTTCGCTGATCTCCCAGGTCGCCGAGTTCCACAGGTAGGAGGGGCTGTGATCGACGGCGTAGTAGGTGACGCCGTCGCCGACCGGGAAGGTCGGCCGGGTGAACGTCGTGGGCCGGGCCCAGCTGAAGCCCATGCCTTCGTCGCAGGAGACGTCGACGATGAGGCTCCCCGGGGCGAAGGCGGCGAGGTCGTCCTCGATGAGGAAGGTCAGCGGGGCGGCGGTGTCCTGCAGCACGCAGTTGACCACGATGTCGTGCTCGGCGAGGAACCCGGCCAGCGGTACCCGGCCGTGGCCGGTGACCGCGTGGCTGCGGCGCAGATCGCCCGGGTTGTTCGCGTCGTGGTCGATGTGCACCATCGTCGCGGAGTGGATCGGCGAGCCGACCGCGCTGAGACCACGCGCGGTGAGGACGTCGACGTCGTGGATCCCGTGCGCGTTCAGCGCGGTCACCGAACCGCGCGCCGTCGCGCCGAAGCCGATCACCACGGCCCGCAGCCGGCGGCCGTAGTCGCCGGTCGAGCCGATCAGCTGCAGGGCGTGCAGCACCGAGCAGTAGCCGGCCAGCTCGTTGTTCTTGTGGAAGACGTGCAGGCCGAACGAGCCGTCGCGCCGCCAGTGGTTCATCGCCTCGAAGGCGATGACGGTCAGCCGCCGGTCGATGGCCAGCTGGGTCAGCTCGACGTCCTGCACGCAGTGCGGCCAGCCCCACAGCACCTGGCCGGGCCGCAGCTCGGCGACGTCCTCGCGGAGCGGCTTGGCCAGCAGGACGACGTCGCACTCGGCGATGAGCTGCTCGCGCGTGCGCAGTCCCGCGACGACGCCTTTCAAGTGCTCGTCGGGCACGCCGAAGGGTTCGCCGTAGCCGTGTTCGAGGTAGATGGTCTTCCGGAGGTCGGCGTCGATCCGGTCGAGGTGGTGCGGGTGGATCGGCAACCGCCGTTCGTTCTCTTTCCGTGAACGCGCGATGACGCCGAGACTGAGCTGGTGCACGGTGGCCCCTTTGCTAGATGCCAGTCTTAACACACTCCGCGAAGGCGTCGTGTACGCTGGGTGGTGCCCGAGAGCATTTCGTGCGCAAGTGGTCGAACCTGCGCCGTCCTCGGCTCCGGTCCGGCCGATGTCGAAAGCCGGAGACAGGAGCACCGACATGGCGTCGGGCTCGAACACCACCCGTGACCGGTACGCCGCACTGCCCGCCTTGCCCGCGGCCGGCACCGAGGTCCCGGAGCACGTTCTCGTGACCCCAGTCACCCACGCCGCATCCGTTGGCGTCCACGAAAGGATCCCCTGATCACTGCTTCCACAATGGACAGTTCGCTGTTCAGCCACCCCGTCGCCGAGGAACCCCGGTCCGGAGCGTTCGCCGCTCCCCAGGACGACCGGTACGGGAACCTGTTCCGCCAGCCGGTGTACACCCCGGCGCCGCCCGCCGACGATGCGGCCGAACCCGCTCCGCACCCGCGCGGCCGGGCGAGCACGTGGGCACCCGACCCGTCCGGACGCCGCAGCCGCGGGTGACGCGACGCCGCTGATGCGCCTGCGTCAGGGAACGCATGCGGTGACCTCGGTGGCGCGCAGTTCGTCGAGGCTGTGCCGGCTTCCTCGCGCGTCTGGCGGAAGAATCTCGATCCGGTGAACGACGGGCACGACCTTCCCCTACAAACCCCTAGGGTTGCGCCGAAGACGTGACCAGCGGAGGTACGATCGGCCGATCTCAGCCACTCCGAAGGGTTTGACCGTTGACCGAATCACTAGTGCAGCGGGTGAAGTCGATCCGCATCGTCAACGGCCTGCGCCACCCGCTGCTGGCGGTCGTGGCCCGCTACCCGGCCGAGTTCCTGGTGCGGCCCGGCGGGGAACTCGAAATCCGCGAGACGGCGCCGCGCGGCGGGTACGTCGAACTCACGCTCGACAGCGAAGAACAGACCGGCCTGCGGATCGACACCGGCGAGTCCGGCCGGATGGAGGTCCTCCTCGACGGCGAGCCGCAACCGCTGCCGTCCGTCGTCCTGGACGGCCCGCGCGAGGCGGCCTGGCCGGACCTCGACGCGGCTTTCGGCAGCCTGCACGTGTTCGACACGCGTTCGGGTCCCCGGACGGTGCGGCTCGAGGAGAAGAACGGCACCACGACGCTGGTGGGCGCCGGCCGCGAGCCGATCCGGTTCGCCGGCGTCGGGGTCAACGACTGCCCGACGGAGCTGATCATCGAGTCGGACGGGCTGCGGATCCGCGGCTCGCACGGCTCGGCTCGCTGAGCGCCCGACCTGGGCGCCCGACCCGGGCGCAGGACCGAACTGCCGGTGTCGACCACGCGGTGGGTCGTGCGGCGGTTCGCCCACCGCCGCCGGGCCGAGCACTGACCACAGCGCGAACGGAGCCTTGACACCCCCGCTCCCTCATTCATACATTCGTCGTCACTTTGTATGATTCGACGTGGGGAGTTGGTCCGCATGCGGCTCGGCAAGACCGCCGTCGTCCTGGGTGGCAGCGCCGCCGGGCTGTGCTCCGCCGGCGCGCTCGCCCCGTACTTCGACGAGGTCCTCGTGCTGGAGCGCGACGAGCTGCCCGCCGAGGCCGAGCACCGCCGCGGCGTGCCGCAGAGCAAGCACCCGCACTTCCTCCTCAACTCCGGGCGACGCGCGATCGGGGAACTGTTCGCCGGCTTCGAAGCCGACCTCATCGCCGCCGGGGGCCTGCACCTGATGCCGTCGATGGACGCGGCCTACCTCGACGGCGAAGGCTGGTCGGCCCGCAAGCGCAGCGCGATGACCATGGTCTACAGCTCGCGGATCCTCATCGAGCGCGTGCTGCGCGACAAGGTGCGCGAGCTGCCGAACGTCGTCATCCGCGAAGGGGTGACGGTGACCGGCCTGACCACGCGCGACGGCGGGATCACCGGTGTCGGCACCGACGGCGGGCACCTCGACGCCGACTTCGTCGTGGACGCACTGGGCCGTGGCTCCTCCGTCAGCGCCTGGCTGGTCGCGGCCGGCTGGCCCGAGCCCGAGGTGCGGACGCTCGACGCCAAGGTCACCTACACCTCGCGCTGGTACGACCTGCCCGCGCCGCGGCCCGCGACCTGGTGGTGGCGCCACCTGGTGATCATGCCGACGCCGGACAAGGGCGAGCACCCCGCCGAACACGAGTACCTGGTCAACTTCTTCCCCGTCGAGGGCAACCGCGTCATCGCCTGCATGGGCTCGTGGGGCCTGGACATGCCGCGCACGACCGACGCGTTCGTCGAGACGGCCCGCCGGGTGCGGACGCCGATGTTCGCCGCCGCGATGGACCGGTGCGAGCCCACCTCGGAAGTCCACCTGACCCGCTCGACCGGCAACAAGTGGCGCCGGTACGACCGCCTGCGCACCCCGCCGAAGGGGCTGGTGTTCGTCGGCGACTCGATCTGCGCGTTCAACCCGTTCTACGCCCAGGGCATCAGCTCCGCGGCGGGATCGGCTCTGCTGCTACGCGACCACCTCGCCCGCGCGGAACGGCTCGGTACGCAGTTCGCCGCGAACTTCCTGAAGGCGCAACGCAAGCTGCTCAACGTCCCCTGGCGCCTGGCGATGGCCCGCGACCAGGGCTACGAATGCGCGGAGGGCACCGAGAAACCGCGCGAGTGGAAACGCCGGATCCTCGCGGCCGTCTCCGCGCCCGCGTTCAGCCTCGTCGTCGGGGCCGCGCGCGAGGACGACGTCGTCGACGAGCACTTCGCCAAGGTGTTCAACCTCGACGAGTCGCTGGGGGACATGCTGCGCAACCCGCGCGTCATCGCCGGGCTGGTGCGCTACCGCGTCCGCGCGGCACTGGGCCGGCACCGGGTGCCGTTCGACTTCGACGCCCAGGCGGAACCGCCCGCCACGGACTATTCGACGGCGACCGCGCGATGAGCGTGGCGTGCGGGCCGGACGCCGACGCCGTCACCCGCGGGCTCGGCTTCGACTGCCACGACGTCGCCCCGGTCGTCTCCGTCCGCTTCCCCTGGACACTCGCGCACTGGACGATGCCGCTGCTCGAACTGCTCGTCGTCGGCGGCGCCGTCTTCGCGCTGGTGCACGCCGTTCGCCGCTACCGCGCGGGCGATCCGGTCAACCTGGCGCTGTGGTGGGCTTCGCTGGTCTACCTCTTCGTCACCGAGCCGCCGCTGTACTTCCCGGAGTGGTTCGGCCTCGATCGCCTGTACGGCTTCATCTTCGCCCACAACCGGTTCACCGTGCAGTTCATGGCCGACCGGCTGCCGCTGTACATCGTCGCGTTCTACCCGGCGTTCAGCCAGCTCGCCTATGAGCTCGTGCGGTCGTTGGGCGGGTTCCGCGGTCGGGGCCCACTCGCGGGTTCGGTGGCCGTCGCCTTCGTGTGCCAGGTGTTCTACGAGGTCTTCGACCAGCTCGGCCCGCGGCTGAAGTGGTGGGCGTGGAACCCGGGCAACCGCATCGTGAATCACCCGGCGCTGGCGTCGGTGCCGATGACCAGCATGCTGCTGTTCGCGTCCGTCTCGTTCGGCGCGCTGACCTACCTGGTGGTGCGGCTCGCGGGCGGCTCCCGGCGTGGCCCGTCGCCGGCGCTGCGGACCGTGGTGGCCGGCGTCCTCACCCCGCCGACGATGGCGATCGCGGGCATCCCGTCGAGCCTCTTCGACGGGAACTCCACGGCGCAGGCCTGGGTCCTCGGCGTCGAGCTGGCGCTCGTCTGGCTGGCCGGTGGGTGGATCCTCGGCACGAACCGCGCGGAGCGCCCGCCGCAGTCCGCCTTCGTGCGCGTCTATCCCGCTGTCTACCTGGGTGGGCTGGCGGTGTTCTGGCTCGCCGCGGACGACGGTGGCCCGGCCGGGAGCGTGCCTTACGCGCTCGCGTGCTTCGCCGCGGCCGGTCTGGTGCTCGTCGCGCTGTACCGGAAGGCCCGGGTACCTGCCCCCGGCTGAGCCCGCCGGGTCGGGGAAGATGGGGCGCATGGGGCACCACGGCTGGCAGGGCAACCCGCCCGGCACGGAAGACGAGGCACGCCGCCGGATCGTCGACGCGGCGACGGCGTGCCTCGACCGGGCCGGTCTCGCCAAGACGAGCCTGTCCGACGTCGCCGCCGAAGCCGGGGTGACGCGGCAGACCGTCTACCGCTACTTCCCGAGCCTGAACGACATCCTGCGCGCGGTCGCCCTGGCCGGGGTCGAGGAGTTCGCCGGGCGCATGGAACGTCACCTGGCGGCGTTCGGCACCGCGGTCGAGGTCGCCGTGGAATCGGTGGTGTTCGCGGTCCGGACGCTGCCCGGCGAGCCGCACCTGGGTCTGCTCCTGCAGGCGGGCGAAGCCGACTTCTTCACGGTCGGGGTGATCTCGCCGCTGGCTTTCTCTTACGGCGCAAGGATTCTCCGCAACGTCCCGGTCGACTGGGCGGCCGTCGGCGTCACCACCGATGCGGACTTCGAGGGGCTGGCCGAAGTCCTCATGCGCCTGTTCCTGTCGTACCTGCAGTACCCCTCGACACCGCCGCTGACCGACGACGGGATCCGGGCGCTCGTCCGCCGCTGGATCGGACCCGCCCTGCGCGGATGACGGTCAGGCGTGGGCGGGCACGGAGACGTCGGTGCGGCGTTCCGACTCCGTTCGCAGCCACTCAGCCGGTGAAGCGGAGAGTGATCACCAAGCCGATCAGGGCGACGACGGCGGCCAGCAGCATCGCCGCCCGGGGGTTGCCGAAGTTGAGGGTCCAGCCCACGCCGAAGCGGCGGGGGACCATCAGGGCGTGGTCGTCGCGGTTGACGTAGAACAGGCCGCCGCGCCAGTGCTTGTCGTCGTCGCGGTGGGTCAGGCCCGTGTCCGGTTCCTCTTCGTCGCGGACCCGGTTGTTCCTCGCGAGGACCACGATCGCGACCACCACGGCGGCCAGGATCGGGAGCACGACCACCAGCGGGGCCCACGAGGTGACCGTGCCCGTCCACATCAGCAGGGACGAGCCGAGCATCCCGAGGTCGATCATCGCGACGAGCCCGAGGAGCGTCTTGGCCGCCAGGGCCATGTACCGGCGGTGCCAGCGCGCGGAGCTGTGCGGGTGCGCCGGGTCGATGTCGGGCCGGCTGCGGTGGACGATCGCCGCGGCGATCGCCCCGAGCAGCGCGGTCATGCCGATCTGCACGAACACCAGCGAAAACGCGGTGCCGACCGACTTGGCGGCCCGCCGGTCGGGCGAGCCGTTCGCGCCGTAGTGCACGGCGAGCACGGCCGGCATCGACGGGTACCGGATCACCCCGACGACCACCGTGGCGACCGTGATCACCAGCGCCGGTGTCAGCCAGAGCCAGGGGAACCGCGGCGGGTCGGTCCGCAGCCCGGTGTCCACCGCGATCCGCTGCCGCAGGCCCTCGTACCAGCCGCCGGCGGCCTTGGCGGCCCGGATCTCGTGGTTGGCCAGGAAGAAACAGCCGTACCAGATGCCGAGCAGCAGCAGCACCGACAGCAGCACGGTTTCGCCGGTCACGCCGAACAGCGCGACGCACACCCCGGCGGCGGTGATCCCGCCGGCGAGCACGCGCCGCCGGTAGAGGCGGGTCTGCCTGGTCACCGCTGGGTCGTGGACGTGCCCGGCCGGGACCCGGACCCCGAACGGCACGGTCGGGCTGGTGATCGCGGGCAGCACCATGGCGAGCACGAGCACCAGTGCCGCCAACGCGGCGCTCACGACGACGGCGACGATCATGGCGTCTCCTCCCGTTGCGGGGAACCGAACGAATCGAGCACCGACTGGCAGGTCGCGAGCACCTCGTCGGCCGGCCATCCCCGGGCGACGGCCTCGGCCAGCAGCGTCCGAGCCCGCGCGGTCCATTCCGCGCGGAACGCCGAGTCCGCGGGCGTGGCGACCACGACCGCGCCGGTCTTGCGGTTGAGCCGGATCAGGCCTTGGCGCCGCAGCAGGTCGTAGGCCTTGTTGACGGTGTGGAAGTTGATCCCGAAATCGGCGGCGAGCGTCCTGGTGGCGGGCAGCGGGCTGCTCTCGGTCAGCACGCCGCCGGCGATGGCTTCCACGATCTGGTCCCGCAGCTGCTGGTAGATCGGCACGTCACCGGCGGGGTCGACGTTCAGGATCACGCCGCCACCTCCGCTCTAGCTATACGAGTTATAGAACAAAGCGACAGGATGCGCAACGCCGCCGGACCAGGCCTGGCACCGAGCCCGGACCGCGGCGAACGGCCGCCTGGGGGCACGACAGCGGATCGGCACGGTCGAGCTGTTCGTTGGGTTCGCCCGCGAGGTCAGTCGGCTGGGCGGCGACGGCTGGGTGCGGTGTCGGCGCGCGGGCGCGTGTTCACCGCCACCAAGGGCGGTGCCGCTGGGCCGCCACCACGCTTGCCGGTTCGACGAGTTCGGCGAGCCGGGCCGAGATGTGCTTGATGTGCTCGTGGACCCAGAGCGCGCAGGCGAGGTCGCGGACCGAGGCGCCCGGCTGCGCCAGGAGATCGGGGAAGGCGGGCGGGGCGAGTATGGGGACGTCGCCGTGGTCGGTGCGGTCCAGGCGGGATGCCAGGTGGTCGTACCAGGCGGCGAGCTGGCCCGCTTGGTCGCCGAGGAGCCGGCGGAACGGGTCCGGCTCGACGTGGGGGTTCGGGAGCCCGGCCAGTGAGTGCGCGGTCAGCCGGGAGCGGACGGTCCCCATGACCAGCCGCCACAGGTCGGGCTTGGGGACGTGCTTGGTGCCCTGCTCGCTGAGGAACCCGCGGAGTGCGTCGTCGAGGCGTGCCCCGGCGGCGGTCGCCGCGGCGGACGCGGGTGGGTCGTGGCGGAGGCCGAGCGCCCAGTTCGCGGCGGCGGCCAGGTACGCGCCGCCGGCGCGGAACGCGTCGGCGAGGTCGTCGGCGACCACGGCCCGGGCGCCGCGGGGCCAGAACAGCGCGCCCACCACCAGGCAGACCGCGCAGCCGATCGCGACGTCCTCGATCCGCACGACACCGATCTGCCAGCCGGCCGGCGCGAGCAGGTTGAACAGCACCGAGACCGTCACGGTGAAGGCCGCCTGGCCGGCGGTGAAGGGCAGCGCGCCCGGCGCGTAGCCGGCGACCAGCACCGCGATCGGGAGGGCGATCCACAGCGCGGGCGCGCTGGTGCCGATGACCAGCAGCAGCACCGCACCGACGACGACGCCGAGCGCGGTGCCGAGCAGCGCCCGCAGCGCGGTCGACCCGGTCGCCGCCGCGTTGCCGCGCAGGACGGACAACGTGCCGAGCACCACCCAGAACCCGTGCTCGACGCCGCTCGCCCCGGCGACGACGACCGCCGCCGTCAGTGCCACCGCGCCGCGGAGGCTGTTGACGAACCACACCGACCGCAGGCTCGTGTGCGGCGAGGCGACCCGGGCCAGCGAGGCCATGGAGAGCCGGCCGGGAAAGCGCGTTCTCCGGCCGCCGGGCACCGCGGCGCGTGCTTCGGTCACCGCCTCCCGGACGGCGAACGCGCCGGTGCGGGCGTGGAACGAAAGGTGCACCGCGTCGACGTAGCCGGGATCGCCGGATCCCAGCGCGCGCAGCCGTTCCACGCTCGCCTGGATCCGGCGGTCCAGCTCGTCGGCCTCGAAGGAGCCGGGCTGACCGGCCATCAGCCGGGAAACCTCGCGCAGGCCGGCGCCGGTCTCGGCGAGCAGCTCCCGTTCGACCTCGGGTGCCCCGCTCAGGTCCGGGTACTCGTGCGTGGTGTCGGCGATGACCGAAGCACACCATTCGAGCAGGCCCACCAGGGTGTCGAGGGCCTGGTCCTCGGCGGCCAGGCCGGTGGGGCGGTAGGGCGTCGCGGTGAACTCGTCGATCAGGTGGTGCTTGGCTTCGACCGCCGCCTCGTGCGCCGTGTGCACGTCCGCGTCGCCGCGCAGGGCCGCGTCGAGGTGGTCGGCCAGCGCGCCGGCCGCCCGCGACGCCGCGTCCCGCAGGGCCGTGGCGGGGGACCGGGGCGACAGCAGCAGGACGGCCGCGGTGCCGACCACCGAGGCCAGCCACCAGCCGCCGAGGCGGGCGGGCACCATGCTCATCGTGCCGGGGGAGGCGGCCGGGAGGACGTAGGCGAGCAGCGCGGCGGTGCCCCCGGCGGCCGCGTTCGGTCCCGCGACTCCGCCGAAGAGCACCAGGAAGGTCACGACGAGCGTCACGACCGCGGCCAGCGGCAGCGACGCGCTGGCGGCGGTGCCGACGACCAGCAGGACGCTGCCCGCGACAGCGAGTCCGAAGTGGGCTCGCAGCTTGTCCCGCCGATCGCCGCCGAACGACGCCATGACCAACGTGGCGAACCCGCCGAAGGCCGCGAACGTCGCCACCTGCAGGTCGCCGATCACCGTGATGCTGAACGCGAAGAGGACGGGGACCACGAGGGTGGCGCGGACGGCGCGCAGGGCGGCGGTCGCCGACCACCGCGGGATCCAGTCCCGGGGCGCGGCCCAGCGGGTCTTCAGAACGGGGGAGTCGATCGCCACCCGGCGAGCATAGACGGCGACGGCGTCGCGAACGTCCCGTTGACGAGACTGCGCACGGACGGTCGCGGCAGCTCCCGCCGATCAGACGGTGAAGCGGTCGGGATCGGCCGCGGTCCAGTCGTCCGCCCAGTCCTGCGGGGGTTCGGACAGCAGCTGCCCCGGCGCGACCCAGTCGTAGAGCTCCGCGTAGGACAGCACTTGGTGGGGATCGATGCGGCGGCGGAGCATGTGCGGTCGCAGCTCGGCGGGGAACCGGACGCCCATCGACGCCATGATCTGCTGCGCGCCGGTCACCGTGGAGCGCTGGAACCGTGCCACGCGCAGAGACTTGTCTTCGACGTCCAGCGCGCGGGCGCGGCGGGCGTCCTGGGTGGTGACGCCGACCGGGCAGTGGTTGGTGTGGCAGCGCTGGGCCTGGATGCAGCCGACGGCGAACATCATCGCCCGCGCCGCGTTGGTGTAGTCGGCGCCCTGCAGGAGGCGCTTGACGATGTCCGCGCCGGTGGCGACCTTGCCGCTGGCGCCGAGCTTGATCCGGTCGCGCAGGCCCGTGCCGGTCAGTGCGTTGTGGACGGTGATGAGACCTTCGGTCAGCGGGGTCCCGATGTGGTCGGCGAACTCCAGCGGCGCGGCGCCGGTCCCGCCTTCGGCGCCGTCGACGATGATGAAGTCCGGCGTGACGCCCTCGGCGAGCATGGCCTTGCAGACGGCGAGGAACTGGCGTCGCGACCCGAGGCAGAGCTTGAACCCGGTCGGCTTGCCGCCGGCCAGTTCGCGCATCGAGGCGATGAACCGGACCAGCTCCCGCGGTGTGGAGAACACCCGGTGGTAGGGCGGGGAGATGACGCTCTTGCCCTGGGGGACATCGCGGACGCGGGCGATCTCCGCGTTCACCTTGCCACCGGGCAGCACGCCGCCGATGCCGGGTTTCGCGCCCTGGGACAGCTTCAGCGACACGCACTTCACGGCGTCGTGGGCGGCTTTGTCGGCGAATTCGGCCTTGTCGAAATCGCCGTCGGAGGTCCGGCAGCCGAAGTAGCCGGTGCCGATTTCCCAGACGAGGTCGCCGCCGTGCCGCAGGTGGTACTCCGACAGCCCGCCTTCGCCGGTGTCGTGGGCGAACCCGCCGAGCGCGGCGCCCTTGTTGAGGGCCAGGATCGCGTTCGCGGACAGGGAGCCGAAACTCATCGCCGACACGTTGAGCACCGCCATGTCGTAGGGCTTCGTGCAGTCGGGACCGCCGATCCGGACCTTCGGCGGATCGTCGGGCGGCGCCACCGGGGCCATCGAGTGCACGAGGGACTCGTACCCGTCGGCGTAGACGTCGCGTTCGGTCCCGAACGGCTCTTCGGCGTCGGTGCCCTTGGCGCGTTCGTAGACGATGCTGCGGACGTCCCGGTCGTACGGGCGGCCGTCGAAGTTGCGCTCGACGAAGTACTGCTGCAGCTCGGGGCGCAGCGCTTCGAGCAGGAACCGCAGGTGCCCGAGGATCGGGTAGTTCCGCAGGACCGAGTGCTTGCGCTGGGCGAGATCCCAGCACCCCACGCCGGCGAGCAGGAGCAGCGGCACGGCGAGCAGCCACCACCACGGGCCGGCGAACAGGGCGAGCGCGGCGACGCCGAGCGAGAGCAGCGACAGCACCGCCACCGCAGCGAATCTGAGCACGGAACCGAAGCTAACGGCGCCACCCGCCGAGCGCAGGGTGAGCACGGCGATCACGCCGCCGATGGGGCATTCGTCCGGTGCGCTGCCCGCTTCACCGGTGCGGTGGTGTGCCGGCCGGGTGGGCGGGGTATCCGGCCGGCATGACGTCCATCGGCTACTTCCTTTCCTGCGAGCAGTACGGTCCCCGTGAGCTCGTCGCCCAAGCCCGCGCGGCCGAGCGCGCGGGATTCCGGCGGCTGTGGATCTCGGACCACTTCCACCCCTGGAACGACGCCCAGGGCCAGAGCCCGTTCGTCTGGTCGGTGATCGGCGCCCTGTCGGAGGCCGTTTCGCTGCCGGTCACGACCGCGGTCACCTGCCCGACCGTGCGGATCCACCCGGCCGTGCTCGCCCAGGCCGCCGCCACCGCCGCGGTCCAGCTGGACGGCCGGTTCGTGCTGGGCGTGGGCTCGGGGGAGGCGCTGAACGAGCACATCCTCGGCGGCGCGTGGCCCTCGGCCGGGCAGCGGCTGGAGATGCTGGAGGAGGCCGTCGACGTCATCCGCAAGCTCCACGCGGCCGGGGCGCGCGGCGAAGCGGTGAGCCACCACGGGACGCACTACGAAGTGCAGGACGCGCGGATCTACACCGTGCCGGACGAGCCGGTGCCGATCTACGTGTCCGGGTTCGGGCCCCAGGCCACGAAGCTCGCCGGGCGGATCGGCGACGGGTACTGCACGGTCGTGCCGGACGCCGACCTGGTCCGGGCCTTCCGCGAAGCCGGCGGCGGGGACAAGCCGGTGCAGGCCGGGATGAAGGTCTGCTGGGACGCCGACGCCGAAGCCGCGCTGGACCGGGCGCACCGGCTGTGGGCCAACGACGTCCTGCCCGGGCAGCTGGCCCAGATCCTGCCGCGGCCGGAGGACTTCGAAGCCGCGACGTCGTTCGTCCCCCGCGAAGACGTCGGGGAGGCGATCGTCTGCGGCGACGACCCGAAGGCCCACGCGGAACGCGTCCGCCAGTACGTCGACGCCGGGGTGGACGAGATCTACGTGCAGCAGATCGGCACCGACCACGAGGGTTTCTTCCGCGGCTGGCAGGAGCACGTCCTGCCCGAATTCCACTGACGGCCGGGGGAGGGCGGTCCACGGTGGGCTCTGGTCTGAACCGGCCGCGAACCTGGGTCGCCGTCAGGCGACTTGGGGTCAGTCTGTGCTGTCGGCTTCGGCGTGACCAGGGTCTGACGGCTCTCTTCCGCGAACGTCACGCTTTCGGGTCAACCCGGTCGGCGGCCCGTGACGCGCACGATCCCCCGGCGTTGGTGCGTGCGCCCGGTGTTCGGGGCAGACTGTCGGCATGGCCGAAATCGAGGGAATCGACGTCACCGCGCCGCCCAGTGGTACGGGCTGCGCGGAGTGCCTGGCCGTGGACGGCTGGTGGGTGCACCTGCGCCGCTGCGCCCAGTGCGGCCACATCGGCTGCTGTGACAGCTCGCCGGCCCAGCACGCGACGGCGCACTACAAGGCGAGTGGGCACCCGCTGATCCGCAGCTTCGAGCCGGGCGAGGACTGGTTCTACAGCTTCGAGACGGGCGAGGCCTACGACGGCCCGGCTCTGGCGCCCCCCGAGCACCGGCCGGTCGCGCAGCCGGTGCCGGGCCCGGAAGGCCGGGTGCCGGCCGACTGGCAGTCGCACGTGCACTAGCGCGGTCCCGCCGTCATCCCGCGAGGGGGAAGGACGCGACGACCGGTGCGTGGTCGGAGCCGGGCTTGCCGACGTGAGTGGCCGGGTTGCCGGTGACCGACGGCAGGTCCTGCTCGTGCGGGATGTGGACGTCGGGCAGCGGCGCGAGCAGGGCGTGGCTCACGAGGATGTGGTCGATGAGCTCACGCCGGCCGTTGCTGACGCGGGAATAGCGCTCGCCGGCGGGGATCCGCGCGGCGAGGTTCCACAGGCGCCGGCGGTCCCCGGCGTCGCTGCGGTCGAAGCCCGCGGTGTCGAGTTCGGAACCCGGCGGCCCCGCCAGGATCTGGGTGGTGGCCGCGGCGGCTTCGTCGTTGAGGTCGCCGAGGACGACGACTCGCTCGTCGGCACCGGCCTCGAGGCAGCTGGTCGCGAGTTCCCGGACGGCGGTGGCTTCGGCGGCGCGGCGGTAGAGGGCGTAGGCGCCGTAGCGCGCGCGTTCGCTTTCGTTGCGGGGGCTGAACCGGCCGCCCGGGTAGGACAGCAGCTTCGATTTCAGGTGGACGGTGATCAAGGTGAGCCTGACTCCGGGGGCGGGCTCGACCTCGACGGCCAGCGCGCCGCGGCCGAGCTGGTCGCTCAGCGCGGCGGGCGGGTCCGCGACCTGGATCGGCGCGAGCTTCGCCGGCAGGGTCGTGGCGTCGGCGACCACGGTCAGCGGCAGGCGGGAGAGGAAGCCGACGCGGATCCCGCGCACGTCGGGGTGCTGCGACAGCGCGGTGTGCCACGGCCCGCCGAGCCGGGCGGCCAGGTCGTCGAGCGCGGCGGGGTCGCCGACCTCCTGCACGGCCAGCACGTCCGGGGCGATGGCCGTGACGGTGTCGCGCAGGGCGGCCAGCTTGGCGTCGTAGGCCGCCTGGTCCGGCGGTCCGTCGCCGCCCGGGCGGAACAGGTTTTCCAGGTTCCACGTGCCGACGACGACCATGACACCTCCCGGGCGTGCCTGCCGGCGCACCGACGCACCGGTTACTGAGGACTCGCCGAACCGCGCGGAGCGGTTACAGGCCTCACCTGAATGCCGCAACCGGGACTTTTCGTTCGTGCGCACTGCCGGTCCGGTATTCGCGGACCCGCGTCAGCCCTGGTGAACGCCGGACTCGGCGGTCCGAAGTGGACAGTCGCCGTCAGCTGGTGGCGACGTCCGGGGAAGCCGGCCCTCCCGTGCGGGCAGGTCACGGCTCGCTCATCTCGTGCCGAAGCGTGGCGTGGCGCGGCGGGCGGGGATCGCGAGCAGGTTGTCCGCCGGTCCCGGCGACGATACGGAGAATCGTCGGCGGCTCCCCGGGAAAACGGTGGCTTTCTCGCTTTCGATCGCGCATAATCGTGGAATCCGAAGGTCATCGGTCGCCGATTAAAATTGTCGATCAAGTATTCTCGCTGTCTTTTTGGTGAAATCCAGGTTTCGTGGCGCCTTCCTGCATTGCCAGCCGGTGTCCGGATGCCTACAGTCGCCTGCCTGACTCCGGGGAATGAGTCACGTACCCCCGCTGGATTCGGTTGATCAATTGTCCTCTCCTCCAGGGAGCAGACCTTGTCGAAATTCGCCAGGAGCAAAGGCCGCGTCGCGCTCGCCCTCGCGGCGGTCATGGCCGTCACCGGGTGCGGCGCGCTCGGGTCGAACCAGCTGACCGCCGCGGCGGCCGGCAGCGGCTTGGAGAAGCCGGTGCTGAAGGTCTCGATCCTGCCCACCACGGACCTCGGGCCGTTCTGGCTGGCCCAGGACGGCGGCTACTTCAAGGCCGAGGGCCTCGACGTCGACACCGTCGTCGCCGCGAGCGGCCAGGCCTCGCTGGCGAAGTCGATCTCGGGGGAGGCCGACATCGCGTTCTCGACCTACCCGCCGTTCTTCATCGCGAAGAGCTCCGGCGTCGCCGACATGCAGCTGGTCGCCGACGCGACCTCGGTCAACCCGAAAACCAATGCGATCGTCACGGTGCCGAATTCGCCGGTGAAGACAATCTTCGACCTGGCGGGCAAGAAGATCGCCATCACGGCCAAGAACACCGCGTCGGATCTGCTCACCCGCTCGGTGATGCAGGACCACGGCGTGGATTTCAGCAAGGTGAAATGGGTGCTGATCCCGCTGCCGGACATCGCGGCGGCGCTGCAGCAGGGCCAGGCCGACGCCGCGTACCTGCCGGAGCCGTACATCACGCAGGCCGCCAAGACCGCGGGCGCGATCCCGGTGATCGACATCAACACCGGGGCGAGCCAGGACTTCCCGCTGACCGGCTACGGCGCGACGCGCAAGTGGGTGCAGGACAACCCGAAGACGCTGGCCGCGTTCCAGCGCGCGATGCAGAAGGCCACCCACGAAGCCACGAACGACCGCGCGAGCATCGAGCCGCTGCTGGTCCGGTTCGCCAAGATCGACGAGGACACGGCCAAGCTGCTCACGTTGCCCGGCTACGGCTCGCTCCTCGACTCGCGGCGGCTGCAACGGGTGCCGGACCTGCTGCTGCAACTCGGTGCCATCCCGCACCCCATCGACGCGAACTCCATGATCGGGCCGCAGACCCGCGGCTGACCCCCGGCTCGGCCTCCCCGGCCCCACCCCCCGCAAGGGTCGGGGAGGCCGTCTCAGCCCGCCCGGCTCGACGCACGCACGGATCCCCGACTCGAGCGCGTAGCTGATCGACGAAGCGATCGACGAAGTTCCTCGCCGCGGCCGAGCCGCTCGACTCCACCGGCCGCCGTAACGCCGGCCTGCTCATCGAGTCCGCGGTCACCGCGGCAACACCGCGCACAAGGCGCCCTCGTGGTCGCAGGGCCCGGTCTTCCTGCAGCGCTGGGCCTGCTCGCGGGCTTCGACCTGGCGGCGATGGACCACGGCGCCCGAGCACCTGCATACGGTCGTCGAATGCGTGAAGCTCGCCCAGGCGCGGGTGGCCGGTATCGCCGGGCCACCCGCTCTTTCTGCTGGTGCCGACGACGGGGCGGCGGACCTGCTGCGGGCAGCCCTGGGCACCGCGCCGATGTCCCCGGCCGCGATCGCCCCGGCGATGTGGTGGCCGCCCGCCCCCGCCACCCGGCTACTGCGCGTGTTGCCACCGTACTGGGCCGTGGACGCGCGTTCCGGCGCCCCGGCGTCCTGGGCGTGGCGGTCTGGTCCTCACGCTCCAGGCCGGCACCCTCCTCCTGCGCCGGCTGAGCGGGCGATGACCGGCCGCGGTCGCGCGCGGCCCGTTCGTCCGAAGTGGACACGGGTAGGCTCTCGGGGACGTGCCGGCACGTCGGCCCGGCACGGTTTCCGGGTGCGCGTGCCGGGTAGCCCGGCCGGCATCCGGGGGAGGGAGAGGACCGCCTGATGCGCGGGGTCGAAACCGTGTTGTTCCTGGTGGTCGTGGCGACCGTGGTGGCTACCTTCGCCCGGCGGCTGCGTATCCCGGCGCCGTCGTTGCTGGTGGTCGTCGGCGTGGTCGTGGGGCTGCTGCCGGGGGTGCCGTCGGTGCAGGTGACGCCGGACGTGATCAGCCTGGTCGTGCTGCCGCCGCTGCTGTTCGCCGCGGGGGAGGAGCTGCCGTGGCGGGATCTGCGCGCGGTCGGGCGCCCGGTCGCGGTCCTGTCCGTCGGGCTGGTCCTGGTCTCGGCCGCGGCGGTGGTCGGGATCGCGGTCGCGGTGACGCCGCTGCCGGTCGGGATGGCGTTCGTGCTCGGCGCGGTGCTGGCCAGCACCGACCCGGTCGCGGTGACGGCGCTGGCGCGGCGGCTCGCGCTGCCGCCGCGGATCCAGGCGCTGATCCAGGCGGAAAGCCTGTTCAACGACGCCACCAGCCTGCTGCTGTTCCGGGTGGCGCTGTTCCTGGCCGTCGCCGGCGGCGCCGCGTCCTGGGGCCGGACGCTGGGGGAGTTCGGGATCCTCGCGGGCGGTGGCCTCGCGGTCGGCGTCGTGACGGCGCTCGGCGCGTTCCTGATCCGCCGGCGCACCGAAGACCCGGTGCTGGAGACGGTGATCTCCCTGGTCACGCCGTACGCGGGGTACGTCGTCGCGGAGTCGATCGGCGGGTCGGGCGTGACGGCGGTCGTGGTCGCGAGCGTGATCCTCGGAACCCAGGCCGAGCGGCTGACGACCGCGCGGATTCGGCTGCAGGTCGGCGCGGTCTACCAGACGGTGGTGTTCCTGCTGGAGAGCGTCGTGTTCGGGCTGATCGGGCTGCAGCTGCCCACGCTCGTGCGGCGGGTGGCGGCCGGCGGCGCGTGGTGGCTGCTGCAGGCGCTGGCCATCGCGGCGACGCTCGTCGTCGCGCGGCTCCTGCTCGTGTTCGTGCTCTCGGCGCTGCGGCAGCGGCGCACGGACGGCCGGCTCTCCTGGCAGGCGCCGGCGGTGATCTCGTGGGCGGGAGCCCGCGGGGTCGTGCCGCTGGCGGCGGCGCTGTCGCTGCCGGTGTCTACTTTGGACGGTTCGGCGCTGCCCGCGCGCGACCTGGTGCTGCTGCTGACCACCGCGGTGATCGTGCTGACGCTGGTGGTCCAGGGCTTCACGCTGGCCCCGCTGGTGCGGCGGACCGGGATCGCACTCGACCCGGCCACCCTTCGCACCGAGTACGCGGCCGCGCGGCGCAAGCTCGCGGAGGCCGGGCTGAACCACCTCGACCAGCTGGCCGAGACGGAGTCCGTCGCGCCCTTCGCCGTCGACCAGCTGCGCGCCGGCTGGCAGGCACGCCTGGACCGCGTGCAGGACGAGGACGACCGCGGCGACCCGGCCCGCGGCCTCGACTACCGCACGCTGCGGCGCGAGCTGATCGCCGTCGAGGCGGCCGAGCTGACCCGCCTGTTCGAGGCGGGCGAAATCACCGACGGCACCCGCCGCCGCATCCAGCGCCTGCTTGACCTCGAGCACGCCGGGCTCGAGGACTGAGCGGGGCGCCGCCGCGCTACCCCTTCGCTGCTCCGGTGGCCCTGGCGCCTGCGGGGGAGGCCGGCGTGAGGCAGACGGTCGTGCTGGTCGGCGGCGGTGCCGGGATCGGCTTCGAGACCGCGCACGGTCGGTCCCGGACGAAGGCGCCGACGTCGTGCTCACCGGCCCCGACCCCGGGGAAGCTCGAATGGGACGCTGGCGCGCGCACGGCCGCCTTCGACGCGACCGGCCCGGCCGCCGTGGGCGCCTTCTTGGCGACGCTGCCCGGCACGGTCGACCCCGTGCTGGTCACCGACGGCGGCGGGCCGGGCGCTAGGCTCGGCGCCTCGACGACCAGGGGCCGGTCCGCGGCCGTGCGCGAGGAGGCGCCGCCATGTCAGCCGATCGGGCCGAGGCCCGTACTCGTCTTCCCCGCCACCAGCGCCGCGGTGAGGCGCGGCTGCCGGCCGCCGTCGCGACGCTCGTGGCCATCGCGCTCTACCTGGCGCTGCCCGAACAGCTGCTGGTCGCGCCGCGGTTCGTGGTGCCCGCGCTGGAGATCCTGCTGCTGCTCCCGCTGATCGCGATCAACCCGCGGCGCGTCACCCGGCAGACCCGGCTGTCCCGCGTGCTGTCCCTGGCGTTGGTCGTGGTCATCGGCGTCACCAACCTGGGTGCCCTGGCGCTGCTCATCCACGACCTGGTCGCCGGCGCGGCCGACAGCGGGCAGGCCCTGCTGCTGGGTGCGCTGCAGGTGTGGCTGACCAACGTGATCGCGTTCGGCCTGGCCTACTGGGAGCTGGACCGCGGTGGCCCGGTGAAGCGCACGCAGGCCGCCCGCGCCGACCTGCCGCTGGCCGACTTCCGGTTTTCGCAGGACGAGAACGCGGACACCGTCGAGGAGGTCGCCGACGGCTCCAGCGTCAAGTCCGACTGGGTGCCGACCCTGCTGGACTACCTGTACGTGTCGGTGACCAACTCGACGGCGTTCAGCCCCACCGACACCATGCCGCTGTCGTCGCGGGCGAAGGCGCTGATGGCGGTGCAGAGCGTCGCGGCGTTGCTGACCTCGCTGCTGGTCATCGCCCGCGCGGTCAGCGTGCTGAAGTAACGCCGGAGCTGCGCGGTAGCGGACCTCCGGCACGCCGGTGCGTCAGCGGGGTGCGGCGCGCCAGCCACGTTCGAGGATGGCGAACGCGGCTTCGACGGTGCGGGCCGGATTTTCGGCGCGGAGCGCGAGCGCCGAGGTTTCCAGGGCGAAGTGGGCCAGCGCGGCGCATCCGGGATCGGTTTCGGGCGCACCGGTTTCGGCGGCGACGACGCGGCTGAGCGCGTCCTCGTGCCGCATCCACATCCGGTGCCAGTAGTCGGCCAACGCCGGGGTGCTGTGCACGAGGGTCATGAACTCCGACGCCTGGTCGGCGGCACCGCGCTCGACGCGGGCCAGCGTGTAGTTCCGCAGCGCGTCCACCACCGAGGTGCCGGGCGCGCGGTCGCGCACGGCGGCGATCAGGGTCTCCTCGATGTCGGTGTCCCGGTCGAAGACGAGGGATTCCTTGCTGGGGAAGTGTTTCTGCAGGGTCGTGGTGGACACGTCGGCGGCGTCGGCGATCTCGCGGACGCCCACGTCGTCGTAGCCGCGCTCGAGGAACAGCCGCAGTGCCGCGTCGGCCAGCGCTTGGTGGGTGGCCGCCTTCTTGCGCTCGCGCCTGCCCGTCCCGGAAGTCATGGCTTGACGATACCACTAGTTGTACAGTCTACTAAGTTGTACCGTGTCACTTAACCCGAGGGGTACCCATGACCACCCGTGTTCCGGTTCTGATCAGCGGCGGCGGGATCGCCGGGCTGACGTCCGCACTGCTGCTGCACCGCGAAGGGATCCAGCCGGTGCTGGTGGACAAGCACGCCGGTGCGTCGCCACAGCCGAAGGCGCGCCGGTTCAGCCCGCGCAGCACCGAGGTGTTCCGCCTGCTCGGCCTCGCGGCCGAGGTCGCCGAGGCGAGTGCGCCGCTGGCGTCGTTCACCGAGGTCCTGACCGGTCCGACGCTGGCCGCGGCTCGCGCGCGGGAACCGAGCGACACCATGCGGGAACGCCGCGGGCAGCAGGCAAGGATGCCCGAGCTGAGCCCGGGACCGAACGTCCTGTGCCCGCAGGCCGTGCTGGAGCCGATCCTGCGCCGGGCCGCCGGGGAACGCGGCTTGTCCGTGCGGCTCGGGACCGAGCTGGTGTCCTTCGCCCAGGACGACGGCGGTGTGACCGCGCTGCTCAAGCCCGCGGACGGCGATCCGTACGAACTGACCGCGGACTACCTGATCGCCGCCGACGGCGCGCGCAGTCCGGTCCGCGCCGCACTGGGCATCGGCTGCAGCGGCCATGGCCACCTGGCCGACAACCTCGACCTCTACTTCCGCGCCGATCTCACGGCGTTGGCGCGGGAGCGGCCGTTCAACCTGTGCCAGATCGAGAACCCGGTGGCCTCGGGCGCGTTCCTCTCGGTCAACGGCACGGACCGGTGGCTGTTCTCGACCGCCGACTTCCCCGAGGCGGGCACGCTCGGTGACGGCGACTGGCACGACCTCTTGCGGATCGTGCTCGGCGTGCCGGATCTCGACGTCGAACTGCTCGGCCGGTCGTCCTGGGAATCGGCGATGCGCGTGGCCGACCGGTTCCGCGACGGCCGCGTGTTCCTCGCGGGTGACGCCGCGCACGTGATGCCCCCGATGGCCGCGGCCGGAGCCAACACCGCCATCGCCGACGCGGCCAACCTCGCCTGGAAACTCGCTGCCGTGCTGGCCGGCGAGGCCGCGCCCGCCCTGCTCGACACCTACCACGCGGAACGCCACCCGGCCGGCTACGCGGTCGCCGAAGCCTCCAGCACCGTTCGCGGGCACGTCGGCGAAATGCTCTCCGCCTACACCAAGGGCGACGGCCTGCCCGGCGACCCGATGGCCACGATGTTCGGCACGCAGTACGCCGAAGGCGCGTTCGTACCCGACGGCCGCGGCCCCGCGCCCGTCGACCACTACGCCCCGGCGGCCCGTCCCGGCACGCGCGTGCCCCACGCCTGGCTCGACGCGCAGACGTCCACTGTGGACCTGGCCGGCCCCGGCCTGACTCTGGTCACCGGGCCGGACAACGGATACTGGATCGCCGAAGCGGATCGTCTCGGGCTGCGTCTGGTCACGGTCTCGCACCAGGGCTGGCTCACCGAGGCGTGCCTGGGCACCGACGGTGCGCTGCTCCTGCGCCCCGACCTCATCGTCGGCTGGCACTCGGCGTCCGGAACACCGCTCGCCGATGCGCTCACCCGAGTGCTCGGCACCACGGCCGCCCTCGCGCAACCGGAATAGGTCCGAGCGGCGCGGCAGCGATGCAGTCCGGGTGTCGAGTCGGTCGAGGTTCTGACGGAGCCGGTCGTGGTGCCTCGGGCGACGACGTCGATGTCGGCCGTGCGACGATCTGCGGGGAGCCCGGATCGGACGAAGGAGCCTCGGACCTTGCCCTTGGTGCACGCTCTGTGGTCTCCGGGCCGGGGCCTGCTGCTGTGGGCGGAGCGCGACGGCGGCCCGGCCGGCACGTCGAGTCGTTCGGTGCGGATCGCGCTTCCGCATCCGTTCGCGGTCTCCAGCGCGAACCTGACTGCGCTGCATCCCGGCAAGCCCACGTCGGCGACGGTGCTGCTGCCGTCGCGGGCGAACCGGCCGCTCGCCTCCTCCGAGGCGACGGCAGGCGGTAAACGGCGGGTGGCGTCGTTGCGGCCCTGGTCGGTACCCGCCTTGATCGTGGACGCGAGCGAGCTGGACGACCTCGACGACTCGGCCTCCTACGGCGCTTCGGTCACCTACCTGCGGGCGGTCGCCCGTCTGGCGGCGGATCTCGTGCGGCGCGGGCGGGTGCTGCCGACGCTGGTCCGCCACGGCGACGCGGCGGAGGCCCGGTGGCGCCCGGTGCTCCAGGGCGTGGATTTCGTCGCGTTCGACGCACTGGCGGCGGCCATGCCGCCGGTCGGGCGGGCCGAGCAGATCGCGCCGCTCACCGGGGCGTCGCCGCGCGCGCTCGTCACCGATGCCCTCCACACCCTGGTCGACGCGGCGGTCCGCGACCGGCTGGTGCGGGCGGAGCCGCCCGTCGACCTGCGCGGGGGCCGGGGCGCGGCCGGGGTGTGGCTGGCCGCGTTGCAGGGCGGCGTTTCCCGCGTCGAGCTGCCGCTGGGTGAGCTCGGGGTGCTGGCCGACGCCGTCGCGAAGTGGGACGAGGTCGCCGACACCGACGTCGTCGACGGCCGGGCGTGCTTCCGGCTGGCCGAAGTCGGCACCCTCCGCCAGCCGGACGCGGACGATCCCGACGATCAGACCGGCGACGGCACCAAGTGGCAGCTGCAGTTCCTCCTGCGGGCGACGGCCGACCCGAGCTTGCTGCTGTCGGCGGGACAGATCTGGTCGGGCGAGGCGACCGGGCTGGTCAGGGACCCGAAGGGGCTGTTCGTCGCCGAACTGGGCCGGGCCGCGCTGGTGGAACCGATGCTGGCGCCGGCGTTGCGCAGGACCCAGCCGTCCGAGTACGACCTGACCGTGGCGGAAGCCGAACACTTCCTCACCTCCGGTGCGAATCGGCTGATCGAGGCCGGGTTCGAAGTGCAGCTTCCGGCCACCTGGGACGGCAGGCGCCGGCTCGGGCTGCGGCTCTCCGTTCGCAGCACGCCGTCGGAGCAGGTCGTCGCCCGCAGCCGGGTCGGCCGCGACGAGCTGGCCGGGTTCCGCTGGTCGCTCGCGGTCGGCGACGACGAAATCGGCGAGGAGCAGCTGGCCAGGCTCGTCGCGGCGAAGACACCGCTGGTGCGGCTGCGGGGCCGGTGGATCAGCGTCGACGCCGACCGGCTCCGCGCCGGTCTCGAGTTCCTGCGCCGCGACCCGTACCGGCAGGCTCAGCGCCCCACCGCGGCCGAGCTGCTGGAGCTGGTCCACCTCGCGCGGGAGGCGCCGCTTCCGGTCACCGACGTCCGCGCCGACGGCTGGGTCGGGGACGTCCTGGCCGGGCGGGTCCACCAGGCACTGCGGCCGGTCGAGCTGCCGCCGTCGTTCCGGGCCACGCTGCGCCCCTACCAGCAGCGGGGCGTCGCCTGGCTGGCGTTCATGTCGGCGCTGGGACTCGGGGCGTGCCTGGCCGACGACATGGGCCTCGGCAAGACGGTCCAGACGCTGGCGCTCGAGGTGCTCGAGCGGGCAGCCGGCGATCGTCGGCCGACGTTGGTGCTGTGCCCGATGTCGCTGGTCGGCATGTGGCAGCGCGAGGCGGCGAACTTCGCCCCGGGCCTGCGTGTCCACGCCCACCACGGCAGCGCCCGCGCGCACGGAGACGCGCTCGCCGAGCAGGTCGCCGCGGCCGACCTCGTCGTCACGACCTACGCCACCGCCGCCCGGGACGCCGGCGAGCTCGAGAAGTTCGCGTGGCGACGCCTGGTGCTCGACGAAGCGCACGCGATCAAGAACGCCGACACCGCGACGGCCAAGGCGGTGCGGCGGTTCCCGGCCGGGCACCGGCTCGCGCTGACCGGCACCCCGGTGGAAAACCGGCTGGCGGACCTGTGGTCGGTGCTGGACGTGCTCAACCCTGGGCTGCTCGGCAGCAGGTTCGAGTTCCGGCAACGGTTCGCGGCCCCGATCGAGCGCAGCGGCGACACCGCCACGGCCGCCGCTCTGCGCCGCCTCACGCAGCCGTACCTGCTGCGCCGGGTGAAGACGGATCCCGCGATCGTCCCCGAGCTGCCGGAAAAGCTCGAAATCCGGCAGGAGTACCGGCTCACCCGCGAACAGGGCACGCTCTACCGCGCGATCGTCGACGAGATGATGAAGAAGATCGAGAACAGCCAGGGCATCAAGCGCCGCGGCAACATCCTGGCCGCGATCACGAAGCTCAAGCAGGTCTGCAACCACCCCGCGCACCTGCTGCACGACGGCTCCCCGATCGGGCACCGCTCCGGCAAGGTCAGCCGCCTCGAAGAGATCCTGGCGGAAATCCTGGCGTCGGGCGATCGGGTGCTGTGCTTCACCCAGTACACCGAGTTCGGCCACCTGCTCGTGCCCCACCTGTCCGACCGGCTCGGCACCGAAGTCGCGTTCTTGCACGGCGGCTTGGCAAAAGGGGCGCGGGACGCGATCGTGGAACGCTTCCAAGCCGGCGACGGGCCGCGAATCCTCTTGCTCTCGCTCAAAGCCGGCGGCTCCGGGCTCACGCTGACCGCGGCCGGCCAGGTCCTGCACCTGGACCGCTGGTGGAACCCGGCCGTGGAGAACCAGGCCACCGACCGGGCGTTCCGGATCGGGCAGCGACGCACCGTCCAGGTCCGGAAGTTCGTCTGCCCGGGCACCATCGAGGACCGCATCGACACCCTGATCACCAGGAAGCGCGCGCTCGCGGGAATGGTCGTCGGCGAGGGCGAAAGCTGGCTCACCGAACTGTCCACGGACGCGCTGCGCGGGGTGCTCACCCTGGCGGAGGAGGCGATCGATGACTGAGCCACTCCCGTGGTGGGCAACCCGGTTCATCCGGGCGTTGACGGCGATCGGCGTCCTCCTGCCCGCGAAGGGCCAGGGGCGCGTCGTGTCCTTGGAGGTCGGCGCCGGACGTGTCGACGCCGAGGTGCGGGACGGCCGCCCTTACCAGGTGCGAATCGGCTTGACGGCGTTCGGGAAATCGGACTGGGCGGCGATCACCCACGCGCTCGCGGCGAAAGCGTCGACCACGGTCCTGCTGCTCAGCGGCGAGCTGCCCCGTGACGTCGAGCAGATCTTCAAGGCGGTCCGGCTGCCGGTGTTCCCGTCGTCGGCGCGGGAGGTGTCACTGGACTGCACCTGCCCGGCCGTCGAGGTGCCGTGCGGCCACTTGAACGCCGTGTTCTCCGCACTCGTGGCGCGGGTCGCCGACGATCCGTTCACCGTCCTCGCCCTGCGCGGCCGGGACCGCGAAACGCTGCTCGAGGAGCTGAAGAACCGGCTCGTCTCCGCCGAGCCGCTCGATCCCGACGACCGGTCTCCGGCCCTGACCGACGTCATGGACACCTTCTTCGACGGCGGTCGGGCCCCGGGCCTGGACGGCGCGGCGCCGTTGCCCGGCCCTCGGACGACGTTCGACGCGGTCCTGGACCAGGCCCCGCCGTTCGCGATCACGGCGGGCAGCGAAGACGTCGCCGAGTTGCTCCGCCCGGCGTATCGGGCGCTCGCCGGAGAGCACGGCACTTAGCCCTCGCGGGAATCCGTGGGGAGCACGGCCATCTCCGTGGGCAGCCGGGTGGGGTCGGTGACCCGCCGCTCGATGATCTCCGCGACCCAGTGCTGGGTCTGGCCCACGTGCGCGACGAGGTCGGCGATGATCCACTTCGGGGCGGTCGGCACGGTGGCGTCAGGTCCGGCGGCGGCCGCTTCCGCCAGGCGCCGGGTGTGGTCCACGATCGCGCGCCGGGCCGTGTCCGCGTTCAGTTCGGTCATGGGGGGCCTTGGTGTCTCGGTGGCCGGTGGTCAGGAAATGTCCTTCTCGGTGGGCCGGACCGTGACGACGACCTTGCCCTTGGCGTGTCCCTCGTCGACGTAGGCCAGGGCTTCGTTGGTCGAGTCGAAGGGGAAAACGCGGTCCACGACCGGCTCGATGACGCCGGCGTCGACGAGGGAGGTGATCTCGCGCAGCTGGGGCCCGCTGGCTCGCATGAAGAGGAACGAATAGCCGACCTGACGGCGCTTGGCCGCGGTGCGTGTTCCGTGGCTCAGCACGCGCGTCGCCGGGCGCAGGATCCACGGCTTTCCCATTGCCCGCGCGAAGTCCGGGTCGGGCGGGCCGGAGAGGGAGATCAGCTTGCCGCCGGGCTTCAGCACCCGCAGGGACTTCTTGAGCGCCTCGTTGTCCAGGCTGTGCAGGACCACGTCGTAGTCGTGCAGGACGTCTTCGAAGTCGTCCGTGCGGTAGTCGAGCACGATGTCTGCGCCGAGGCGCTCGACCAGGGCCACGTTCGCGGTGCTCGTGGTCGTGGCGACGGTCGCGCCGAGGTGCTTCGCCAGCTGGATCGCGAACGTCCCCACCCCGCCGGAACCCGCCTGGATGAAGACCTTCTGCCCCTTTCGCAAGTGCGCGAGTTCGATCAGCGCCTGCCAGGCGGTCAAGCCGACGAGCGGTACGGAAGCGGCTTCCTCCATCGTCAGCCGCTTCGGCTTCAGGGCCAGGTCGTTTTCGTGGACGGCGATGAACTCCGCGAAGGTGCCGATCCGGTCCTTGTCCGGGCGCGCGTAGACCTCGTCGCCGGGCTTGAACTCGCGCACCCGGGCTCCGACACGGGTCACGACGCCGGCGACGTCGTTGCCCAGGACGAACGGCGGCCGGTAGGGGAGGAACAGCTTGAACTCCCCGTTCCGGATCTTCGCATCGAGGGCGTTGACGCCGGCGGCGTGGATCTCGACCAGCACGTCGTGGTCGCCGATGGTGGGCTCCGGCGCGTCGCCGGCCCGGAGTTCGTTGCCGTTCTTTCCGTAGCGATCGACGATGAACGCCTTCATGTCAGCACCAACCTTTAGATTATGTTCATACTACAATATGGTCTGGGTGAGTCCGAGTGCAAGGGTGTGGCCGAACTTGGATTATGACCGTACTAACATGAGGGCATCGGTCCGGTGAGTGGAGGCACGCGTGGTGCGGTACGCGAAAGAGCACAAGCAGGCGACGCGGCAGCGGATCATCGAGACGGCCGGGCGCCGGCTCAAGCGCGACGGGATCGACGGGTCCGGGGTCGCCACGCTCATGAAGGACGCGGGCTTGACCAACGGCGCCTTCTACGCCCACTTCGAATCCAAGGAAGACCTGGTCGCCACCGCGGTTTCCGAGCAGCTGCGCGGCCAGCGCGAGTGGCTCACCTCGTTCCCGCCCGGCCGTGACGGCGTCGAGCAGATGGTACGCACGTACCTCTCGCCCGAACACCGCGACAACCCCGAAGACGGCTGCCCGTCCGCCGCGCTGCTGGACGAGATCAGCCGCTGCGCCGATCCGACGAAGGGGGCCTACACCGGCAGCGTGCTGGCCGTCATCGACGACATCGCCGCTCGCTTGGCGCCGCGGGATCCGCGGTCGGCGCGCACCAGGACGCTGAGCATTTATGCCTCGATGGTCGGGACCCTCCAGCTCGCTCGAGCCCTGGCCGACCGGCAGCTGTCCGACGACATCCTGGAGCAGGGGATCCGCAACGCGCTGACCGTGCTGGACGCCGCGGCCGAGGGCTGAGGGCCGCCGGTCACACGGCTGTCGCTTGCATCACTCATAGAATTATGGTCATAATATGAAGCATGACGACGTACCTGGCTGACACCCTCGAGAACCACGCCGCCGCGGGTCCCTCCGCGGTGTTCACCTACCGCCGCACCGGCCCGCGGGGTGGCGTGCCGCTGGTCCTGCTGATGCGGTTTCGCGGCACCATCGACTGGTGGGACCCGGAGTTCGTCGACCGGCTCGCCGCGGACCGCGACGTCATCCTGTTCGACAACATCGGCATCGGGTACACCGGCGGCGAGCCACGTGACACCGCCGAGGGCTTCGCCGACGGCGCGATCGAGTTCATCGAAGCCTTGGGCCTGTCCCAGGTGGACCTGCTCGGCTGGTCGCTCGGGGGCATCGTGGCGCAGCTGGTCGCGCTCCGCCGGCCCGGTCTCGTGCGCAAGGTCGTCGTGGCGGGCAGCAGCGGGCCGGGTGTCGCGCCGGGCACCCCGGAGATGAGCGAGCGGGTGCTCACGATCATGGCCAAGCCGGACGCGGACGCCGACGACCTGCTCTACCTCTTCTACCCCGAGACCGAAGGGGCCCGCGCCGCCGGACTCGAGCATCTGGCGAAGGTCGGCAAGCGCCTGGCGGCGGGCGGCCCCGCGGTGACCGAGGACGCCGCCCAGGGTCAGCTCGCCGCGGTGGGCCGGCTCCTGGCCGTCGAATGGGAGCAGTTGAAGTCCGAGCTTCAGGCGATCACCCAGCCGGTCCTGTACGCCAACGGGCTCCACGACGTGATGATCCCCGCCGTCGCTTCCTCCAAGGCGGTCGAGCAGGTCCCGGATTCCACGCTGGTTCTCTACAGCGACGCCGGGCACGCCTTCCTGTTCCAGCACATCGACGAGTTCACCGCTCAGATCACGCTCTTCCTCGACGACTGACAAGGACACAGCCATGAACCCCAAGCTGGTCGTCTCCTATCAGGACGCGCCAACCCGCACCGTCTCCGCCGGCGGCGTCGACTTCGCCTACCGCGAACTCGGCCCGCAGACCGGTGTCCCGGTGGTCTTCCTGACCCACCTCGCCGCGGTCCTGGACAACTGGGACCCCCGCGTCGTCGACGGCATCGCCGCCCACCACCGGGTCATCGCCTTCGACAACCGCGGCGTCGGCGCGTCCACCGGAACCACCCCGAAGACGATCGAGGCGATGGCGGCCGACGCCGTCACCTTCATCCGGGCGCTCGGCCTGACGAAGGTCGACCTGCTCGGCTTCTCCATGGGCGGGATGATCGCGCAGGTGATCGCCCAGCGAGAACCGGACCTCGTCCGGAAGCTGGTCATCGCCGGCACGGGCCCCGCGGGAGGCGAAGGCATCAAGAACGTCACCAGGATTTCCCACCTCGACACGGTCCGGGCGCTGCTCACCTTGCAGGACCCCAAGCAGTTCCTCTTCTTCACCCGCACATCCAACGGGAAGCGAGCGGGCAAAGAGTTCCTCGCCCGGCTGAAGGAACGCAAGACCAACCGGGACAAGGCGATTTCGCTGAGGTCCTACGGCGCGCAGCTCACGGCCATCCACCGTTGGGGACGGGAAAAGGCGGCCGACCTCTCCGTCATCGGCCAGCCCGTGCTGGTCGCGAACGGCGACCACGACCGGATGGTGCCGACCGAGAACACGCACGATCTGGCCCGGCGCCTGCCGGACAGCGAACTCGTGATCTACCCCGACGCCGGCCACGGCGGCATCTTCCAGTTCCACGGGCAGTTCGTCGGCAAGGTCCTGGAATTCCTCGCGCGATAGCGTCCATTGTGGACGATCGCCGGCACGCCGGTTCAGGCGTGGCGGCCGGAGACGAGGGTCGCCCAGACGACCTTGCCGCCCGACCAGCGTCGGCTGCTGCCCCAGGTCCGTGCGGTCTGGGCGATGATCTGCAGGCCGAGTCCGGAATCGCGCGGGCCGATGCGCTCGAGGAGCGTCGCGGGCCGGGGACTGTCGTCGGCGACCGCGATGGTGAGCAGGTTTCGGCGGAGGTCGAGGCGCACCCCGGGTGCGGACGCGGTGTGCTGAAGCGCGTTGCCGACGAGCTCTCCGACGATCAGGGTGCCGTCGTAGACCAGGTCGGGTACGTCCCAGTCGGTGGCGTGTTCCCGAAGGAATGCGCGAGCGAGCTTCGTCGCGCTGTCGGCGCGCGGGAACACGCGTTCGGCCCACCGGCGGATCGGGACCGTCTGCTGGTGTTCGGCTGCCTCGACGTCGGCGTGCACGGCGACGAACCGGTCGAGGCCGTAGCGGTGGAAGATGTCCAGGTGGGCCGGCTGGCGGGTGACCACGGAGAACGGAATGCCGGGCCAGTCGCCGATCCGGCGGGCGACCAGGGGGAACACGGCGGCCGGGGACAGTTCGTCGATGAGCAGCCCGTCGACGTCGGCGATCAACCCGGGTGGGCCGTCGGCGGCGACCTTCAGCAGGCCGTCGCGCAGGAATCCGTACCCGGAGAGGTCGAGCCTCCCGGTGACGGTGACCAGGGTGCTGGCGAGCCGGTCCGAGGGCTCCAGCAGGACACTTCGGTCACTGCTGCGGGTCATGGTCCCGTGCTGACAGCGCCGGATCGATGTCGGGCTTCCACCGCCTCAAGCTACTCCCCGTCGACCCACCGCGATACCGGCCAGGAGGCGGTGGTGCGGTCGTGGCGGACTCCTTCGGTGGTCACGGTCGCCGTCCGACGCCAGTGGCGATCTCACCGGCGCGGTTCCCGTCCGGGGCCAGGGGCGCGGTGCCGGTTCCGGCCCCGGTGCGCAGGCCGGCCAGGAACTCCGACAGCGTCTCGGCGGCGTCGTGGCGCGGCCGCCAGCCGAGTTCGAGTTCCGCCCGGGCCGTGTCCATCACCGGAAGGCGCACCACGGCGTCGAACAGGCCGGGCGTCGCGGGGACGGCGTGCAGGCGCCACGCGACGTCGAGCGCCGCGCGGACCAGCCGGGCCGGCACCGGAACCGGCCGCGCGCCCAGCAAGCCGGCGACGAAGCGGGTGCCGACGACCGGCCCGGTGGCGACGTTGAACGCCCCGGTCACCGGCAGCAGGACGGCGCGGCGGACCGCGTCGGCCAGGTCGTCGGTGTGCACGACCTGCACTCGCAGGCCCGGCAGGTCCGGCACGACCGGCAGCAGGCCCGGCCGGATCAGGCTGCCGGGGACGAACGGGCCGCCGAAGAGGCGGCGTTGCTCGGACGCCGCGGCGCGCTGGAAGACGAAGCCGGGCCGGATCCGGACGACCCCGACCTCCGGGTGCCGGAGCTCGAAGGCGTCGAGCCAGCGTTCGACGTAGGCCTTTTCCCGCGTGTACGCGGCGCCCGGCCAGCCGTGCGTCGGCCAGCTTTCGGCCACGGGCGCTTCGGTTTCGCGAGGCGAGTAGGCCCCGACGGACGACGTGTAGACGATCTTCGGCACGCCGGCCGCGGCGGCCGCCTCGAAGACGCGCAGGGAGCCGAGCACGTTCGTCCGCCAGGTGCGTTCCGGTTTCCGCGTGGGCTGGAACAACCACGCCAGGTGGACGACCGCGTCGGCGCCGCGGAAGTGCGCCACCAGGTCGTCCCGTTCGATGTCGGCCTCGACGAGGCGCGTGCGCGCGGGTCGGTCCGCGGCGGGCCGCCGGGCGAGCCCGGTGATCGAGCGGACGTCCGGGTCGGCGCTGAGGGCGGCCACCACGCCGGTGCCGATGTTGCCCGTCGCGCCGGTGACCACGATGTGCTTCGCTTCAGTCATGCCGTCGCGATTACCCGGCCGCCGCGCGCCGAACCGCCGGGAAGAACCCGGCTTCGTCGTCGGCCGCGTGAGACCGGAGCAGGTCGAGTAGCTCGTCGATCGCGTCGGCGACGTCGCGCTGCTCGCCCGTCGTCGCGGTGCCGTCGCGAAGCTGCAGGGCGAGCACTCCGGTGCGCCACTGCACGGTTTCGAGAACGTCGACGAGCTTCTGCGTGTCGCGGGTCATGCTGGTTCCCTGGTCTCCGCTCGAAGGTGATCCGGCTCAGGACGGCGTCCCGTCGACCTGGTGCCGCGACGGGCCGATCGCGCGGCATGCCGCACACGTCCTGCGCGGTGCCTCGATCATCGAGGCCGCCGGGAACCAGGCTCCGCAGATCGCGCGGTACGTCCCGCAGGCGGCCATCCCGTCGGCGAACGCCGTCTCGGTCACGAGGTGGTTGGTGCCGGCCGACGCCTCGACCACCCAGTACAGGCGACGGGAGACCCAGCGTTTCGAAGGTGCGGTGGTCGTCGAGGCTCTGCACGGTCGTGTCTGGCCGGAGGAACGTGGGACACCCGGCCGGTGCGCCGCGTCGGGGGCAGGCGCACCGGCCGGGCTGATCAGGGAGCGGGACTTCCGGTGGGCGCCGGTCATCCCCGGTCTCCGGGGAGTTCGCGCGCCAGCAGCGACTGGGCGTGGCTGACCAGTTCGGCCATCGCCTGCCGGGGCAGGATCGCCGGCGTTCCGTCGGCGCCCAGCCGAATGGCGCGCACCGGCCCGTCGGCCGTGTCGATCAGGCCCAAGGTCACCTGGGTCGCCGAACCGGCCGGAGTGCGCGCCGGGACGATCAGCAGCGCACCACGCCAGCGGTGTCCTCGCATGCCGCCTCCCCGCTACGCTGTCAGGGCGCTGAGCTGCGCGCTGACAGTGCTACCGAATGTTGGTAGCAAGTGTCAGCGCTGGTAGCGCCGTCGCGCAATGACCTGATCAGGTGATGTCTGCGGCGGCTTCCACCTGCACTAGCATGTGCTGCATGGCTGGTAGCACGCGCGAGGCACGATGACCTTCGGCGACGCGCTGAAAGAGGCGCGCGAGTCGCGCGGCATCTCCTTGCGCAAGCTGGCGGTGCTGATCGGCCGCAAGGAGTCCGACTCCGGATTGATCTCCCGCTGGGAAAGCGGCGACCGCACTCCGAAGCCGGACGACGTCGCCTCGATCAGCGAAGCGCTCGAACTCGGGGACGACGCGGCCGCCGAACTGATGGCGCTGGCCACCAACGCGGGACAGGGCGGCCGCTGGCACGCCGTGACGATCGCCGAGCGCCGTCAGCAGATGAACGCGTTGCTGGCCGCCGAGCGGACGGCCACGACCGTCACGCACTTGGCTCCGCTGTTGATCCCGGGCGTTCTGCAGACCAGCGCGGTCATCCGCGCCATGATGGTCGAAGGCGACGTACCGGCCGACGAGATCGACGAGCGCGTGGCGATCCGGATCGGGCGACGCGACCTCATCACCCGCAGGTCACCGGCGAAGCTTGATGTGCTGCTGGGGGAGGCGGCGATCCGGCATGTCATCGGCGGCCGCGACGTGTGGGCGGAGCAGCTGGCCTATCTCGCCGAGATGATCGAGCTGCCCAACGTCAACGTGCAGGTCATCCCGTTCGGGGTCGGCTGGACGCCCGCTCTGGCCGGCCCGTTCATCCTGTTCGATTCCGATCAGGCGCCGTCGATCATCAGCCTCGAACTGCATCGCGGCGGCCTGATGCTCTACGCCGACGAAGACGTCGCGGTGCACCGGCAGAAGGCCGAGGCGGCGCGCAGCAAGGCGATGGACGAGAAGGTAAGTCTCGACCTCATCGCAAGAGTCAAGAGCGAACTGCTGGGAGCGAAGAAATGACGAACTCGACCGGCTGGTTCAAGTCGAGCTGGAGCACCGAAACCCAAGACTGCGTCGAGGTTCACCTGGGTGACGAGGTCGGGGTGCGCGACTCGAAAGCGCCGTCGGACGGGCAGCTTTCGGTCGGCCAGGCCGGCTGGAGTGCCTTCCTGGCGGCCGTCACGTCGGCCTGATCTCCGGTAGCTCGCCACCGTCCGTGGCCGGTGCGCGAAAAGCCGTCCGGTAGGCGTGGGGCGAGACCCCGGCGATCCGGCTGAAGTGGTGGCGCAACGTCGGTTCCGCGCCCAGGCCCGCCTCGTGGGCGATCCGGGCGATCGGCAGGTCCGTGGTCTCGAGCAGGTGCTGGGCCCGGGTGACCCGCACCTTCAGCAGCCACTGCAAAGGCGTCGTGCCGACCTGGGCGCGGAAGTGCCGGTTCAGGCTGCGGACGCTCGTGCCGGCGTGCCCGGCGATGTCGGCGAGGGTGAGCGGCCGGTGCAGGTTGGCCTCCAGCCAGGCCAGGGTGTCCTGCAGCGGGGCCTGCCGCGCGTCGGTGGGGTCGGCGTGGACGATGAACTGCGCCTGGCCGCCGTCACGCTGCGGCGGCATCACGATCCGGCGGGCGGTGTCGGCGGCCACGGCCGCGCCCAGGTCGCGCCGGACGAGGTGGAGGCAGAGGTCCAGGCCCGCGGCGACCCCGGCCGAGGTGAGCAGGGCACCGTGGTCGACGAACAGGACCTCGGGCCGCACGTCGACGCTCGGGTACCGGCGCGCCAGTTCGGCGGCGTGCTCCCAGTGCGTGGTGGCGCTCAGCCCGTCGAGGAGGCCGGTGGCGGCGAGGGTGAAGGCACCGACGCACATCGACGCGAGCCGGGCACCGCGTGCCGCCGCGGCGCGCAGTGCCACCAGGACCGGCTCGGGCGGCGGGGTCCGGAACCCGGCCCGCGCGGGGATGAGGACGGTGTCGGCGCCGGCCAGGCTGTCCAGGTCCCACGGCGTGCGCAGGCGCACCGAGCCGAACTCCGGGCTGGTGCCGATCTCCTCCGCCGTCGCGACGACGCGGATCTCGTAGGTGGGCCTGCCGGTGACCGTGTTGGCGGTGCCGAACACCTGCCCCGGGATGGTCGCCTCGAAGCCGAGCACGCCGTCGAGCGCGAGGATGGCCACGACTGTCATGGCCAGAATTTAGCGCATGTCGGCGTTGCTGCCACTTTCCGCGTCCGGGTGCCTCCCACAGCATGAACGGATGAACGACGTTCTCGCCCTGCCCGCCGGACCGCTCGCCGAAGCGAGTCTTTCCCTGGTGCGGCAGACGGAAAAGGCGCCGATCGCCGACCACAGCGTCCGCAGCTTCCTGTTCGCCCGGGTGCTGGCCGAGCAGGAGGGCAGCGTGGCCGACGCCGCCTACGACGAAGACCTGCTGTTCGCCGCGTGCGTCCTGCACGACCTGGGGCTGGGCACGCTCGCGGCCGGCCGGGCCCGGTTCGAGGTGGAGGGCGCCGACCTGGCCGCGTCGCTGCTGACCGACCACGGCGTCGCCGCCACGGACGTCGATCGCGTCTGGGAGGCGATCGCGCTGCATTCCTCGATCGGCATCGCCCACCGGCGCGGGCTGCTGACCTACCTGACGCACCAAGGCGTCTTCGTCGACGTCGGTCGCGTCACGGTCCTCGAAGCCGCCCGGCTGCGCCCGATCCGCGCCCGGTACCCGCGGCCGGACGGCGACACCTCGGTCGCCGACGCGATCGCCGAGCACGCGGCCCGCTCCGAGGCGGCGGCACCGCCGTACTCGATCGGTGCCGAGCTGCTCCGCCAACGACGGCAGGAGTCCGGTCGGCCGCCCGCGTGAGACAGGCGTGGCAGCTTTGGCGGACGCGGCCCGAGCCTGCTTGACTCTGCCGGGAACCCGTCAATCACGATCCTGGAGGACTCATGCCGGTTTCGAAGGCGCACGCGAACTGGAACGGCGACATCCCGACCGGATCGGGGCAGTTCACCGCGGGCGGCGGCAGCATCAGCGGCGGCGTCACCTACAAGTCCCGCTTCGAGGACGGCCCCGGGTCCAACCCGGAGCAGCTCATCGCCGCGGCGCACGCGTCCTGCTTCTCGATGGCGCTCGCGAGCACCCTGGCCGGAGCGGGCTTCCCGGCGGAGTCGATCGAAACCGACGCCGCGGTGACCCTCCGGCCGGTCGACGGCGCGCCGACCATCCTCAAGATCGAGCTGACGACCCAGGGCCGCGTCGCCGGCGTCGACGAAGCGCAGTTCCGCGAGTACGCCGAGCAGGCGAAGGCGAACTGCCCGGTCAGCCGTGCGCTGGCGGGGGTCCCGGAGATCACGCTGCAGGCGACGCTCGCGGGCTGACGCACCGGTGACGCTAGGCCCGGCGGGGCCGCAGCGCCGACGGCTCGCCCCGCCGCAGGGCCTCGACGTGCTCGGCGAGGGTGAACGCGTCGCCGAGGGTTCCGCCCGCGTCGAGCCGCTCGATGACCGCGGTCTCGGCCTCCTTGATCGCGACCGCGGCGTCGAGGAGGCCGTTGATCCGGTCCGGCGCGACCACGATGACGCCTTCGCCGTCGGCCAGGACCAGGTCGCCGGGGTTGACCGTGACGCCGCCGCAGGTCACCGGGACCTGGAGTTCACCGAGTTTCGCCGACGTGCCCGAGAGCGGCGTGACGAAGCGGCTGTAGACCGGAAGCTCGCACTGCTCGACGTAGGCCAGGTCACGGTAACCCGCGTCCACGACGATCCCGCCGAGGGACCGCGCCAGGGCACCCCGGGCGAACAGCTCGCCGCCGAGCGCGATCTCGCGCGCGCCGCCGTCGACGACGATCACGTCGCCGGGTGCCGCGGCTTCGACCGCTTGGAGCACGCCGAGGAAGTCGTCGCGGCAGCGGACGGTGAACGCGGGCCCGAACACCCGCGAGCGGGCGGAGCGGGCGCGGATCGCGCTCTGCAGCACCCGGGTGGTCTTGTCGGCATCGCAGATCGCTGTGGTGTCCACCGCGAGGAATCGCTGGACGAGGTCTTCGGTCACCGGCATTTCCGGGATGCTACCGGCGCGCTCTTCCGCCGGCGGACCGCGGCGGCGCCCGCTCAGCTCCCGGCGAGGAGCTCCGCGACCCACCGGTGCGCGGTCGCGCAGGCCTCGGCTTCGGTGGTCCGGAGGTGCTCGACGACTTCGCCGTCGGACCAGCGGATGAGCGCGACGGTGCCGGGCCGGATCGGGGTCAGCCCGACGAGCAGGCGGTGCCCGTCGCGGTCGAGGGCGCGCTCGGCGGTGAGCCACCGGCCGGTGGTGGCGGTGGTGGTGACCGTCCACTCGGGATCGGCGGCGAGCTCGGTCACCGATCCGGGTGCCAGTTGTCCGGCTTGTTCGTCGTGCACGCAGGTCAGCTTGTCACGTACACCCCGATCCGGTGAGCGGCAGGTGAATCTCGGATGAACATGTCCTACGCTGATCTTCGGTGCGCGGCTCTGACCTCGGTCTTCGGCGCGCATCCGGCCGGACGGCGCAACACCCCGCGTGCCGCCGGGGGTACCACTGTGCGCGCATGAATCACTACGGTGTGCCGGAACTGGGGGCCACGACCGCAGGAGCTGTCATGCCGACTCTCACCACCGTGGCCGACTGGACGATCACCGCGTCCGGAGACACCGCATGCTTCACCCATGCCTTCGCCGGCGACTACTGGGCGCCGCGGGTGTGGAACGGGCGCGGGCTCGCCATGGCCGAGTCCGACCTCGCCGCGTTCGACAAGTCGGTGGGGGAGGTGATGAAGCTGCCCGTCTACTGGCTGGCCAGGGCCCGGTGCCGGGCCGCCGACGCGGGGGACGCGTCGGTCTGGTCGCCGCCGCGCTACGACTCGGATGACGAGTTCGTCTACATCGCCGGCCCCTGCCGGACCGGTGCGCCCGCGCCGGGCTACCGGCCGGTCTCGACGTTCACCATCGAGCTGGTCCACCTGCGCGGCCTGCGCATCAGACTGGCCGCGTACCGGGTCGCCCTGGCCTGCCGCTGACGCGACGTCGCGCCGCGTCGCTGCCTCGAACTTCGTCTTGATCTGAGGACCGCGTCCTGGCAACGTCGGTGGTGCCGGAACGCTCCGGCACCGGCGCGGGCAGAACGGAAACCCTGTCATGGCAGCGATCCACCACGTGGCGGTCGTCGTCGACGACCTCGAGCAGTCCGTCGGCTTCTACACGCGCGCGCTGGGCTTCCGGCTCTCCGCCGAGCGTCCGAGCACCCTCGGGCCCGGCGCCTGGCTCGACGTCGGAGGCCAGCAACTCCACCTGATCGAGGGAACGCCACCATCCTCGCGAGGACAGCACTTCGCGGTGCTGGTCGACGACCTCGACGCGGAGATCCGGCGGCTGCGCGCCGACGGGGTCGACGTCAGCGACCCGGTTCCGATCGGCGGGGCTCGTCAGTCGTTCCTCGCCGACCCGTCCGGGAACGCGATCGAACTCCACGAAAAGTAGGGCTCGCGCGGCGTCGGCCCACGCGGCGTTGAAGTCGAGCTCGCCCACGGACGGCGCCACCCTGGCGGCCGCGCCCCGCAAGGTCGAGCTCACTTTCGCGGAACCCGTTACGCTGCAACCGGATCCGATCGCGGTGGCCGGTCCGGACGGTGCGATGTGGACGTCGGTCGCCGACGCGGTGATCACGGCGGCGGTGCTGCACTCGGGCCCGGCGGGCGGGTTCAGCGGCGCTGTCTTCCCGAACCGGCAGAGAATCGGGTGGCGGTGACGGTCCACGGCCCCGCGCCGGCCGCGGTCATCCCGGTACTTACCTCCGAGGGAATTGTTTCCACGCACCGGCTGCGCGAAGCTTTCCGGCATGACCAGTTACCCGATGCACACCGTGAACACCGCGCCCGCCGAGGCGAAGACGCCGCTCGCCGTCCTGCGGGACACGTTCGGGTTCGTCCCCGCCGGTGCGGCCCTCATGGCCAATTCGCCCGCTCTGCTCAACTCCTTCTTCTCGGCGTTCGGCCACTTCCGCGGGGGCGGCACGTTCAGCCCGGCCGAACGCCAGGTGCTGCTGCTGTCCAACGCCGTCGCGAACGCCAGTGAGTGGGCGACCGCGTTCCACACGCTGGAGGCGCTGGCCGACGGCGTCGCTCCCGACGTCGTCGAGGCGATCCGGCGCCGGGAGCGGCCCGGTGATCCGCGGCTGGCGGCGTTGTCCGGCCTGACGACCGCCTTCGTCGAGAAGCGCGGGCACCTCGACGAAACCGACGTCAAGGCGTTCACCGCGGCCGGGTTCAGTGACGGCCGGCTGTTCGAGGTCGTCACCGGGGTGGCCATCTCGGCGATGACGAACTACACCGCGAACGTTGCCCGCCCGCCGCTGGAGCCGGCGGTCGAGCCGCACGCGTGGACGGCCGGACCAGTCGCCGGTGGCTGACGTCGGCTCCCTGCTGAAGCACTGGCGCGGCGCCCGGCGGCTGAGCCAGGTGGCGCTGGCCGCCGAGGCGGCCGTCTCGCTCCGGCACCTCAGCTTCCTCGAGACCGGCCGCGCGAAACCCAGTCGCGCCATGGTGCTGAAGCTCGCCGACGTGCTCGACGTGCCGCTGCGCGACCGCAACACCCTGTTGCTCAGCGCGGGGTTCTCGCCCGAGTACGCGGAGTCCGCATTGGACGCTCCGGCACTGGCGGCCGTGCGTGCCGCGCTGGAGGCGATTCTCGAGCAGCAGGAACCGTATCCGGCGCTGGTGATGGACCGCGGCTGGGACGTCCGGCACACCAACGGCGCCGCTCGGCGCTTCTTCGCCTTCCTGCACAACGGACGCATGGCGGAGCCACCGGGGCCGCCGAACGTGCTTCGCCGGATGTTCCACCCGGACGGCGTGCGGCCGCACGTGACGAACTGGCCCGAGGTCGCCGAGGCCCTGACCGGGCGCGTGCGCCGGGAAGCGCTCGGCGGCGTCACCGACGAACGCGCCCAGCGGATCCTCGACGAGGTGCTGCGCTATCCCGGGGTTCCGGCCACCCTGCGCACCCTCGACGCGACCACCCCGTCCCTGCCGATCGTCCCGATCCGCTACGCCCGCGGCGGCGTGCGGTTCGGCTTCTTCTCGACCGTGACGACGCTGGGCACGCCCCAGGACGTGACGCTCCAGGAGCTGCGCATCGAGTGCTTCCACCCGATGGACGACGAAACCCGGGCGAACGTCCGGAACCGGCTGGGCTGACCGTCCGCGTGGTGTCGTGGGCGATGACCTTGCCGACCTTCGGGTTGTGCCGCAGGAACGGGAACTCGTCCATGTCGAAGACGTTGTTGGGTCGGCGTGAGCCCAGCTCGTCGCCCTGGTGCGGCCAGCCGCTCGACTTGCCGGGGGTGTTCGGCAGGGCGATGTGGACGTCGCCTTCCGCGTTGTGCGCCGGTGTGTCGATGGCCGGGTTCTCGATCGAGCCGTAAATCCGGCGATCCCTGTCCCGGTGGGGCAATCACCCCAGGGTGGGCCGTCCGTCGAGGAAGAGGCCGCCGGTGGGGCCGTCGGCGGGCAGGGTCGCGGCCCAGACGACGCCGAGCGCGGCCTCCGCCGGTGAACGGTCGTCGGCGTCATCGCCGCGTTCGGGGTGGGTGGCGACCGAGCCGGGGTCGACGGCGTTCACGAGGACGCCGCTCCCGCGCAGCTCGGCGGCGAGAGACGCGGTGAGCGCGTTGAGGGCGTACTTGGCCAGCGAATAGCCGGGGGACCGCATGCCTTCGGCCAGACTGGCGCCCGCCGCGACCTGCGCGGCGCCGCCGCTGGAGACGTTGACGATCCGGGCCGCGGGAGCCGCGCGCAGCAGCGGCAGGCAGGCCTGGACGACGGCCCACGTGCCGAGGACGTTGACGGTGAAGGCCGTGCGCGCCTCGGTCAGGTCCGCGTCCAGGACGGACCGCGTCGCGAAGTCGGGCATGGCGGCGGCGTTGTTGACCAGCGCGTCGAGCCGGCCGGCGGTGGCGCGGATCTGCTCGGCGCAGGCCGCGGCGTCCGCCGGGTCGGTGATGTCGAGCCGCACGGCGTCCGCGGACAGTCCTTCGCCGGCGAGCAGTTCGGCCAGCGCACGGGTCCGGTCGAGGTCCCGGCCGGCGAGCACGGCGTGGTAGCCGCGGGTGGCGAGCTCGCGCGCGACGGCGAACCCGAGGCCCTGCGGACGGCTCGCGCCGGTGACGAGGGCGACCTTGCTTTCGTTCATGTCTCCTACTGTAGGGACTTCCTACAATTGTGCCAACCCGCTTTTCCTCCCGTAGGATCGCCACCATGACCGATCGCCCCCGAGCGCTGCTGCGCTGGCCCACGTACCTGATGGGGCAGCTGCACCGCGCCGGCGTCGCCCGGATCGACGAGGCGCTGGCCGGCTCCGGGGTCGCCCTGCGCGACTTCTACGTCCTGGTCTGCGTCGGCGAGTTCGGCCCGCTGGCCCAGCAGCGCGTCGCCGACCGTCTCGGCCTGGACCGCAGCGACCTGGTGAAGGTGCTCGACCGCCTCGAGGCGGCGGGCTGGGTGCGGCGCGAGCGCGACACGGAGGACCGGCGCCGGCACGTCCTGACCCTGACCGCCGACGGCCGGGCGACGGTCGCGAAGGTCGAGGAGGTCTCGGCCGAGGTCACCGGCGAGCTGCTGGCGAAGTTGAGCGCGCGGGAGCAGGAGACGCTGCACCGGTTGCTGCTCAAGGCTTCCGGGGAAGCACCCGGAGCGTGAGAACGGCCGTGCTCAGCTGGGCCACAGCGCGGCGAAGTGCTGCCCGATCCGGCCGATCAGGTCGTCGAACTGCTTGAGGCCCGCCAGCGCGGTCGTGATCTTCTGCCAGCACCACCGGCTCACGGCGGGCTCCGGTTCCGGCGACCGGGTTTCCGCGATGAGGTCGTCGAGGTGTTCCGCGGTGACCTCCTGCTTCGGGACGTCGGTCGCCGCGACTTCGGCCTTCAGGTGCAGCAGCAGATCCAGTAGATCCTTGCGCACCGAGCCGGAGCCGGCCGAGATCGAGCCCACGGTGACCGTTCCGCCGCGCACGTCGCCGTGGATCGTGCCGCCGGAGATCGTGGTCCCGGCCTGGATGCCGATGGTGGTCTCTTCGTCCCTGGTCATGAGCCCTCCCGGGCGGGTGCGGGTGCGGTGAAGGTGCCGCCGGAAACGTTGCCGTGGATGGTGCCGCCGTGGACTGTGGTCCCCATGTTGTTGGTGGTGATGGTCGTGTTGTTCGTGATCACCGCCGCCATGCGCTCCTCGAAGGAGGCGGGGGAGTAGCCGCACTCGCGCAGGACGGCGCTGATCGCCGGGACCAGGCGGCTTTCCAGGAGCTTGGTGTACCGCTCGACGTCGACGACCTGGAAGTAGTCCCGGACGGACTCCGCGGCGCCCAGTTCGCGGAGGGTCCGCGCGATGCCGTAGCGGCCGGGGTCGACGGTGTAGCGGTCGTGCGGCCGGGGCCGGATCAGGACGAGGGTGTGCCACAGCCGGCCCGGCAGCGTCACCGGGAGCTTGGCCCACCGCAGCAGACCCTGCCGGATCGGCACGAGCAGGGTGTCCGTCATCCGGTCCGGCGCCCGGAACTCGTCGCGGATGGGCGGCAGCACGCACGGCGTCCACTCGAGGTACAGGGTTGCTGTCGTCGACCGCGACGTGCAGGAACGCCGAGAACACCAGGTCGCGGTTCCAGGTCTCCACCTGGAAGCAGAGGAAGTAGCGCGCCCACTCCCGCGGCTCGGCGTAGACGCGGTTCGACTCCGCCGGGGAAAGGAACTCGGCCGGGGGCACGTCGTAGCCGGCCAGGTACTCGGAGCGGGCCGGGTCGCCCGAGTGGTCCAGCAGCGCTTCGGCCGAGGCGAACACCACCCCGCTGGTGGTCAGCTTCGTCAGCCGCCGGTCCGGGCTGAGAGCGCCGGTCCTGGTGAGCGCGGTGATCTCGGCCGCGGCGGCGCGGTAGAGCCGGTCGGTGGTCAGGGGCCGCGGTTCGCGCGCCTCGCGCGACTTTTCGAGCGGGATGGCGGTCGACCACGCGCCGACGCTGGTTCCCGCGCCGACGAAGGGGTTTCGGCCGCGGTAGACGACCAGGGGGAAGCCGCCGCCGGAGCGGGTGGTGCGGCCCGTCCGGTGCCGGCGCAGCTCCTCGCGGAACCGGACCGGGGCGCCCTGGAGGACCGGCCGGTCGTCGGTGAGCGCGGCGACGTCGGTCCGCTGCCGCGCCCAGCGCCCGAAGTGCCGGACCACGGTGCGCCAGACGACGACGCGGTCGGCGACCACGATCCCGAGCATGAGCAGGGCGCAGACCGCGGCGATCGCGCCGGCCATGCCGCCGAACAGCGTGCTGAACGCGCCGTCGGTCGGCGTCGCCGGCTCGGCGCAGTCATAGCCGGTGCAGTGCGCCGACGATCCCGAGCCGGCCAAGCCGCCCTGCGTGGTCAGCACGATGATCAGCACCGTCACGAACGGAATCAGCCACGCGACGACGTAGAGCAGGAAGAGGCCGGCCAGCCGCAGGCAGGTCATGACGACGCCGCCGGGGCGGTCCCAGCGCGTCTTCCGCCAGATCGGGCGGACGCTGAGGATCGCGGCCCAGCCGAACCAGGCGTACAGGATCAGGCTCTGGAACCCGGTGGCCAGGACGACGAGGCCCAGCACGGCGAGGACGCCGTCGCGGTACTTGCGGCGTGAGCGCGCCGCGACGGCTTCGGTGAGCACGGCGGGCGAGTCGAGGCCCATCGCCGGGGGCACCTGCCGGGTCGGTTCCGTCAAGAACTCCCGCACGGCGTCGTCGGCGTAGTGCCGGTCCAGGTGGGCCGCGGCGGCGAGGTACCGCGTGGTGTCGTCGACTTCCGGTGGTGTGGCCGGCCTCGTGTGCTGTCCCGTCGCCGGCGCCTGCGCGGTCACGAAAGCAGCCGCTTCGTTCGCGCGGATCCGCCGGTGATCCGATTCCCTGACATGGGCGCGTCGCCTTTTCGCTCGGGGATTGGCCTCCCCCAGAGACGGTCGCGAGGCGAAGGGGGTTACGCCCGGAGCGGAATTCGGCGTAGGCGGATCGGGTGGTCTCGGGAGCGGCGGTGTCGGGCATTTTCCGGCTCGGCGGCCACTGCGCCCGTGACGAGTTCAGTTCGTGACGGGGACGTCCCGGTACCGCAGGATTCCTTCCACGCCGCGGAGGAACGTTTCGCAGATCGGGGCCGGGTCGGACAGGCAGCCCGCGGCCATCGCGCCGTCGCGGAGCAGGACGAAGTGCCGGGCGGCCGGCTCGGGTGCGGTTTCCCCGGTGCGGGCCAGCAGTTCGGTCACCGTGCTCAGGAACCACTGCCGGTGCGCGAGGACGGCCTGGTGCACCGGGTGGGCGGGGTCGGGGTACTCCGCGGCGGCGTTGAGGAAGGCACAGCCCCGGAAGCCCGGGGAGCGGATGCCGTCGGCGATCGACGCGGCCACCGCGCGGACGACGTCGGCCGGGGCGCCGCCGTCGGTCCGGACCTGCTCGACCTGGGCCCGGATGGCCGCGTCGGCGTCGGTCAGGTACGCGACCAGCAAGTCGTCCTTGCTCGGGAAGTGCCGGTACAGCGTGGCGCGGGTGACGCCCGCGTCGGCGATCACCCGGTCGATGCCGACCGAGTGGAGGCCCTCCGCGTAGAACAGCCGGGTCGCCGAGGCGAGCAGCCTGGCTCGAGCTTCGGACACTGCTCCCACCTCCTGGTTCGTCCTGCCGAGCCTAGCAGATAGAACGGTCTGTCTTGACGGAAGAGGGTCGCCGCTGCCATAGTCGGCTGTCGCAAGACAGACCGTTCTATCTACATCGATCGGGAGTACTCATGACCACCAGCACCGTTCCGGCCGCCGGATTCGCCCGGTCCCTGCGCCGGCTCTACTTCACCCGGTTCGCGTTCGCCCTCGTCTGGGCGGGACTGCTGTTCGCGACGGCGTCCAGCCTCGGCCCGGTCAGCGTCGCGCTGCTGGTGCTCTACCCGGTGTTCGACGTGGTCGCCGCGGTGATCGACGCGCGTTCGGCCAAGCCGGTCCCGGCGCTGTACGTGAACATCGCGATCAGCGCGCTCGCGGCGGTCGGCCTGGCCGTCGCGGCCTCGTCCGGGATCCCGGACGTCCTGCGCGTGTGGGGGAGCTGGGCGATCGTGGCCGGGCTCGTCCAGCTCGTCGTCGGCGTCGTCCGCCGCGGCCTCGGCGGTCAGTGGCCGATGATCCTCAGTGGCGGAATCTCCGTCCTGGCCGGCACGTCCTTCATCGTCCAGTCCACAATGGACGGCGCGGCGCTGTCGGCGTTGGCCGGCTACGCGACGCTCGGCGGCATCTTCTTCCTCGTGTCCGCGCTGCGGCTGGGGCGCGCGCGGTAGCCGCGCTCAGCGCGGGCCGCGCAGGTGTACGCCGTGCTGGAACGCGATCGCGTCGGCCTGCCGGCCGGCCGAACCCGCCGGCCCTAGACCAGTTGCTTGACCGGTTCCCGCGCTCCGGTCCGCTCCGCGCCGATCCCGGCCGCCACGACGAACAGCACGCCCGCCACCGCCCCGGGGTTCGGGACCTGGTGCAGCACGACGAGCCCGATCGTCAGGGCGATGGCCGGTTCCAGGCTCATCAGCGTCCCGAACGCGGACGCGTTCAGCCGCCGCAGCGCGAGCATCTCCAGGCTGAACGGGATCACCGGCAGCAGCACCGCGAGCCCGAGACCGACGAGCAGCAGCTCCCACGTCAGGTGCGGGACCACGCCCGGCCCGTAGGCGAGCGTCGCCACGATTCCGGCCACCGGCATGGACACGGCGAGCCCGCGCACGCCCGCCACCTCGTCGCCGACCCGTTGGGTCAGCAGGATGTAGCACGCCCAGCACACCGCGGACGCGAGCGCGAAGCCGACGCCCGCCAGGTCGGCGCCACCCCGCCACGGTTCGGTCAGCAGCACCACGCCGAACGCGGCGAGGGCCGGCCACAGCTTCTTCCCGCCGCGGCCGCGCGTGACCGCGACGGTGAGCGGCCCGAGGAACTCCAGCGCGCTCGCCGAGCCGAGCGGCAGGCGGGCGACGGCCTCCATGAACAGCATGGTCATCCCCGCGGTCACGACGCCGAGCCCGCAGCAGGCCGCGAAGGTGCTGCGCCGGAACGACGACGGCCGCGGCCGGACCACGACCAGCAGCAGCACCCCGGCCCACGCCAGCCGCAGCCACGCCGCGCCCTCGGGGCCGACGCGGTCGAACAGGCCGACGGACACGGCGAGGCCGAGCTGGACGCAGAGCATGGCGGCGACCGCGAGGGCCGCTCCCGAGCGGGTGGAGGAGAGCACAGGTCCAGCAAAACCGATCCGGACCGTCCGTGTCCACGTGTCAATCGTGGACGTACCGTTCGTGAATCATGGACAATCGGGGGATGGACACCCGCAGACTGCAGTTCCTCCTCGAGCTGTCCCGCCACGGCTCGATGCGCGCCGTCGCGGATGTGCTCGACACCACGACGTCGACGGTCTCGCAGCAGATCGCCGTGCTGGCGAAGGAAAGCGGCGCACCGCTGGTCGAACCGGACGGCCGCCGCGTGCGGCTCACCCCGGCGGGACGGCGCCTGGCCGAGCACGCCGTGACGATCCTCGCCGCCGTGGAGGCCGCCCGTGCCGACCTCGACCCCCACGCCGAACCGGCGGGCACGGTGCGCGTGGCCGGGTTCGCCACGGCCGTGCGGCGCTCCGTGCTGCCGGCGGCCGCCGCGCTCGCCGCGCACCACCCCCGGGTGGAGCTGCGGATCAGCGAGTACGAGCCGCACGAGGCGTTCGCCGCGCTGCTGGCCGACGACGTCGACCTCGCCCTCACCTACGACTACGACCTCGCCCCGGCCGTGACGGATCCCGCGGTCACCGTGAGTCCACTGTGGACGGCGTCGTGGGGCCTCGCCGTTCCCGCCGCCGACGCGGCACCGGTGCGCGGCGAGGGCACCCCGGCGGTCTTCGGGGCGTTCCGCGACCACGGCTGGATCGTCAACTCCCGTAACACCGCCGACGAGGACGTGGTCCGCCGGCTGGCGTCGATGGCGGGGTTCACCCCGCGCGTCACCCACCGCGCGGACAGCCTGGAGCTGGTCGAGGACCTCATCGCGACCGGCCCGGCGCCCGCCGTCGGCCTGCTGCCGGCGGGCCGCGCCCTGCGACCCGGGGTCGCGCTGCTCCCGCTGGCCGGCCCGGACGTGCGGCAGCGCGCCTTCGCGTGCACCCGCCGGGGGCGGGCGGTGTGGCCGCCGCTCGCGCTGGTCCTCGGGCTGCTGGCGCGCTGAGCCGGCCGTCCACTCGGGACTATCCCGACGCCGAGCCGATCGCCTTCCGGACTTCGCGCAGTGCCTGCCGGGCGACCTCGCCGAAGCCGGTCTCGGTGGCCTGGTCGTTCCAGCGCTCGTAGGCGATCGTCAGGACGAGCGCGCCCAGCTGGGCGGCGACGCGGGAGGCCGGGTCCGGCACGCCGCGGCGTTCGAGCCCCTCGGCCATCGCCGCGGTGAGGCCGAGTCCCTTCAGGGCCTCACGTTCTCGCAGCTCGGGGTTGGCGGCGATCACCGCCCGCCGCCGCGTGGTGAACTCCCGGCGCTCGGCGGTGAAGGCTTCGCGGCCGAGCACGTCCAGGGCGTGGGCCACGGCTTCGAGCGGGGCGGCCGCCGCCGGTGCGCCGGCGATCCCGTCGGCGAGCAGTCCGGCCATCGTGTCGCCGCCGAAGAGCACTTCGCGCTTGTCCGGGAAATGGCGGAAGAACGTGCTCTTCGTCAGTCCCGCGCGCTCGGCGATTTCGATCACCGTCGTGTTCTCGTAGCCCCGCTCCTCGAACAGGTCGAGCGCGGCGACGACGAGTCGCTCCGGTGCGTGGGGCTGCCAGCGGGCCATGGCCGAAAGTGTACGGGACTCGGTCCCGTCACTGCGTGTACGGTGATGAGACCAAGTCCCATCACTCGGAGGTGCCCATGAGCCGCGCTGTCGTGTACGAAACGTTCGGCGGTCCCGAAGTCCTGGACGTCCGGGAGGTCCCGGAGCCCCACGCCGGGCCGGGCGAGATCCGGATCCGGGTGGCGGCCGCCGGGCTGAACCCGATGGACTGGGGCCTGGCCGCGCATCCCGCGCTCGCCGCGCAGTTCGGCGTCACGGTGCCCGCCGGTTTCGGCTACGACCTCGCCGGCGTGGTCGACGAGGTCGGCGACGGCGCCATCGGGTTCTCCGTGGGCCAGCGCGTCTTCGGCGGCGTGATGGCGAAGGCCGCCGCCGACTTCACCGTCGTCGCCACGCCTGCCGAGACACTCTGGCCCACGCCGGAAGGCATCGGCGACGAGGTGGCGGCGACGCTGCCGGTGGCCGGCCTGACCGCGGCCGCCGCCCTCTCGGCGATCGGCCTGCGGTCCGGGGACACCCTGCTGGTCGGCGGCGCCGCGGGCGGGGTCGGGGTGTTCGCCGTCCAGCTCGCGAAGCTCGCCGGCGCCCGGGTGCTCGGCACCGCCGGGGAGGGGACGTTCGACTTCCTGCGTCGGCTCGGCGCCGAGCCCGTGACGTACGGGCCGGGGCTGGCGGACCGCGTCCGGTCGCTGGCCCCCGGCGGCGTGACTGCGGCGGCCGACCTGTTCGGCACCGAGACGGCCGAGGCCGCGCTCGCGCTCGGCGTCCCGCCCGAGCGGATCTCCACGGTCGCGGCGGGGCCCAACCCGCCCGGCGGCGTGCGCGCGACCGGCGGCGTCGACGCGGACCACGGCGCGCTGGCGCGGATCACCGGCGCGATCCTCGCCGGCGAGCTCACCGTGCCGATCGCCGCGACCTTCCCGGTCGAGAAGGTGCGCGAAGCCGTGATCCTCCAGGCGGGGCGCCACGTCCACGGCAAGATCGTGCTCACCTTCTCACTCACGACCGACGAACGACCGCACCGCAACGAGCGGAGCCCCGGTGATTGAGCCGCGGCCCGGTCTTGGCCTGGACCTCGTCGAAGTCGACGTCCGGCGCGAGCTCGACCAGCTCCAGCCCGTCCGGGGTGACGTCGAGGACGCACAGGTCGGTGATGATCCGCTGGACCACGCCGCGGCCGGTGTAGGGCAGCGTGCACTCGTCGACGATCTTGGGCGAGCCGTCGCGGGCGACGTGCTCCATCAGGACGATGACCTTCTTCGCGCCGTGGACCAGGTCCATCGCGCCGCCCATGCCCTTGACCATCTTGCCGGGGATCATCCAGTTCGCGATGTCGCCCGACGCGGAGACCTGCATCGCGCCGAGGATCGCGGCGTCGATCTTGCCGCCGCGGATCATGCCGAACGACAACGCCGAGTCGAAGAACGACGCTCCTTTTCGGACGGTGACCGTTTCCTTGCCCGCGTTGATCAGGTCCGGGTCGACGGCGTCCTCCTCCGGGTACGGCCCCACGCCCAGGATGCCGTTCTCCGACTGCAGGACCAGCTCGACGTCGTCGGGCACGTGGTTGGGCACCAGGGTCGGCAGGCCGATGCCGAGGTTGACGTAGTCGCCGTCGCGCAGCTCGGCGGCGGCGCGGGCGGCCATCCGGTTCCGGGTCCAGGCCATCTCAGGCGACCTCCTCGGCGCTGCGCACGGTGCGCTTCTCGATCGGCTTGTCGGCGGCCTGCTCCGGCGTCAGCGCCACCACGCGGTGCACGAACGCGCCCGGCAGGTGGACGTCGTTGGGGTCGAGCTCGCCGGGCTCGACCAGCTCCTCGACCTCGGCGACGGTGACGCGGCCGGACATGGCGGCCAGCGGGTTGAAGTTGCGGGCCGCGTCCTTGAAGACGAGGTTCCCGTGCCGGTCGCCGCGCCAGGCGCGGACCAGCCCGTAGTCGGCGACGATCGCGCGTTCGAGCACGAACTCCCGGCCGTCGAAGCGCTGCTTCTGCTTGGGCGGGCTCGCCTTTTCGACGGCGCCGGCGATGTCGTACTTCCACGGCAGGCCGCCGTCGGCGACCTGGGTGCCGACGCCGGTCGCGGTGAAGAACGCGGGGATCCCGGACCCGCCGGCGCGCAGCCGTTCGGCGAGCGTGCCCTGCGGGGTCAGCTCGACCTCCAGCTCGCCGCCGAGGTACTGGCGCGCGAACTCCTTGTTCTCCCCGACGTAGGAGGCGACGACCCGGCGCAGGCGCCCGGCGCCGAGCAGGATCCCCAGGCCCCAGCCGTCCACCCCGGCGTTGTTCGAGACCACTTCGAGGTCCGTGGTCCCCGCCTCGAAGAGCGCTTGGACGAGCACGGCGGGCACGCCGCACATCCCGAAGCCGCCCACCGCGAGGGTGGCGCCGTCGGGGATGTCGGCGACGGCCTCCGCGGCCGACACGATCACCTTGTCCATGGCCGACATCAGACGAGACGGCGAGGGGTGTGGTCAACCAGTGAACGGCCTCGAGCAGGTGATTGGTCGCCTCATGGTCGGATCCAGTGAGGTAGTGTCCACTGAGTGGACGCTCCTGGAGATCTCGTCGGCCGGACGCACCGGGCGTTGCGCGCGGTCGCGGTGCACGAGCCCGGCGGCGCGACGACGACGGCGGTGGCCCGGGAGGCGGGGTTGCCCCGGCCGACCGTGCACCGGTTGCTGATGTCGCTGCAGGGCGTGGGCTTGGTGGAGCGGGAGACCGACCACTGGGTGCTGGGCCCGGAGCTGTACTTCCTCGGCGTGGCGGCGGCCCGGCGGTACGACGTGACGGAGGCGGCGTTGCCGGTGGTCCGGCGCCTCGCGCTGGCGACGGGGGAGAGCGCGTTCTTCTCGGCACGGCGTGGGGAGGAGACGATCTGCCTGATCCGCGAGGACGGCGCGTTCCCGATCCGCAGCCACGTCCTGTTCGAGGGCGCGCGCTTCCCGCTGGGGGTGGTTTCGGCGGGGATGGTGATCCTCGCGCACCTGCCGGACCGGGAGGTCGAGGACTACCTGGGCCGGGTGGACCTGGCCGCGACGTACGGACCTCAGCACGACGCGAGCGAGATCCGGCGGCACATCGCGGTGACTCGTACGCAGGGGTATTCGCTGAACCCGGGTCTGGTGGTGGAGGGCAGCTGGGGCTTGGCGGCGGCGGTGTTCGACCAGGCGGGGTCGCCCCGGTGGGCGCTGACGCTGACCGGGGTCGCGCATCGGTTCGGCGCGGATCGGCTTCCGCAGCTGGGCGCGTTGCTGCTGCGGGAGGCGCATGCGCTGTCGGAGACGTTGGGGCGGGGGCAAACGCGCGGCTGAGTCTCGGCCGAGCCTGGTTGTCTTCCGCAACCCCGAAGCCGGATTGTGACTACGGCCGGCCGTGTTCTGGCTTCGGATCGGGGTTGCGGGGGGTCTGGGCTGCGGCGGGGCCGCGCTCGGCCGAGGAGGTTGCTCGACCTCTGCGCCGCCGCCATCACCAGGTGGCTCAGCTCGTGCGAGCGCAACCAGTTTCGACTTTGACTATTTGTTAGGGTGCTTCGAATGGACGAGGAGCTGGACTTCTGGTCGTTCGTCGAGCTGGCCAACCGCCGGCTCGCGCGCGAGTACGGCTTCCGGCACCAGCTGGCCACCGAGGTGCTGCTGACCCTCAACCGGGCCTCCGACCTGGTCACCTACGACCTGGAGGCCGCCGTGCACCGGCCGCGGGGGCGGTCGTGGTCGGCGTTCCGGCTGCTGTTCGTCGTCTGGCTGGCCGGCCCCCTGGAACCGAAGCGCGCCGCCCGGCTCACCGGGATGAGCCGGGCGGCCGTGTCGAACCTGATGAAGCCGCTCGTCGCGGACGGCCTGCTCGACCGCGTCCCGGACGAGCGCGACGGCCGTTCGGTGCAGCTGTCGCTGACCGCGGCGGGGCACGACGAGATGGTCTCGGTGTTCCGCGAGCACAACGAACGCGAGTTCGGCTGGACGGAGTCCCTCACCGAGGAAGAGCAGCGGATCCTGGTGATGCTGCTGGGCAAGCTGATCACCGGGCGGGCGGGGTCCGACACCCGCAGCCGCCGCTAGCCCCTACCCGTGGCGCGGGACGGGGGCTACGCTGCCTGGAAGATAGTAAAAGCGTGAACTACATTGGCCGATCGGTCAGGAGGCGAACCATGGCGTACTACCGCCGAGCGGGGACCGTCCCGCCGAAGCGGCACACCCAGCACCGAACGCCCGAGGGCGGCCTGTACTCCGAGGAGCTGATGGGCGAAGAGGGCTTCTCGTCGGACTCGTCGCTGCTCTACCACCGCGGGGTGCCGTCGGCGATCGTCGACGCCACGCCGTGGGAGCTGCCGGACCAGACGCTCACCGAGAACCGCCCGCTGGTGCCGCGCCACCTCAAGCTGCACGAGCTGTTCCCCGGCAACGACCACAAGAGCGCCGACGTCGTCACCGGACGGCGGCTGGTGCTGGGCAACGGCGACGTGCGGATCTCCTACGTCGCGGCGGGGGAGACCTCGCCGCTCTACCGCAACGCCGTCGGCGACGAATGCGTGTACGTCGAGTCCGGCGAGGCGCGGGTCGAGACGGTGTTCGGCGTGCTGGACGCGCGTCCGGGCGACTACGTGATCCTGCCGCGCGCGACCACGCACCGCTGGGTACCGACCGGGGACGAGCCGCTGCGCGCGTACGTCGTCGAGGCGAACTCGCACATCACGCCGCCGAAGCGCTACCTCTCCCGCTTCGGGCAGCTGCTGGAGCACGCGCCGTACTGCGAGCGCGACCTGCACGGCCCGGAGGAGCCGTTCCTGGCCGCGGGCGAGGACGTCGAGGTGCTGGTCAAGCACCGCGGCTCGCGCGGTATCACCGGCACCCGGTACGTGTACCCGACGCACCCCTTCGACGTCGTCGGCTGGGACGGGTTCCTGTACCCGTACACGTTCAACATCGCCGATTTCGAGCCGATCACCGGCCGCGTGCACCAGCCGCCGCCGGTGCACCAGGTGTTCGAGGGGCACAACTTCGTCATCTGCAACTTCGTGCCGCGCAAGGTCGACTACCACCCGCTGGCCGTGCCGGTGCCGTACTACCACTCCAATGTGGACTCCGACGAGGTGATGTTCTACTGCGGCGGCAACTACGAGGCCCGCAAGGGCTCCGGCATCGCCCAGGGCTCGATCAGCCTGCACCCGGGCGGGCACAGCCACGGCCCGCAGCCCGGCGCGGTCGAGCGGTCGCTCGGCGCGGAGTTCTTCGACGAGCTGGCCGTCATGGTCGACACGTTCCGCCCGCTGGAACTCGGCGAGGGCGGGCTGGCGAGCGAAGACCCCGGCTACGCGTGGACCTGGGCCGGACGAGGGCCGGTCGCGTGATCCCGGCGCTGTTCGCCGGCCTGTGCGACGACGCCGCGGTGTTCCCGCCCGGGCTCGCGCCGCTGCCGGACGCCGTCGCCGCGCACGACGTCTACGGGAAGGCCTGGTACGCGGACCTCGTCGGCCCGCTGGTGCTCGCCGCCCCGGCGCTCGACGCGCTGGGCGACCTGCTCCGGCCGCGTGAGACGCCGTTGCCGGTCGCGGTGACGCTGCCCGGCGGGCCCGCGCAGGTGCCCGGCGTGCTCGACGCCGTCAAGACGCTGCCGGTGGACCTGCGGGCGCTGGAGATCGCCGTACCGGACGGCATGAGACCGGACGAGCTGCTCGACGCCGTGGCGGCCGCGACCGCGCCGGTGTACGTCGAGATTCCGCGCGACGACCGGCGCGGGCCGCTGCTGCGGGCGCTCGCCGGGACGGGCCACCGCGCGAAGTTCCGCACCGGCGGCGTCCGGGCGGACCTGTACCCCGACGATGCGGAGCTGGCCGACGCGATCCGGGCCGCCGTCGAGGCCGGGGTGCCGTTCAAGGCGACCGCCGGGCTGCACCACGCGGTGCGCAACACCGACCCGGAAACCGGCTTCGAGCAGCACGGGTTCCTCAACCTGCTGCTGGCCGCGGCCGATCCCGGCCAGGCCGAAGCGGCGCTGGCCGAGCGCGACGGATCCGTGGTGGCCGAGCGGGTGCGGGCGCTGGATCCCGGCGCCCGCGAGCGGTTCACGTCGTTCGGCACCTGCAGCATCAGCGATCCCCTGACCGAGCTGGCCGCGCTCGGCCTGCTGCCCCGAGGAGAGGCATGACCACGATCGACATCCCCGCCGGTTCCCCGTTCGGCGTCGCGAACCTGCCCTACGGCGTGTTCTCGGTCGGCGGCGACGCCCCGCGCGTCGGTGTCCGCGTCGGTGATTCCGTGCTGGACCTGGCGCTCGCGCTGGGCGACGACGTCTTCGCCGCGCCGACGCTCAACCCGTTCATGGCGCAGGGCCACGACCGCTGGGTGGCGGTCCGGTCGCAGGTCGCGGCGCTGGTCACCGGCGAGGTGCCGGCCGAGGCCGTGCACGCGGTCGACGACGTCACGCTGCACCTGCCGATCGAGGTCGCGGACTACGTCGACTTCTACGCGTCCGAGCACCACGCGTCCAACGTCGGGCGGCTGTTCCGGCCGGACGCGGAACCGCTGCTGCCCAACTGGAAGCACCTGCCGGTCGGCTACCACGGCCGGGCCGGGACGGTGCTGGTCTCGGGCACGGACATCGTCCGCCCGAGCGGGCAGCGCAAGGGTGACCCGGCGCCGGTGTTCGGCCCGAGCACCCGCCTGGACATCGAGGCGGAGCTGGGGTTCGTCGTCGGCACGGGCACGCCGCGGAACACCCCGATCGCCCCGGACGACTTCGCGCGGCACGTGTTCGGCGCGGTGCTGCTCAACGACTGGTCCGCGCGCGACATCCAGGCGTGGGAGTACGTGCCGCTGGGCCCGAACCTGGGCAAGAGCTTCGCGACGTCGATCTCGGCGTGGGTCGTCCCGCTCCTCGCGCTGGAGGCCGCGCGCGTCCCGCTGCCCGGCCAGGACCCGGAACCGCTGCCGTACCTGCGGGAAAGCCGTCCGTGGGGGCTCGACGTCGAGCTGGTCGTCGAGTGGAACGGCGAGGAGGTCAGCCGCCCGCCGTACCGCGAGATGTACTGGTCGCCGGCCCAGATGCTGGCCCACCTGACGGTCAACGGCGCGTCGTCGCGCACGGGTGACCTGTACGGGTCGGGCACGATTTCGGGCCCGGAGAAGCACCAGCGCGGCGCGTTCCTGGAACTGAGCTGGGGCGGCAAGGAGCCGCTGACGGTCAAGGGCGAGGAGCGCAGCTTCCTGCTGGACGGCGACGAGGTGGTGATCACGGCGACGGCCCCGGGCCCGGACGGCGAGCGCATCGGCTTCGGCGAGGTCCGCGGCCGCATCCTCCCGGCCGGCTGAGCCCGGGCCCCACGGCGGAGCCGACCCGGCGGCCCCCGATCGAGTCCGGTGCACCACCCGGCGACGGCGCCGGGCCCGGCGTGACCGGACGGGGCAGCGGCGGCGGTGCCCCGGCCGGACGTCAGCCGCGCGCGAGCTTGCGGGCGGCGGCCGCGTCGCGGCGTTCTTCGAAGCGGGACGCCTGGGTCTCCAGCGTCTTGAGGAACGCCGCCAGCTCGTCGCGGGCCGCCTCGCCCTCCGGGCCGAGGCCGGTCAGGTCGAACACCTTCCAGTAGCGCAGCAGCGGCAGGACGACGTCGTCGTGGTGGATGCGCAGGTCGTAGATGCCTGCCTTGGCGATCAGGGCCGCCTTGCGGGCGAAGCTCGGGATCACCGCGCCCGGCATCGCGAACGACACGACCTCGTCGGTGATCGCGCGCATCATCGCGTCGGGGGAGATCTCCAGCGAGGCCTTGACCAGGTTCCGGTAGAAGACCATGTGGAGGTTCTCGTCGGTGGACACCCGGGCCAGCAGCCGCTCGGCCAGCGGGTCCTGGGTGTAGCGGCCGGTGTTGCGGTGTGAGATCCGGGTCGCCAGCTCCTGGAACGAGACGTACGCGCAGACCTGCAGCAGCGGCTTGTCGCCGGTGTCGTAGCCCGCCTGCATCGTCTCCATCCGCATGCGCTCCAGCTCGACGGGGTCGACGGCGCGGGTGACCAGCAGGTAGTCGCGGATGCAGATGCCGTGGCGGCCCTCTTCGGCCGTCCACCGGTGCACCCAGGTGCCCCACGCGCCGTCGCGGCCGAACGCGCGCTCGATCTCGCGGTGGTAGCTCGGCAGGTTGTCCTCGGTGAGGAGGTTGACCTCCAGCGCCGTCCGCGCGATCGGGCTGACCCGCGACTGCTCGGGGTCCCACGCCTCCCCGCCGAGCTCGGCGAAGTCGCGCCCCTGGCTCCAGGGGACGTACTCGTGCGGCATCCACTCCTGGGCCGCGGCGAGGTGCCGGTTGAGGTTCTCTTCGACCGTCCCCTCCAGCTCGTACAACAAGCGCGTGCTTTCGGAAACCGGCATGGGACGTCCTTCCGTGCCTACGCGACCGTAACTTACGGTGCCGTAGGTAGGATAAACGGCCGGAGGGCCCAGGTGGTTCCCGTGGTGGTGGCGGTCACGATTCCGAGGGGCCGCCACGGTGACCGGCCACCGCGCGGCCGGTCACCGGCCGGGAGGGCGTTCGCGGATCTCGTCGGCGCGCGCAGCCGATTCCCGTCGAATTCGCCGCGACGCGGCTCCCGGCCTCGGAAAATCCGCGCGGCGCCATTCTTCGCCGCGAGCACAATGGACGAAGAATCGGCGGCTAGTGCGCGCTCGGGTGCGGCAGGAGGTGACGCAGGGTGTCGGACGGTTCGAGGCCCAGTTCCTCGAGCAGGGTGTGCCGGCACTGCTCGTACTGGTGCCGCGCCGCCGCCCGGTTGCCGGCCGCGAGGTGCGCGTCGATGAGGACGCGGTGCGCGCTCTCCCGCAGCGGCTCGGCCCGGACCGCGGTCAGCCCAGCGGCCACCGCCTCACCGTGCCGGCCGGCCGCGGTGAGCCGCTTCGCCATGGCCTCCAACGCATACAGCCGCAGCTGGTGGTACTGCTCCTGCTCGATGAGCACCCATTCGTTGTCCGACCACTCGGGCAGCAGGTCGGCGGACAGGTCGTCGCGGGTGCGCCGGTCCAGGATGTCGTCGCAGCCGCAGGACCGGTCGAGCAGGCGGTGTGCGCGGGCGACCGCGTCGTGGATGTCGACGGTGATGTTGCCCGCCAGCGCCATCTCCTGCACCGACGCGTCGATGACCTGGTGCCCGGTGCGCGACGCGCGCCACAGCGACGAGCGCAGGTTCGCGTTGGCGCGGGGCGTGGTCGCTTCCGGCCACAGCGTTCTGGCCACGTAGGTCCTGGTCCGGGGCCGGTCCTGCAGCGCGAGGAACGCGAGCAGCCGCTGCGCGCCTGCCGACAGGGGCACCCGGTCGTCGTCCACGAGCAGCGCGAAACCCTTCAGCAGCCGCAATGTGACGATCTGTGTCACTTCAGCGCGCATCGGCTCCCCAACCTACGCCCAGCACCGATCGATTCGACCCCACCGTCGGGCAATTCGCGGCCCGCGGGGGAAACGTTACGGGAATTATCGATCGGGTGGCGTCGACAGGGCGTCACGAAAACGTCATCGGGCCTGATCCGAGCTCGTCCAGCCAGCTTTGCACGGCCTCGTGCACCGCTTCCGGCGAGGTCACCGCGACTGTCCTGGCGTCGCCGGTGCCGATCGTGCAGAAAATCCGGACCCTCAGGGCATCCGGATCGCCGCCTTCCAGCCACGCACGCAGAACCATGCTGCCGGCACGCACCTCGGGGGGCTCCACCCCCGCAGGATGCGCGCCGGTGTGTCACCGCCGCGTCGCGGCCACGTCAACGCGGGCCCGGGCGACGCCGCCGTGACGCCGGGGCGACGCGCGGAACGCGGACCGGCCACGCCACCCCTGCGATGCTGCGCCCCGGCACACCGCACCTCCGGGTGTGCTCAAGGGGAGGATGGGGATGGGCGATTTCGGGGTCGTCGCCGACGTGTCGACGATCATCGTGGACCGGCTGACCGAGGCGCTGCGCGGACTGGATCCGAACGAGCCGCCGACGGCGGTGCTGAGCGACCTCGAGGACCGGCCGAGCCGGGCCACGCTCACGGTCTTCCTGTACGAGATCGCGGAGGACCCCACCTCGCGCAACCGGCCGCCGGTGCGGTCGCTGCCGCCGTCGGCGCCCACGAGCCGGAAGCCGCCGGGGGAGCTTCGCGCGAGCCCTCGGTGGCGGCGGCATGGGACGGCTCTCCTCCCGCTCGGGGGACCTCGGACAGCGTCGCAGCCGGGCGTCACCAGGGCGTCGCGGAAACGTCCTCGGCCCGCGAGCCGGCCGGAGCACCAGGCCGAGCCCGAACTGCGCGAGCTGGTGCGCGCGGAGGTCGCGGCGGTCCTGGGCCACCCGGACGCCGCGGTGATCGCCGACGACCGGCCGTTCCCGGAACTCGGCTTCGATTCGCTCACGGTGATCGAGCTGCGCACGCGGCTCGCCGAGCTGTCGGGAACCGATCTACCGGCCACGGTGATCTTCGACCGGCCCACGGTGGCCGAGCTGGCCCGCTACCTCGGAGACCGGCCGCAGGGGTAGGTCAGGCGGTGGCTCTCGCCTGCCGCGCTGCCGCGAAGAACGCGTTGGAACTGGGCCAGTACAGCAACACCAGGGTGACCGCGGTGCTGACGGCGATCCCCACCGGCGGAACCTGGCCGGCGAGCAGCCGCAGCACGGCGACCAGCAACGCCAGGGCGGCGATGACCGTGAGGAGCACGCGCACCCAGTGCCGGCCCTGCCGGAGCTTCAGCATCAGGAAGACGACGACCGCCACCTGCACGACGTAGCCGGCCACGTCGGCGAAACCCGGGGTCGACGCCAGCAGCTGCACCAGGTCGAGGACGAGGCCGGCGAGCTGGACCCAGAAGATCAGCTGCACCGGCCATGGCATGCGCGCCCGGCGCGGGGGATTCGGCACCGCGCGATCGTACGGTCGCGCGTCGTTTCCGGCGAGGCCTTTCCACGACGTTCGAAAGGGGTACGCGCTACTCGGCGACGATGCGGTGGCGCAGCTGCTCCAGCGTCTTGGCCAGCAGCCGGGACACCTGCATCTGGGACACGCCGATGCGCTCGGCGATCTGGCTCTGCGTCAGCTCGTCGACGAAGCGCATCTCGATGATCGCGCGCTCGCGGGGCGGCAGACCGGCCATCGCGGCTTCGAGCGTCAGGTGGTCGTCGGCCTTGGTGTACGGGGATTCGCGGTCGGGGAGCTGGTCGGCGACCGTGATCGTGTCGTCGCCGCCGCGGGCGGGGGCGTCGAGTGAAGCCGGCTTGTACGCCTCGGCGGCGAGCAGGCCTTCGCGGACCGTCTCGACGTCGATGCCGAGGTGCGCCGCGAGCTCGCTCGGGGTGGGGGAGCGGCCCAGGTCGTGGGCCAGCTCGCCGGTCGCCTTGACGAGGCTCTGCTGCAGCTCCTTCAGCGCGCGCGGCACGCGCATCGACCAGGCGCTGTCCCGGAAGTGGCGGCGGACCTCGCCCATGATCGTCGGCACGGCGAAGGACAGGAAGTCGCGGCCGCGCGCCGGGTCGTAGCGGTCGACGGCGTGGATCAGGCCGGTCCGCGCGACCTGCACGAGGTCGTCGAAGGACTCGCCGCGCCCGGCGAAGCGCTTGGCGATGTTCTCGGCGAGGGAGAGGTGCTCGGTGATGATGCGGTCACGCAGGTCGCCGCGCCGTGGGTCTTCGGGTGCCAGCCTGCTGTGCTCGTCGAACAGCGGAGCGCAGTGGGCGAACTGGTTCGGCCGCCGCGGCGTGGACACGTCGAGGACCGCGGTGGCGGTGGGGCGCTCCAGTGCTCTGACAACCATGTGGCCCAGATACCCAAAGCCGTCCCGGATCACACGAACCGGCGACCGGGCCGGCGGGTATTGCTGCGTCCGGAGCAACGGGCCCGGCGTGCGACTGTCCTCACGGGACCGCACGCGCGCCGCACTCGGGCTTCGCGCTCGCGAAGTGGGCGGGAACCCGGGTGGCGACGTAGGCTGACCCGCCGGCGAGAGCGCGACGGTGGTGGGTGCGGATGGGCGAGGCACGGGCGGACGCCCGGGACACCGCGTGGTCACTGGCGGCCAGGGTGCTGGACGAGCTCGACGAGCTGACCGGCGCCCTGGTCGCCGTCATCGTCGAGCAGAACCCCGGCTACCGGGTGGTCGACGTCGTGCCCGACGACGACCTGTGGCGCTCGTGTCACGACAACCTCCGCCGGGTCCTGCAGCTGATCGGCCGCGGCACCGAAACCACCGAGGACCTCTACGACGCGGCGAAGGCGACCGGGCGGCGCCGGGCCGAACAGCAGCTGCCGCTCGACGACGTCCTGCGTTCGTTCCGCATCGGCGGCCGCCTGGTCTGGCAGGCCCTGACCGAAAAGGCCCGGGCGACCGGGTACGTCAACAACGAGGCGATGCTGGACCTGGCGACCCGCGTGTGGGAGGTCATCGACGCCACCTCGGCGCAGGTGGCGCTGGCCTACCACGTGGCCGAGCGCAGCTTCGTCCGCGCGGACGAGCAGCGGCGGGCATCGCTCTGGGAAGGGCTCCTGCAGGGCCGGGCGGCCGACGCGGGGTTCGCCTACGAGGCGGCCCGGGCGCTGCGGCTGCCGATCTCGGGGCCCTACGTCGTCGTCGCGGCCGCGGGTCCCGGGGACGCCGTGTTCGCCGAGCCGCTCGGCTCCGCGCTGGAGGACGTCGGGTCCGCGTCGGCCTGGCAGTCGCGCGCGGACGTGCTCGTCGGGCTCGTTTCCCTGCCGGGCCGGGAGGTGACGGACGTCGTCGCCGCGATCGGGTCCGTGCTGACCGTGCCGGCCGGCGTGTCCCTGGTCGTCGACGGGCTGGCGGCCGTGCACACGGCCTACCGCCAGGCGGTGCTGGCGATGCGGACCGTGCCGCCGGGCCGGGCCGACGTGGTGTGCCTGGCCGAACGGCTGCCCGAAGCACTGCTGCTCAGCTCGCCCGAGCTGACGGAGTCCCTCCAGCTGAACTGGCTCGGTGGCCTGCTGGACCTGCGGGCGGTGGAGCGCGGCCCGCTGCTGGAGACGCTCGCGACGTGGGTGCGGACCGGCGGCTCGGCGACGCGCTCGGCGCAGGCGCTGCACTGCCACCGCAACACGGTGCTCAACCGGATCCACCGGATCGAAGAGCTGACCGGCCGGTCGCTGACCGGCGGCGACGTCGCCCTGGAGCTGGCCCTGGTCGTCCGGGCACTGCCGTTCCTGCCGCCACCGCGCGTGCCATGACCGGTACCCGCTGTGCACAGTGCACAACGACACTAGGCCAAATGTAGGCACTCAGCTCCTTCATTCGGCGGCGTGATGTGTGTAACACTCCGGCCGGCGGTGCTCCGCCCGCGCTCTCCCACACCGTCGTTCGAGAGGTCCCAGCCGCTCATGCCCGAACACGACCCGTCCGTCCCCCCACCCGGGTCCGAGCCGCGCTCGATGGCCCGCCGCCGCTTCCTCGGCTTCGTGCTCGCCGCCCCGACTCTCGCCGTCGCCGCGCAGGTCGGCGCCGCGGAGCTGGCGCCAGGTGAAGCCGCCGCGGCGATCCCGTCGCTCCCGCAGCCCGAAGACATCTTCGACCTGGGCGACCTGCAGAACCTCGCCGCGCTGCCCACGTCCGGCCTGATCACCGTCCAGGTCGGCGCCGACGGCCGGGCCGCGTTCGCCGTGCCGCGCACCGAGGTCGGCCAGGGCATGACCACCGCCGTGGCGATGATGATCGCCGAGGAGCTCGACCTCCCGCTGGACAAGATCGACGTCACGCTCGCCGACGCCCGGCCCGAGCTGCTGATGAACCAGCTGACCGGCGGCTCCAACTCGATGCGCAGCATCTACACGCCGGTCCGGACCGCCTCGGCGATCGCCCGGCAGCGGCTGGTCGCCGCGGCCGCCGCGCAGTGGGGCGTGCCGGCGTCGCAGCTGACGACGTCCGGCGGGGTCGTGCGCGGCTCCGGCGGCCGCACGGCGAGCTACGGCTCCCTGGCGAAGGCCGCCGCCTCCGCCACGACGATCAGCGTCGCGGCGACGCTCAAGCCGCAGTCGCAGTTCACGGTGCTCGGCACGCCGCAGAACCGCCTCGACGCCCACGCCGCGGTCACCGGCCGCAAGCAGTTCACCCTCGACCTCGACGTCCCGGGCGCGCTGCCGACCATGGTCGCCCGGCCGCCCACGATCAACGGCACCCCGCGCGCGGTCCTCAACGCCGCCGAGGTCGAGGCGATGCCCGGGATCACCGACGTCGCCGCGATCTCCCACGGCGTCGCGGTGCGCGGCCGCACGTTCGGCCAGTGCATCGACGCGATCCGGGCGCTGAAGGTGACGTGGGGACCCGGCACGGTCGACGGCGAATCCGACGCGACCGTGCTCAAGAAGCTCAAGGCCGCGCAGCTGCCGATGGCCGTCCCCGGCCTGCTCGACCAGTACATCGACGCCGAGTTCACCTTCGCCTTCGCCAGCAACAGCCCCCTGGAGACCGGCGCCGCGATCGCCGACGTCCGCGCCGACCGCGCGGAGATCTGGTCGTGCGTGAAGGTGCCGATCGTCGCCCAGGCGGACATCGCCAAGCAGCTGGGGCTGCCGCAGGACGCGGTCACCGTGCACGTCAGCCAGGGCGGCGGCTCGTTCGGGCGGCACCTCTTCCACGACGCCGCCGCCGAAGCGGCCGAGGCGTCGCAGAAGATGGGCAAGCCGGTCAAGCTGATGTGGTCGCGCACCGACGACTTCCGCCAGGGCCGGGCCCACCCGATGTGCGTGTCGCGGGTGCGGGCGACCTACCTGCTGGGCAACGTCGTCAGCTTCGAACAGCGCCACACGAGCGTGCAGACGGAGTTCAGCCACGGGCTGGGCGAGATGATCACCTCGTACGCCGCGCAGCTCCCGATCGGCGGCAACCTCAGCTTCGCCGAGTCGATCTTCCTGCTCAGCCAGTCCTCGCCGTACAACTTCGGCGTCACGACCCAGCTGCTCAACGAGATCCCGCTGAAGTTCAACACCGGCAGCATGCGCAACATCTACTCGCCCAACGTGGTCACCGCCGAAGAGCTCGTCGTCGACCAGCTGGCGAAGAAGTTCGGCAAGGACCCGGTCGCGTTCCGCCGCGAGTTCCTCAAGGACGACCGGCTGCGCGCGGTGCTCGACAAGGCCGTCCAGGTCGGGAACTGGGGCCGCTCGCTGCCCGCCGGGGTGGCGCAGGGGATCGCGCTGCACTCGGAGTACCGCGGCGCGGTCGCGGTGCTGGTGGAGATCGACTGCCGGCCGGAGACGGTCAACCGCAAGGTCCGCGACGGCGTCACCGGCCCGCGGGTGACGAAGGCGCTCGTCGTCGTCGACCCCGGCTTCGCGATCAACCCGCGCGGCCTCGAGGCGCAGATGATCGGCGGCCTCAACGACGGCATCGCGATGTGCCTCACCTCGAGCCTGCACATCAAGGACGGGCTCCCGCTGGAAGGCAGCTGGGACAACTACTTCTACACGCGGGAGTGGAACACCCCGCCCGAGACGCAGGTCGTCGTCATGCCGAACACCTCGGCCAGCCCCAGCGGCGCGGGCGAGCTGGCGGTGGCGCCGTCGTTCGCCGCCGTCGCCTGCGCCTACGCCCGCGCCGTCGGCAAGATGCCGACGACGTTCCCGATCAACCACGGCACGCTCAGCTTCGAGCCCCTGCCGGTGCAGCCGTCCACGCCGCCGTCGCCGACCGACGGCCTCGACTACGCCTACTAGGAGCACGCCGTGCCGCAACACACCCTGAAGGTCAACGGCCGCGTGGTCACCGTCGACGCCGACGACGACGTCCGGCTGCTGTGGGTCCTGCGCGACCTGCTGGGCATCACCGGCCCGAAGTACGGCTGCGGGCTCGACGTCTGCAAGGCGTGCACCAGCCACATCAACGGCAAGGCGTTCAACCCGTGCTCGGTGCGGGTGGCCGACATCAAGGAGTCCGACGAGATCACGACGATCGAGGGCCTGCCCGCGACGGTGGGCAAGGACCTGCACCCGATGCAGGAGGCGTGGCTGGAGATGGACGTCGCCCAGTGCGGCTACTGCCAGCCGGGCCAGATCATGGCCGCGGTGGCCAAGGTCCGCCAGGCCACGGCGGCCGGCCGCGAGATCACGGACGCCGACCTGGACGAGATCCGCAACATCTGCCGCTGCGGCACGTACGCCCGGATCCGCGAGGCGGTGAAGGCGGGCGCGAAGAACATGTGACCCCCGGCGGTGCCGGCCGCTACCGTGGTCAGCACCGCGGCGCAGGCGAACCCTGCGGAAACGAGCTTGGCTCCAGTGAATCGCATTTCCTCGGTAGTCCTCTCGCGAGTTCATCGGCGAAAGCATCTCCTGCCCATTGACGCAAATGTGCTTTCGCCGCTCCATGGTCGTGGAGCACTTGCAGGGGCGACGTCAGGGACCATGATCAACAGGGACAAGCTTTTCGAGCTGACTCGAACAGGTGCCGGTAACCGCGCCGTGTTCGCTCTCGCTCGGGTTCGAGATGTGTCAGCTCGGGTCCGTGCCGTCGGTCTTCGCGGACGCTCGGCGGAGGGCGAGCACGACGGTGTCGTCGGCGTGCAGGACGACGTCGTGCATCCGGGTCACCAGCTCGGCCGGCAGCGCGGCGATCGGGTGCCGGGCGTGCGCGGCGGCGTGGGCGAGGAGCCGTGCTTGGCCTTCGTCGAGGTCGCGGCGGCTTTCGACGAGGCCGTCGGTGTAGAGCACCACGGTGTCGCCGGGGCCCAGCGTGTGGTGGACGAGCAGGGGAGTGCCGGGGTCGGGGAAACCGACGCCGCGGCCGATGACCGGCGAATGCAGCAGCCGGGTGTCCCCGGTCGTGGTGACCAGCATCGGCGGCGGGTGACTTCCGTTGGCCAGGGCCATGTTTCCGGTCACGGGGTCGATGCGGGCCAGCAGCACGGTGGCCATCAAGCCCGGTTCGATCGCGGCGAGGGTGTCGGCGGCGCGGGCGACGAGGTCGGCGAACGGGTGGCCTTCCAGCGCGAGGGTGCGGATGGCGTGGGTGACGGTGAGGGCGTGCCGGGTCGAGGTGACGCCGTGGCCGACCGCGTCGACCAGCGTCACGTGCAGGTGGCCGTCGGGCAGGACGAACCAGTCGTAGAGGTCGCCGCCGGTCGGGGAATCCGGGTCGGTCGGGGAATACTGCACCGCCAGCTCCAACCCCGGCACCGCCGGCGGCGGCGGGCGCAGCGCGTCTTCCAGCTCGCGGAAGATGATCGCGTGCGCGCGGCGGAGCTGTTCGTCCCGTTCTTCGAGCTCGACGTACATCGCGAGGACGCCGCTGTTGGTTTCGGCGAGTTCGTGTTTGAGCTCCCGCTGTTCCTGGGTGAGGGCGTCGGCGCGGGCGATCAGCGCGAGCATCTCCTCGCGGGTGGCCGCGTCGTCGTCGGCCGGTGCGGGGTGCGGGGCAGGACCCGTGGCGAGGTGCCAGGTGAGGGTCGCGTCGTCCCCGGCGTCGGGCAGCAACGGCAGGCTGTTGCGCCGGGCCTGCCCGACCGGCGCCGCGAGACGCAAGGTGACGGCCAGCCGGCGCTCCGCCGTGGTGGTCTCGACGAGGATCTCCTGACCGGCCTCGACGGCCGGTTCGGCGAGCACGGTCGCGGCGAGGACCAGGCGGGCGCGGTCACCGGCCGGCACCCCGGCGTCGCCGCAGGCGGTGCGGAGGTCCCGGCGGATCCGCGCGAGTCCGGGATGCATCAGGTGATCCGGTCGGGGTGCAGGGCGATCACGGCGGCGTCGTCGCGCGGGTTGCGGTGGCGGTGGGCCAGTTCGGCCGCCAGCAGCAGCGCGTCGCCGGGCCGCGCCGCAACGTGGTCGCCGGCGGTCCGCCAGCCGGGGTCGATTCCGTCGGTGTGCAGGACGACGACGTCGCCGTCGGCGAGGGGCGCCTGCCGGACCTGGGCGACCGGCGAGGTGAACCCGACGATTCCCGGGATGCTGAGCAGCAGCCCCGGTCGGCTCCTCCCGTTCAGCGTCGTCCCGATGACGTTGCCGATGCCGCAGAACTCGAGCCGCCGCGGCGTGATCCGCGCCAATGCGATCGCGGCGCCGCGGGTGGCCCGCAGGGCGCGGTGCATGCTCGCGATCTGGTGGGCCAGTGGCCGGTCCGGATTCTGGGCGAACACGCTGAGCGCGACGTCGGCGGCTTCCGCGGCGTCGGGTCCGTGGCCGAGCCCGTCGGCGACGACGGCGGTCTGGCTGCCGGACGTCTCCGCGATGGCGACCGCGTCGCCGCACACGCTCTCGCCTTCGCGGGGCAGGCAGAAATGCGCCATCGCGGCGGCGCGCCCGGCCGGTGTCCCCGGAGCCAGGACGCGGGCGGCGGCGATGGTTCCGCTGCCTGGCGCCGAGCGGATCCGGAACACGGTCGCCATCCGCTTCACCGCGCCGAGGCCGGTGCCGAGGGTGGCGGTGGTCGTGTTGCCGTCGAGCAGCCAGTGCTCGAGGTCGGTCATCCCGGGGCCGTCGTCGGCGGCCAGGACGTCGATGCCGAGCCCGGTCGTGGCCCGCTGCACGACCACCGATCCGTTGACCGCGTGCTTGTCCAGATTGCCGGCCAGCTCCGAGGTGACCACCGCGGCGCGTTCGGTGAGCACGTCCGGCAGCCCGGCTGCCCGGCCGGTTTCGCGGGCGGCGCGGGTGGCGGCGTAGACGGCGCTGGCGTGGTCGATGCGCACGTGCCGCGATGGTGTCGGGACCACGATGCCGCTCATGGCTTCCAGCGCGCGATCGTGACGGCGGTGCCGCGGCCGGGGCCGATGTCGAGGTGGAAGTCGTCGACCAGGCGGCGGGTGCCGCCGAGGCCGTGGCCCAGCCCGGCGCCGGTGCTGAACCCGTCGGTCATCGCCTGTTCGACGTCGGGGATGCCGGGGCCGTTGTCGCGGACTCGCAGCCGCAGCCCGACCCGGCCGCGGTCGTCGCGCAGGACCGAGATCGTCAACGTGCCGCCGCCGCCGTGGATGTAGGCGTTGCGGACCAGTTCGCTGGCCGCGGTGACGATCTTCGTCTGGTCGACGATCGTGAACCCGGCGGCGACCGCGGCGGCCCGTACGGCGTGGCGGGCGGTGAGTAGGTCTTCTTCGGCCCGGATGAGGTGTTCTCCGGGCGGGATGTCGTGTTCGGGATCGGTGAGTTCGTCAGGGCGCATGAGGCGCCTCTTCGGCGGCCTCGGCGGGACGGCGCCAGCCCAGCAGCTCCATCGCCTGTTCGGCGTTGAGCGCGGTCCGGACGCCGGTGAGCTGCAGCCCGAGCTCGGTCAGGGTCAGCGCGACGGCCGGGCGCATGCCCGCCACGATCATCCGCGCGCCCAGGAGGCGGCCCGAGTCGGCCAGTTGCATGAGCACGCGGGCGACGAAGGAGTCGATGATCTCCAGCCGGGAGATGTCGATGATCACGCCGCGGATGCCCTCGTCGGCGATCCGGGTGGTGAGTTCGTCGGTGACGGCGAGCGCGGTCTTGTCGTCCAGATCGCTCACCAGGCCGCTGAGCAGGATGTCGCCGAGCCGCAGGATCGGCAGGCCGGCGCTCACCCCGTCACCGCACCGGGACGGCTGCCATCGCCGAGCAGCTGCAGCGCGGCGGCCAGTGCGTCGGCGAGCGAGCCGCGGGTGACGATGTGCGAGAGGTCGATGCCGAGCTGGGTGATGGTCTGCGCGATGGAGGGCCGGATGCCGCTGATCACGCATTCGGCACCCATCAGCCGGACGGCGCTGACGGTCTGCAGCAGGTGCTGCGCCACGGCGGTGTCGACGGTGGGAACGCCGGTGATGTCGATGATCGCCACGCGTGCCTCGTGGGCCTGGATGGCTTCCAGGAGGCTCGTCATCACGACCTGGGTGCGGGCGCTGTCCAGGGTGCCGATCAGTGGCACCGCCAGGATGTGCCGCCACAACTGCACGACCGGGGTGGACAGCTCGAGCATCTGGCTGTGCTGCTGGCGGATGATCTGTTCGCGCCCGGTGACGTAGACGGCGAACGACAGGACTCCTGCCCGGTCGAGCAGCTCGTTGACCAGCAGCGCCGCCCGGTAGCGCACGGCCGGGTCGCCGCTGTGGCATTCGATTGCGGTCAGCATCGCGCTCTTCAGCGCGAAGATCGCCATCGCGGTGGCCGACGGCTCGGCGCCCGCGCGGGCCCGGCGCTCCGACAGCGACGTCAGCGCGTCTCGCACGGCCCCGTCCTGCTCCACGATCCGGCCGACGGGCACCGTGGTGCCCAGCGCCGCTCGCAGCGCCCGCAGCAGCTCGGTGGCCTCGCGGCGTAGTTCGCGGTCACCGTCGGCTGAGCCCGGGTTCTCCAGCTGCTGCCGGACCCAGTCCTCGACCACGGTGGTGTGGTCTTCCTCGAGGGTCTGCCGCAACAGGTCGCGAACGGCGGCGTCGTCGGTCCCCGGCACCGGGTCCTCCTGCGGTCGGGGGCGCGCGCTGCTGTACGCCGGTGGACTGTTGTCATGTAACAACAGTGGAGCGTACCGGTGCAAGGCCGGGACTTCACGCCGACCCGTCGGCATCCCGCTCCGCGGCGACGATCGCGTGGTACTCCCGCAGCCCGGCGGCCAGTGCGCCCAGCCCGGCGGCGGTCATCCTGGCCAGGACCGGCTGGACGCTTTCCCGGCGCCGCCGCCGCAGATCCTCCAGGTAGGCGCGGCCGCGGTCGGACAGGCGCAACGTCAGCTCGCGGCGGCTGCGCGCGCTGGGCAGGCGTTCGAGGAACCCGACGGCCTCCAACCGGTCGCACAACCGGCTGACCAGCGGTGGAGTCGAGCCGAGCACGTCGGCCAACGTCCGCAGGTTCATCCCGCCGTGGTGCGCCAAGGCGACGACCGCACGCAGCTGGGCGGCCGACAGCGGATGGGAAGACACCTCGCGCGGCCGCTCGAGGAGAAATTCGAGCAGCTCGGGCAGCTCCACCACGGCGGCCGTCCCGTCCGGGGCCGGCTGCTCGCGGGATCGATCCACGGGCTCCACTGTCGCATCCCTATGCTGAACCGGCAGCACAGCTCACGCGAATCGCCGTAGCCCGGCACGCCGGAGCGGCGCACACTCGACAGACCGACCGTGGTCCACTTCGCCCACGGTCCCGTGAGCAGGAGGCAAGGCGTGGACAGATCCCTGGCGGTGGAACGCCGGTTGCGTGATGTTCCACCCCACGACCTGCCCGCCGCGCTGCGCTCGGCGCTGGCCGAGCACTTCGGCGCCGACGCCGTCGAACTCCTGATGGCCGACTACGCCCTCACCGAGCTGTGCCAGGTGAGCACCCTGCCGTACACGAACGAACCCATCCCGGTCGAGGGCACCACGCCCGGCGCGGCGTTCATCGCCCAGGCGGCGACCTTCGAGTACGAGGGCGCGAGCGTGACCGGGTACCTGCCGGTCAGCGTCCGCGGCGACCGGCTCGGCATCCTGGCCGTCACCCTGCCGGCGGAACCGGAACCACCCGTCTGGGCGGAACTCGAGCGGTTCGCCGAAGCGGTCGCCCACGAACTGTTCGTCGCCGACCGCGACACCGACCTCTACATCCAGGCCCGCCGCTCCTCCCGGCTGACCCTGGCCGCCGAGATGCAGTGGCAGCTGCTGCCCGGACGCGCCTGCACGCGTCCGGAGTTCGCGCTCGGTGGCCAGCTCGAACCCGCCTACGCCATCTACGGTGACTGCTTCGACTGGTCCGCCTCCGCCCACAGCCTCGCCGTCACCCTGATCAACGGCATGGGCGACGGCAGCGAAGCCGCCCTGCTGACCAACCTCGCGGTGAACGCCCTGCGCAACGCCCGCCGCGCCGGTGTCGAACTCGACGCCCAAGCCGAACTCGGCGACCAAGCCCTCTACGCCCACTACCGCGGGGCCCAGCACGTGGCCGCGCTGCTGCTCCAGTTCGACCTCGCCACCGGCCTGGTCGACGTGGTCGACGCCGGCTCCCCGCGGCTGTGGCGGCTGCGCGACGGCAAAGCCGAACGGGTCCTGTTCGACGAACAGCTACCACTCGGCGCCTTCGAGGAAACGGCCTACACCGTCCACCAGTTCCAGGCCCTCGACGGCGACCGGTTCGTCTTCGTCAGCGACGGCGTCTACAACGCGGCCGGTCCGCACGGCGATCTCTACGGTGACCGTGAGCTCGCCGAGGCCGTCGCCGTGACCGCGGACCTGCCCGCCGCGCACGTGCCCGGCGCGATGCTGCGGCAACTCACCACCCGCCGGCACGGCGGGCAGGCCGAGGACGACGCGATGGTGGTGTGCCTGGACTGGTTCGGGCGGACCCCCTTGCCGGGACCGGGAAACAGCGCATCGGTGACGGTGGCCGGGACGTCGCGGTAGCCGCCATCCGGCAGCGGTATCGGCCTCGAAGTCAGGACCTCTCGTTGCGCAGGGTGTCCCGGGTCGCGGCGAGGAGGGTCATGAGGGTGTCGAACTGCTGGGGTCTGAGCAGCTCGCGAACCCGCTGCTCGGCGGCGAGTTCGCGGGCGACCCCCTCGGCTGAGGCGTCGCGACCGGCCTGGGTGGCGTGCAGTGCGACCGCGCGGCCCGAGCCGACCCGCCGTTCGAGGTAACCGAGGTTCTCCAGCCGGTTGGCGACCTGGCTGATGGCCTGCTGGCTCTTGCCCAGCCGGCCGGCGATCTCGGTCACGGTCACTCCGGGCTCGGCCACGACCGCGTCGAGCAGGTGGTTCAGGGGAGCGAGAGTGACGTGCCGGCGAGCGCGGCTTCCCCACGCTGCTCGATGAGCACCGGGGTGGGCGTCGGCACGCTGTACCGGCACTTCCCGGACCGGCGCGCCCTGCTGGCCGGCATCGCGGCCGACACGCTGCGGGAACTGCTGGAGGCCACGCGCGGAAGCCGGCCGGGCCCCGGCGTGGGAGGCACTGGTCCGGATCGTGGGCCACTGCGTGGCCCGGCCGCTGGCGCTGACCAAGTCGTTGATCGCCGGCGAGCCGGAACACGGCGAGCTGGCCGAGCTGGAGGCCGAGGTCAACGCGCTGATCGCCGACATCGCGGCGGCCGCCCAGCGCGAGGGCGACCTGCGTGCCGACGTCCCGCCGGCAGAGGTGGTTCAGGTCCTCAACGTGGCGGTCTGCCGCTGCGGCGCCCGCGCCGACGACCACCTGACCCGCGTCCTGCTCGACGGCCTGCGCACACCCAAGAACTGAGTGTCTCGCCTTCCGACGTGGTGGTCAGCCTATTCGGCACCGCGGGCTCGCGGCCGGACGGCGTCGAGGAACAGGGCGAGGTAGCGCTGTAGGCGGTCCTCGTCCGGCGGGGTCCCGACGGCCTTCGCGAGGCCGACCAGCCACCGGCGGATGTCGTCGGCGGAGTTCCGCGGTGAACAGCAGGTTGGCGAGCTTCGAGTCGTTATAGGCACGGCGTTGCCGGTAGGGCCGCCGGCGCCAGTCGAGGTCGTCGAAGTCGAGGCGGGCCAGGCGTTCGGCTTGCGAGGCCACCGTCACGATCCGGCCGGTGATGTGCTCCAGCAGCAGCGTGGTCAGCGCGAAGTGGCCCAGGTGGTTGATGCCGAACGTCGCCTCGAAGCCGTCGGCGGTGCGGCTCAGCGCCGGCATCGAGACACCGGCGTTGTTGATCAGCAGGTCGATCGGGCCGGTCCAGCCGTCGGCGAAGGCGCGCACGGAGTCCAGGCTGTCGAGGTCGAGGACGCGGACTTCGGTGTGGCCAGGCGTGCCCGCCGCGGCCGCGGCGCCTCTTGCGGCGTCGCGCACGGCGAAGACGACGCGGGCACCGGACGCGGCCAGGGCGTGTGCCGTGGTCAGCCCGATGCCGCTGGTGGCTGACCGCCACCGGCTCGGCCGTCCTGGCGAACGCGGCACACCCCGGTCTGGTCGCGACGAACATCTACCACCATGCAGGACCCCGCCGCCCGGCGGACCTGTTGTGGACGCCGGCAATCCGGCTGCTGGCCCAAGACGCCGACCACGGCGCACTACCGGTCCTCTACGCCGCCGTGGCCGACATCCCCGGCAACAGCTTCACCGGACCCAGCCACTTCGCCCACCTACGCGGCGCCCCGCAGCTCATCGACCGCTCCGCCGCCGCACAGGATCCCGACCTCGCCCACCGCCTCTGGGCGACTTCCGAACAGCTCACCGGCATCCACTCGACGGTGTAGCGATGCTTCACGTTCGTTCACGCGGGAACCGTGACGGCGTCGGTCGAGGTCCGGCCGCACGAACGCGCCGAGCTGCCGCCCAGCCGGCTTGCCTCGGTTCACTGATCGTGGTCACTGGCGTGGCCGCGTGGCCTGTTCGAGCACCTTCTCGGCGACGGCACTCAGTTTGACGTTGTCGTGCTGGGATTTCTTGACGAGCAGGGTGAACGCTTCGTCGGCGGTGATGTGCCGGGCCGCCATGAGGATGCCTTTGGCCTGGTCGATGACGGCACGCGAGGACAGGGCGGTGCGCAGCTGCTCGGTGGTCGCCCGGGCGCTGCGGTGCCGCTGGGCCTGCCGGAGCGCGGCTTCGGCAGCGGTGGTGTAGAGCTCCAGCAGCGCCGCGTCCAGTTCGCTGAAGCCGTGATCGTCGACGCCGTAGAGGTTGAGCGAGCCGGAGAACTCCTTGTCGATGTACAGCGGCGCGGACAGGTAGCTGCGAACGGAGGCGGTGCCGGCGGCGTCGGCGAACTGCGGCCAGCGGGCCACGGCGTCGGCCGACACCGTGACCCGGACGACGTGGCCGGTCCGGGCGGCGTCCAGCGCCGGGCCGGCGTCGGCGTCGTATTGGGCCTGGTCGATGTCGATGGCCTGGTCGGAGGTGGCCGCGACGGTCCGTGGGCCACCCTCTTCCACCACTGCGACACTCGCCAGGTCGGCGCCGGGGATGGCGGGGACGACCTGATGGCAGAGCCGCTGGAGGACGACGTGCAGCTCCTCTTCCTGGTCGAGGACGCCGGTGAGCTGTTCCAGCGCACCAGTGACCTCGTCCACCCGGCGAACCACGTGCTTGTCGTCCGCCGGGGATGTCCGGTCCCTGTCGTGTGCGGACATCGGCCCACGTCCCTTCGAAGTTGCTGACTGGGCTTGGACTCCGGCGTCACGACCGCGCCGGGCGCCTGCTCGAGCTGCCCACCGAGCGCGTGGTGCTCGATCACAGCAAGCACGGCCCGCCGCGAACGAGCGCTGCATTCCTGACCGCTCGGATACCGTACGATAACTGTTGCCATATGACAACTGTAAGAGTCGTCGTATCCCTCGTTCCCGGGCGATGGTCGGCCTGCTCCGGCGACGGCGCGCGGTAGGCTGCGGTGACGGCTCGACCTAGGGATGCCTCCGTGAACGCCGTGAACGAGTTCCGCAGGACGCGCGCCGCCGACCAGGTGGCCGCGGCCGTGGCCGACACCGCCGAGTTGCTCGAAATCCTCTTCGAGCGAGCCCGCGACGCGTCCCCGAGGCCGCTGTCGCTGTCACAGGTGCGCGCGGTCGTCGCGCTCGACCGCCACGAAGGCTTGAACCTGCGAAGCCTGGCGGCGCTGCTCGGATCCACTCCGCCGCTGGCGAGCCGGCTGTGCGATCGGCTCGAGGCCGTCGGCTTCCTCGAACGGCTCCCGCATGCCCGGAACCGCCGCGAGCTGGTCCTGCGGCTCAGCGACAGCGGCCGCGCCTACCTGCAGGACCTGCGTGCCCGCCGCCGGGAAAGCCTGCACAGCGTCCTCGCCGCGTTGACCGCCGACGAACGAGACGTCCTCGCGAGCGGACTACGTGCGTTCCACGCGGCAGCCAATCGTGACCTCGTCGATGGTGACAACCGCGCGGCGGGGCGGTAGCGTCATTGTTGTCATACGACAACTGACGTGGCGGTGTCCGCCACGCCGGGACGTTCTCCGGTCACGGTTCAGCCGCCAGCCGTGACCTCGCAGCGCGCCGTCGTCCTTCCCGGTCAGCGAACCGGTTTCCCCGGGAGCGCCCTCATGGAATCTGCATCTCCGCCGATGCTGGCCATCGCCGTGAGGTCCATCGGCGATACCACGGTGGTCGGCGTGGCCGGGGACGTGGACCACGTCGTGCGCACGATGCTGCGCGAGACCATGGCCGCGGCTGTCGCCCGGCGGCCCCGGGCGCTGGTGGTCGACCTGACCGACGTGCGGTTCTTCGGCTCGGTCGGCCTGTCCGCGCTGGCCGGGCTGCACCAGACGGCGGCAGTGGCGGGGATCGAGGTGCGGCTGGTGGCGACCCAGCGCAGTGTGCTGATGCCGCTGGCGATCACCCGGGTCGACGATCTGTTCGCCATCCATCCCACCGTCGGGGACGCTGTCGGGCACCTTGGCCGGCCGCGGGTGCCCGGCGCCTGCCACCCCGGGCTCGGCGATGGGTGATCTGCGCGTGGGCGTCCCGCGGCCGCGCGGACGAGAGTGACGGTCCGCGGCCCCTTTCTCAGCCGAGTTCGTAGGTCAGCAGCGCGAGTCCGTCGCCGACGGTCCGGGTGCCCGTCAGGCGCGTGGGCTTGATCTCGCTCGTCCCGGGGAAGAGCCGCTCGCCCGCGCCGGCCACGAACGGGTAGGTCATCAGCCGCAGCTCGTCGGCGAGGTCGCGCTCGATCAGCGTGTGCACGAGCTGCGCGCTGCCGTAGACGACGATCTCCCCGCTCACCTCCTCCTTCAGCTTCGCGATCTCCTCGATCCCGGCGAGGACGGTCGTCTCGCCCCAGCCGTCGCCTTCGAGAGCGGAAGACGAGACGACGTACTTGGGCAGGCTCCGCAACCGGTCCGCCCACTCGCCGGTGCGCGACGCCCAGCCGCGCCTCAGGAAGTACGCGTGGGTCCGCCGTCCCATGAGGAGTGCTTCCGCGCCCAGCGCCTCTTCGTATTCGACCTTGGCCCACGCCTCGCGGTCCCGGTCGCCGATCCAGGTGAACCAGCTGCCGCGGCCGGTGCCCTCGTCACCGGTCGGGTCCTGGACGACTCCGTCGAGCGTGACGTTCTCGCTGATGATGATTTTTCCCATGCCGTTCCGACGCCGTGGCACCGGCGAAGGGGGCGCCGCCCCCTTCGCGTTCTCCCCGGCGTCCGTACAGGATGGAAACGCGAGAAGGGGAGCGGATGGCCACCGAACTGATCGTGCGGGCGCGGGCCGGTGACGGCGAGGCGTTCCGGGCCCTGACCGAGCCGCACCGCCGTGAGCTGCAGGTGCACTGCTACCGGATGCTGGGCTCGGTCCAGGACGCCGAGGACGCGCTGCAGGACACGCTGCTGTCCGCGTGGCGCGGGCTCGACGGCTTCGACGGCCGGGCCTCGATCCGCACCTGGCTCTACCGGATCGCCACCAACCGGTGCCTGAGCGCGCTGCGCTCCGCGGCCCGGCGCCCGGCCAAGGCGTGGGACATCCCCGGCGTCGAGCCACCGGAGCCGACGCGGCTCGGCGAAGTCGTCTGGCTCGAACCCTTCCCGGACGCGCTCCTGCCCGAGCCGGCCGGTCCGGAGGCGCGCTACGAGCAGCGCGAATCCGTCTCGCTGGCCTTCGTGACGGCTCTGCAGGCCCTGCCGCCGCGTCAGCTGGCCGTGCTCGTCCTGCGTGACGTCCTGGCGTTCCCGGCGAGCGAGGTAGCCGGGATGCTGGACACGACGGTCGACTCGGTCAAGAGCGCCCTGAAGCGGGCCCGCGCCGGCCTGCGGCGCCGGGAGCCGGCCGAGCCGCCGCCCGCGCCCGGCTCACCCGCGGAGAACGCGATCGTGGCGGACTTCGTGCGGGCGTGGGAAACGGCCGACATCGACGCGCTGGTGACCCTGCTGACCGACGACGTCTTCTTGGCGATGCCGCCGCTGCCGTTCGAATACGAGGGCCGCGACGTCACGGCGCGGTTCTGCGCGCGCCTGTTCGGCGCGGGCCGCCGGTTCGACCTCGTCCCGACGCGCGCCAACGGCCAGCCGGCGTTCGGCGCCTACCTGCGCGGTGCGTCGGGCATCCGGCACGGGACGGGCTTGTACGTCCTCGGGCTGGCCGGGGACCGGATCTGCGCCATGACCCGGTTCGAGAACAGCGTCCTCCCGGCGTTCGGGTTGCCGCGTTCGCTGCCGGCGTGAATCTCCCGTTCCGACCCTGGCGGTGTAAGCGCATTTCCGGCGCTTTTCCGAACGCCGTGGCGAGCCGGCCTGATCATCAGTGCGTCCACTTGGAGGGCTTTCCTTCGCAAGACTAAGCATTAGTCTGTGCCCATGAACAAGCGCACGGTCCTGGATGCCACCCGCGAACTCCTCCGCGAACTCGGCCTCACCACGGTGTTCGGCAACCCCGGCACCACCGAGGTCCCGTTCCTCACCGACTGGCCGGACGACTTCGACTACGTCCTCGGCCTGCAGGAGTCCGCCGTCGTGGCGATGGCCGACGCCTACGCCCAGGCCACGCGCCAGGCCGTCCTCGTCAACCTGCACTCCGCGGGCGGCGTCGGGCACGGGCTCGGCAACCTCTTCAACGCCTACCGCAACCGCACGCCCCTCATCATCGTCGCCGGGCAGCAGACCCGGTCCCTCGTGCCGCACGATCCTTTCCTCGGCGCCATCGACGCGCCGGAGTTCCCCAAGCCGTACGTCAAGTGGTCCGTCGAGCCCGCCACCGCCGAGGACGTCCCGGCCGCGCTCGCCCGGGCCTACCACGTCGCGACGCAGGCGCCGTCCGGGCCGGTCTTCGTGTCCGTGCCCGCCGACGACTGGACCGCCACCACCGAACGCCCGATCATCGCCCGGCCCCGCATCCGCGGCTTCGCACCGGATCCCGAGTCGATCGACGAACTCGCCGCGGCACTCGAGGCCGCCGAACGGCCGGCGATCGTCGTCGGGGGAGCCGTCGACCACGACGGTGCCGTCGTCGAGACCGTCGCCCTCGCCGAACGCCTCCAGGCGGGCGTGTACGTCGCGCCGATGTCCTACCGCTGCTCGTTCCCCGAGGACCACCCGCTGTTCCAGGGCTTCCTCGATCCCGAACGCGGTGCCATCTCGGACAAGCTCGCCGCGCACGACCTCGTCGTCGTGCTCGGGGCGCCCGCCTTCACCTACCACGTCGACCGCGGGCGCGGGGAAGCTCCGCTGCCGCCGCTGTTCATCGTCAGCGACGACGAGCAGATCCTCGCGCGTGCCTTCGAAGGCACCGGCATCCGGGCGACGCCGAAGCTGGGCGTCCGCGCGCTGCTGAACGTCGTCGACCGGAGCAGCCGGCCCGCGCCGGCCCCGCTGGAGCGTCCGGCGAAGCCCGGCGACGAGAAGCTGACCGCCGAGTTCGTCTACTCGACGCTCACGGACCTGTTGCCGGACAACGCGATCGTCGTCGAGGAGGCGCCCAGTCACCGTGGCTACCTGCACGACCACCTGCCGATCAAGGCCACCGACACCGGCTTCCTGACGACGGGCAGCGGCTCGCTCGGCTACGGCGTGCCGGCCGCGGTCGGGGCGGCGCTCGCCCGGCCGGACCGCAAGGTCGTCGGCGTGATCGGTGATGGGGCGAGTATGTACGGCATCCAGGCACTGTGGACGGCCGCGCGGCAGGAAGTGCCGGTGACGATCCTGATTCTCGACAACTCCGAGTACGCGGCGGTCCGCCTCTTCGGTGACTCGATCGGCGGCGGCAAGCTGCCGGGCACCGAGCTGGGCGGCATCGACTTCGCGGCGCTGGCGGTGAGCATGGGCTGCCAGGGCGTGACGATCACGCAGCCGTCGGAGCTGGTCCGGAGCCTCGACACGGCTCTCGCGGACCACCGCCCGACCCTGGTCCGCGTCTGCGTCGCCGGGTCGGCCGACTCGCCGTACTGACCGACTTGTCGACGACTTGAGCGTGGTGGTGAGCGGCCTCCGGCCTGAACGTGCGATTCGGCATCGCTCAGGCCGGAGGTCCGGCCGGTAGCCGCGTCAGTTGGTTGCTTGCGGCGCGATCATCGAAGCAGCGTCCACAGAGGACGTGATCGCCCCCATCTGGGCCATCAGGTCCGGTACCCGCTGCAGACGCCGGGCGTCCAGCTTGGTACCGAAGCTCGGCAAGCTGAGCAGCTTCGCGGTGTCTTCGTCGATCTTGGCGTATTTGACCAGCAGCGGTTCGATCTTGGACCGGTCCTTGTTCGTTTCGCTGGTGGCCCGCTGCATCGCGCGCTGGAAGGCGGCGAGGGTCTTCGGGTTCGCCTGCACCCACTTCCTGGTCGCGCCGTAGCCCGAAAGCGGGAAGTCCTGGCTGGCGCCGGTGTTGACGTCGATCACCGGGATCGCGCCCGCGGTTTTGGCGGCCTGCGAGATGAACGGCTCGGGCAACAAGGCCGCGTCGACCTGACCCTGCTGCAGCGCCGCCGCGACATTCGGAAACGGGATCTGGACCCAGTGCACGCTGTTGTAGTCGACGCCGTGGTCCTTCATCAGCGACTTGGCCAGCAGGTCGCTCGCCGTGTTCTTCGCGGTCATCGCGATGCGCTTGCCCTGGAGGTCGTTGATCGTCTTCACCGGCGAGTTGGGCACGGTGACGATCGCGACGGACTTCGGGCTGATCGAGGTCGCGTCCGCGACGAGTTGCATGTCGGCTGTTCCGGTGCTCTTCGCGACGAAGAACGGCATATAGCTCGAAATCGCGATGTCGGTTTCGCCGGAGATGGCCTTCGTCATCGCCGCTTGGCCGCTCGCAGCCACGACGGCGTCCACTTCGAGGCCTTCGTCCTTGAAGTAGCCGGCGTCCTGGGCGAGCCAAAGCGGTGCGGTGTCGACCGTGGGCAAGATCGCGACCTTGATCTTCGGCTTCTCCAGGGCGCCTCCGGTCGGTGCGGCGTTCGAGCTGTCCGAGCCGAGCGCGCTGCAGCCGGTGAGGGCGGTGGCGACTGCGACGGTGAGGGCGAGCCCGAGCGCGGCACGGCGAGTGCGAACCCGGCCGCTGCATGGCATGTGGAAGCAAGGCCTGCTCCTTGTTGACGAATGTAACGGTCCAGTGGACCGCTCAATGGGATTGGGTGGCTCTCTCCGGAGTCACGCGGGCCACTGTAGAGGCGGTGACGGGTCGCTCACAACGGGTTCGATCAAGACCGAAGAGAGTGGTAAATATCACTTTTCTGGCTTCTGGGCTAGGTGGGCTGAGCTGATCGCCCTAGTCGTTTACCTTGCGTTAGCTGAAGATCTTGAATACGAGATGACGCTGTCGCAGTGCAAAATCGAAATCGTCGAACGGAGTCCGTCAGCCCGGACGCCGCTGCGTGGCGACGCCGCGGCGGAGGTCGCCGGGCACTGGCCGGACGCGCTGGAGGTCGCGGCGGCTGGTGGAACTCAGCTGCCACGGGACGCTGGTGACCATGACGCCCGGCTCGAACAGCAGCCGCCCCTTCAGCCGCAGTGAACTCTGGTTGTGCAGGATGTTCTCCCACCAGCGCCCCACGACGTACTCGGGGATGTAGACGCTGACGACGTCGCGGGGGCTGGCGCGCCGCAGGTTCTTCACGTACTGCACCACCGGCCGGCTGATTTCCCGGTACGGCGACTCGAGAACCTTGAGCGGGATCTTCATCCCGCGTTGCTCCCACTGCCGCTGGAGTGCGCGGGTGTCGGTGTCGTCGACGTTGACCGTGATCGCGGTGAGGGTGTCGGGGCGGGTCGCGCGGGCGAACGCGACGGCGCGCTGGCTCGGCTTGTGCAGCGTCGACACCAGGACGACGGCGTGGACGCGGCTGGGCAGCAGCTCGCTTTCCTCGTCCGGCAGGAGTTCCTCGCGGACGTGGGTGTAGTGCCGGTGGATCGTCCGCATCAGGACGAACAAGGCTGGGATCGCGATCACGACCAGGTAGGCGCCGTGGGTGAACTTCGTGACCAGCACGACGATCAGGACGATCGCGGTCAGGACCGCGCCGACGGCGTTGATCAGCCGGGAGCGGTGGATCGACCGGCGCTCACGGGCGTCGGTGCTGCCGGCGAGCGCGCGGTTCCAGTGCCGGACCATGCCGGCCTGGCACAGGGTGAACGACGTGAAGACGCCGAGGATGTAGAGCTGGATCAGGCGGGTCGTCGAGCCGTCGAAGGCGAAGATCAGGGCCCCGGCGACGAGGGCGAGCGCGACGATCCCGTTGGAGAAGGCGAGCCGGTCGCCGCGGGTGTGCAGCTGGCGTGGCAGGTAGCGGTCCTGGGCGAGGATCGAGGCCAGCAGCGGGAACCCGTTGAACGCGGTGTTCGCGGCGAGGATCAGGATCAGTGCCGTCGCGGCCTGCAGGAAGTAGAACAGCACCGAATGGTCGCCGCCGAACACCGCCGCGGCGACCTGGCTGATCACGGTGCGCTGCGGGTCGGTGGTGCAGTCGCCGCGGAACCCGGTGAGGTCGCACGTGTCTTCGGCGATCCGGACGTGGCTGATCATGGCGAGCGCGGTGATGCCGCCGAACATGACGACCGCGGTCGCGCCCATCGCGGTCATCGTCTTGGCCGCGTTGGCGCTCTTGGGCTTGCGGAACGCGGGCACGCCGTTGGAGATCGCCTCGACGCCGGTGAGCGCGGTGCAGCCGGAGGAGAAGGACCGCAGCAGCAGGAACACGAGCGCCAGGCCGGTCAAGCCGGCCTGTTCGGGGCGGACGTCGTAGCCGGCGCTTTCGGCGACCGGCGCGTGGCCGGCGACGGCCTGGCCGAGGCCGAGTGCGATCATCAGCACGACCCCGCCGATGAACAGGTAGGTCGGGATGGCGAAGGCGCGGCCGGACTCCCGGATGCCGCGCAGGTTCATCGCCATCAGCAGCAGGACGAAGCCGAGGTTCAAGGCGATGCGGTAGTCGTTGAGCTCGGGCACCGCGGAGATGATGTTGTCCACGCCGGACGCGACCGACACCGCGACGGTCATGATGTAGTCGACCATCAGCGCGCCGGCCACGACGAGTCCCGCCGAACTGCCGAGGTTGCGCGAAGCGACTTCATAGGAGCCGCCGCCGCTGGGGTAGGCCCGCACGACTTGCCGGTAGGACAGCACGACCACGGTCAACAGGACCGCGACGGCAAGCCCGATCCACGGCGCCAGCGTCAGGTACGCCAGGCCGCCGATGCTCAAGATCAGCAGGATCTCCTGCGTCGCGTAGGCCACCGAGGACAGCGGGTCGCTGGCGAAGATCGGCAGGGCGAGCCACTTGGGAAGGAGCGTCTCGCCGAGGGTGTCGCTGCGGAACGGCCGTCCGAGTACCAGCCGTTTGAGCCATGAGGTGGATGCCGGCACGTACCGCAGCGTGCCTGACGGGCCGGGGGAGCGGCATATGGAAACCGTCAAGATTCCGGCGTGCGCGTAGGGAAACCGTAGAGACGACGGGGCCGGTCGTCAGGGTTGCGTCAACGGTCCTTCCCTGCTGCGGCTCAAAAGGTGATGACGAGCTTGCCGCGGACGTGGCGGCCGGCGAAGTCGGTCAACGCCTGTCGGGCTTCGGTGAAGGGGTACTCACGGTCGATCTCGACGCGCAGGTCGCCGGTCGCGGCCAGCCCGGCCAGCTCGGCGAGCCGCCCCGTGGGGGTGGTGGTGCCGGTGTAGCGGGCGGTGACGTTTCGGTCGAAGGACGGTGGTCCGCCGAGCGGGGAGACCACCAGGCCGCCGGGCTTCACGGCGGCCGCGGAGGAGGCCAGCGCGGGCCCGGCCTGGGCGACGTCGATGACGGCGTCGACGCCGTCGGGTGCCCGATCGCGGATGCGCTCGGCGACGTTCTCCGTGCTGTAGTCGATCACATCGTCGGCGCCGAGGTTTCGGAGATAGCCGCCGTCGCCGGTGCGTCCGGTGGCGAACACGGTCGCCCCGGCTCGTTTGGCGAGCTGGACGGTGTAGCTGCCGAGGCCCCCGGTGGCGCCGACGACCAGCAGCGTCGACCCCGGCCCGAGCCCGGCTTCGTCGAGCAGGGCGGCGGCGGTCAGTGCCCCGGTGGGCAGCGCGGCGCCGCGTCGCGCATCGAGGCCCGCGGGGCGCACCGCGGCCGAGTCGTCGGCCCGGACGATCGTGTATTCGGCGAACGCGCCGGAGGGCACGCCCTTCCACGCGATGACCGCGTCACCGATCGCGAACGGCCCGGTCCCGGCGCCGACGGCCGCCACCACGCCGCTGACGTCGACGCCGGGCACGAACGGATGGCGCACCGGCAGTTCCGCCCGCAGCCGGCCGGTCACCAGTGCGACGTCGATCGGGTTCACGGCCGCGGCTTCGACGCGGACCAGCAGCTGTCCCGGGCCGGGCGCCGGTCGCGGCAGGTCGCCGATCTCCAGGTGCTCCAGCGGGCCGTAGGTGCGGGCGAGCAGGGCTTTCATCGGGGGTTCCCTTCGGTGGACGAACGCACGGCGAGCACCCGCTTGCCCTCGCTCGCCGCACTGCCGTCCGAGTTTGGTGACGCGTCGACAAACTATGCTCGCCGTCTGTAGACGTGTCAACAAAGCCCGAGCTATCGTGGCGGGCATGGCTGACGCGCGCTGGCTGGACGAGCGGGAAGCCCGGTTGTGGCAGGCGTATCGCGACCTCACCCGGGACCTGCAGCGCGCGTTCGACCGGCAGCTCGAGCGGGACGCCGGCCTCTCCGGCGCCGACTACGCCCTCCTGGTGCCCCTGGCGGAGGCTCCGGATGGCGTCGTCCGGATGCGGGAGCTGGGCCGCGTCGTGGGGTGGGATCGCAGCCGGGTTTCCCACCAGGTCCGGCGGATGGAGAAACGCGGCCTGCTCACCCGCGAAGACTGCGCCGACGACGCCCGGGGGTGGATGGTGCGGCTGACGCCGAGCGGCCGCACGGCGATCGAGGCGGCCGCTCCGGAGCACGTGGCCACCGTCCGCCGGTACTTCTTCGACCAGCTTTCCGAGCCGGAGCGGGAGACGCTCACCCGGCTGCTCGAGCGGCTGGCCGGGAAGCTCGCCGCGGACGCCGAGGGGTAACTACCGGCCGGCGGCGACACGGTCGCGGTGCGCAACCGCACACTCCGCGGCTGTCGTTGTCAGGGATGGCCGAGGGCGGCTGCCGCTTTGGCCCAGTTGCCGCGGAGGGTGTCCAGATAGGACTGTGCCTGCGAGCCGGGCCGGGTGCCGCGGGCGAAGGCTTTCATGGTGGCTGGGCCGGTGTTGTAGCCGAGCGCGAGCAACTCGTCGGCGGTGTAGGCACCGGAGTGCTTCGCGGGGAGCTGGGCTGCGAGGTCGTGCAGATACCAGGCCTCGGCCCGGATCGCCAGATCCGGATCGTCGGGCAGCTCCGTCCAGTCCCGTCCGGCGAAGGGCCGGCCGCGTTTGGTCTGGTCGTAGGTGGCCCGGTGCATGTTCGCCACCCCGAACGCCGCGTCCGGCTTGAGCTTCTGCCACTCTCGTTCCAGGTCGGGGTCGTGCGGCTTGTACGACTCGTTGTACAAGATCGCCATCACCAGCTGCGGCGCCACGCCCGCCTCGGCGGCCCGGGTCCGCACCTGGCCGGCGAACCGCGCCGGATCCTGGCTCGCCGACGGCACCGCGGCCGATGACGTGGTGGCCGCGGGCCGGCTCGATTCCGCGGGCGTCGCCGGGTGGGGAGGCCCGGCACATCCGGCGATCAGCAGCACCGCGATCCAGGCCGCACGGCCTGGCGTCCGATGGTGCACCGTCCTGTGCCTCCTTCCGCAAGCCCTTGGTCCCGCGGCCGCGGGACCAAGGCCCTCGCCATGCCGCGTCGGTCGTCTCTACCATGGCAGACGACACCGCGGACCCTGCGCGGGCCTGCGGATGGCCAGACGGGCACGCCGACGTTGACCGCCGTCGCGGTTCAGCCGACCGGGGCCGCGACCCGGTCCTCAGGCCAGGGCGATGTCGGCGTCCTTCAGCCGGCCGGCCTTGTTCTGCAGCTGCAGCTGCCGCAGCACGGAGGAAGCCGCCGGGAGCCGCAACGCCCGGGTCATGACCCTGCGGAGCGCGAACTCGACGGCGCCGTTCTGGACGAAGAACTGGCGTTGCTGGATCCCGTTGCGCTGGAAGACCTCCACAGGGGGACGCAATGTGCGGTCTCATGCGGCCAGGGCACCCGCCACGTTCCCGGGGTGGCGTTCCAGCATGGTGCCGAGCAGGTCCGCACCGGACATCCCCATCGACACGCCCATTCCCGCGTAGAGGGTGACGCACCAGGCCGAGTCTCCGACGAGCACGACCCGGCCGCGGTGCCAGCGGTCCATCCGCGCCTGCTCCACCGAGTCGAACAGCAGGTTGTCGGCCGTCTCCATCGCGTCGAGCACTTCGCCCAGCGTGCGGCCGGTCGGTTCCGGTCCGAACGCCGCGCGCACCCGGTCGACGGGTGTCCCGGTGAATTCGGCGTCGACGTCGTCGGTCTTGTAGTTCAGCAGCACGGTGGGATTGCCGTCGGCGAAGGGAAAGATCCCGGTCGCGGGCTGGTGGTCGGTCAGCAGGGTGATGGTGGCTTCGTCGACCCCGGGCACGGCGGTGACGACCTGCTCGCACATCCGGTGCAGCAGCACCGCGAAGTCGTCCTCGGTCGCCAGGGTGCTGGTCAGGGCATCGAGTGCGCCGGTGACCTCGTCGAGCACCGCGGGCCATCGCCGGTCGTGGGCCGATCGCATGATGTGGCTCTCCTGCCTCAGTACGTCGGAGCAAAAGGTGCCCCGTGACGGGCCCACTGCTGGACGAGGAGGGCGAGATCCTTCGGCGGTCGCGCAAAGCGGTTGTGCTGCGGAGGTACGGACCACCGGATCGGCACGCACGAGGAACCCCGGCCACCCGAGCCTAGCGCGGGTCGCGGGTGCCGTCTCGAGCTGCCTTCGCTTGACGAGCGGTTGCCCGGGGATTACCGCCCCCGGCGGCGGGTAGTCGCGGACTTGGACCCGACTGATGAGCGAGGAGCCGAAATGAAGGCAGTGGTGTACCAGGGACCGCGCAGCGTCGAGGTGCGCGACGTCCCCGAACCGAAGATCGAGCAGCCGGCCGACGCGATCGTCAAGATCACCACGACGAACATCTGCGGGTCGGACCTGCACATGTACGAAGGCCGCACGAACGTCGAAGAAGGCAAGATCCTCGGCCACGAGAACATGGGCTTCGTCGCCGAAATCGGGTCCGGCGTCACCCGGATCAAGGTCGGCGACCGGGTGTCGGTGCCGTTCAACATCGCCTGCGGGACCTGCCGCAACTGCCTCGAGGGCTGGACGTCGTTCTGCCTGCGCGCCAACCCGACCGAGGGAGTCGACGGTGCCGCCTACGGCTACGCCAACATGGGGCCGTACGACGGTGGCCAGGCGGAGTACCTGCGGGTGCCGTGGGCGGACTTCAACCTGCTGGAGCTGCCCGGGGGTACCGAGCACGAGAACGACTTCACCATGTTGTCGGACATCTTCCCGACCGGCTGGCACGGCACCGAGCTGGCCGGGCTGCGCCCCGGCGACCGGGTCGTGGTGTTCGGCGCCGGGCCGGTCGGGCTGATGGCCGCGCACAGCGCGGTGATCCGCGGCGCGGCCGAGGTCTACGTCGTGGACAAGGAACGTGACCGACTGGCCATGGCCGAGAAGATCGGGGCGCTCCCGATCGACCTGGCCGAGGCCGACCCCGTCGAGCAGATCATGGCCGCGACCGGCGGTGCGGGCGCCGACTGCGGCGTCGAGGCGGTCGGCTACCAGGCGCACGACCACACCGGCGAAGAGCACCCGGAGCTGGTGCTGGACAACCTGGTCAAGACGGTGCGCTCGACCGGCGGCATCGGCGTGGTCGGGGTGTACCTGCCGGACGACCCGGGCGCGGCGAACGAACTGGCCAAGCACGGCCGGATCGCCTTCGACTACGGCAGCTTCTTCATGAAGGGACAGCAGATGGGCACCGGCCAGGCCCCGGTCAAGCGCTACAACCGGCAGCTGCGCGACCTCATCATCACCGGGAAGGCGAACCCGTCGTTCCTGGTCTCGCACGAGCTGCCGCTGGAGCAGGCCGCGGAGGGCTACGAGAAGTTCGACCACCGCGACGACGGCTGGACCAAGGTGCTGTTGCGCCCGTGACGAAGACCTCGGTGCCACCGCCCGGCACCAAGTCGCCCGGTCGTTTCGAGTTCCCCCGGGCAACGGCGGTCTTCGCGGTCCGCGGGCGGTCGCTTCCGGCGTGATGGCAGTGGCCACCTTCGCGCCAATCGGCTTCGTTGCGGCGTTTGCTGCGGCTGCGCGAGGTCGCCGAGCGGTTCGTGGCCGACGTGCTGACCGCCTGAGTCGGTGGCCGCGCCGGTGTGGAGGTCGAGCAGCACGGCCGGCCCACCGTGCCGGCCCGGCGGGCCGTGCCGCGCGTTGTCACCCGGCCCACGGCCGCGCCGCGCGTGCCCGCTGCGGCGGTCTCTCGTAGGCTGGCGGTTCCGGGTGTCGGCCCGGTGGCCCGCAGCGTGGAGAGGGCGCGACGGTGGATGGACAGCCTCGGGAGCGGTTGTGGCGCGCGATCGCCGCGGCCGCCGAGGTACCGGGGCGCCGCGACAGCTGGGCGCAAACGGTGTGCCTGGCCTGCGTGGACACCCTGGAGCAGGTCGACGCGGCCATTCTGGCGTTGCGGGGCCGCGCCCGCGCCGAGGAGGTGCTCGGTGCCAGCGACCAGTGGGCCGCGAAACTGGCGGAGCTCCAGTACACCGTCGGCGAGGGACCGGGGGTGGAGGCGTTCGGCAGCGGTAGCCCGGTGCTGGTCTCCGACCTGAGCGTCGAGCAGGTGCGCTGGCCGGGCTTCGCCGACGCGGCGCTGGCGGTGGGCGCGGCGGCGGTGTTCGCGTTCCCGCTCCGGTTCGGGGCGATCAGGTTCGGCACCCTGGAGCTGGTCCGCCGCCGTCCCGGGGGGCTGCCCAGCGCCGAACGGCGGGACGCCGCGCTGGCGGCGGACCTGGCCACGGCGGCCCTGCTGCGGCACACCCGCGAGGCCGAGCGGGCCGGCCACGACTTCGCGCCCCGTCCCGTTGCTTCGTTCCAGGACGTCAACGTCGCCACCGGCATGCTCGCCGCGCAGCTGCAGGTCACCCTCGACGACGCGTTCGCCCGGCTGCGCGCCCACGCCTTCGGCCGGGACCGGTCGGTGCTGGACGTCGCCCGGGACATCCTGGAGCGGCGCATCTCTCTGGACGAGCTGGCCGAATGATCCCCTCAGCAGGAGGCACCATGAACAACCGCCTTGACTGGGAGTCCGGCACGGCCCCACCCGACCTGGCCAGTGCGCTGGTCTCGATCACTTCGCGCCTGGTGGGCAGTCCGGACAACGCGACGGTGCTGCGCCTGGTCACCGAGGTCGGCACCGGGTTGCTCGGGGCGACCGCGACCGGCGTGATGCTGACTGGTGCCGGTGGGGCTCTGGAGGTGGTGGCGGCCTCGGACGAGCCGGCCCGGTTCGTGGAGTTGCTGCAGACCTCCATCGACCAGGGGCCGTGCGTGGACTGCATCGCGGCGGTCGAGCTGATCACCGCGGCCGACCTGGCGGCCGAGCGGGACCGGTGGCCCGATTTCGTGCCGGCCGCACTGGAGGCGGGGTACCGCTCGGTGGTCGCGGTCCCGCTGCGGCTGGACGGAGCCGCTGTCGGCGGGTTCAACCTGCTCTACGACACCGCGACGACCCTGCCGCGGTGGCAGCTCGACCTGGCGCAGGTGGTGTCGGACCTGGCGGTGCTCGCCCTGGTCCAGGAGCGCGGCGACCGCCGCGCGGACCGGCTGCTCGAGGCCACCGTCACCGCCCTCAACGACCGGGTCCAGCTCGACCACGCCGTCGGCCTGGTCGCCGGCACCCTCGCCATCACGCCCGCGGAAGCCCGCGCGCCGGTGATCGGCCACGCCACCAGGCACCACCTCGTGCTGCGGGAAGTCACCCGCGCGATCACCGACGGCACCCTCGCCCCGGCCGACCTGACCGCCTGACCAGGCTCAGGTCCAGCCCCCGTAGTCCGGGTCGGCCGTGCCGTCGGCCCGGGCGTCGACGGCCGCCGCGACCCGGGCCGCCTCGACGCCGAGCCCGGCCGCACCGGTGTCCCCGGTCAGGTCGTCGCGGGCTTGCGCGGCATCGCAGCCCTGCCAGCCCCGCAGGACGCCGACCGCTTCGTCGACCGCGGCCCGCCTGGCCAGTGAATCCAGCAGGCGACGGCCCTCCGCGGCGAGCGAGTCGGCATCAGGATCCGGTCGCGTCATGCCCCCCACGGTCCTCTCCACGGTGGCCGAACGCCACAGCGGGTCACCCGCTTCATGCCGGACGCTGCACTGGATGCGCGGGACGGGCCGCTGAGAAGGTCCGCCGGCCTGGCTCCGCGATGCCGGGGGGTATGGTCGGGTGTAGTCCGTGGGCATCTCGTACGTGGGTGGTCAAACGCCGTCGTTCCCGGACGACCCAGTTCGGCCGGTGTCAGCGGTCGAGGACGGGAGCACCGACATGACGTCGGGCCCGCACACGACCACCGCCGCCGGAGCGCGTCAGCGCGATCCACCTCGCCCACGGCATGCCGACGGCGTCGGCGGCAAGTTTCCGCACGCGGCGGACTGCCGCGGCGAACGTCCGGATCCTGCGCGCCACCGCCACGATCCCGAACACCGAGCCGGGATCCGGACGGCGGTCCGTCCGCTGTGCTTCGACCAAGGCAGCGGCCGATCATTCTCGAAGGGACCTCCCGATCGCCACACATCCGACGGACAGCTCGTCGCTCGACCAATCACCCGACGCCGACTCCGGAACCATGAGCGATGACTGAGCTCCGAGGCTGCCCGCGAGCGTCCTGTCCGCGTTGCGCGCGGACGCCGCCGACGGCGGGATCGACCTGCTCGGCCGGGTGTGCCGGGAGTGCGTGCGGCTGGTGCCGGTGGACGGTGCCGCGATCACCGTCGTGGCCCGTACCGGGCAGCGTGAGCTGGTGTATGCCACTGACGCGGTGAGCACCGCCCTGGCGGACCTGCAGTTCGCGCTGGGCGAAGGACCGAGTTTCGAGGCGTACGCGGCGGCGACCCGGTGCTCGTGCCCGACCTCGGCGCCGACCTCGCACCGGCCTGGCCGGTCTTCGCCGTCGAGGCGGCAACCCAGCCAGTGGAAGCGTTGTTCACCTTCCCGGTACTGATGGAAGCGATGCCCGTCGCGACCCTCGACACCCATCGCGGGACCCCTGGTCCGCTGAGCACCGGTGATCTGGTCATCGTCCGCCAGCTGGCAGGCATCGACGCGCTCGCGTTGTCCGGTCTGGCAGCGAACTCCGGCCGCTGGCTCGACGGACCCGGTGCCACGATGTCCGGGGCCGGCATGCGGTACCGGCAGGTGTCCCAGGCCACTGGCATGGTGATGGCCGTGCTCCACCTGTCGCCCACGGCGGCCCGGGCCCGGATCCGGGCCTATGCGTTCGCCTGCGGCCGGTCACTGCTCGACGTCGCCGCCGACATCGTGACCAGGCAGCTCCACCCGGCCGAGGTCGCCGACCCGGAGCCATGATGAGCGCACCCCGGTCAGCCCGCGGGAACGGCGACGTCGAACGCCAGCTCGGATCTGGTCCGGCGGGCATGGCGGACGGCCCCGGATCAGGCCCGGCTCGCTGCGTCTCCGCGCTAGTCGGGTTCGACGATCGCCGGCTGGGCCAGGATGATCGCGGCGATGTCGCGGATCTTGCGGTTCGTCCGCTGGGAGAGCTCGGTGAGCCAGGCGAAGGCCTCGTCGGCGGTCAGCCCGCGGCGGGCCATCACGATGCCCTTGGCGGTGGCGATCGTGTCGCGGGTCTCCAGTGCGGTGACCAGCTGCCGGGCTTGGAGCTGGGCGTGGGCCCACCGGGCCGCGGTCAGGATGATCCCGGACATGGCGCTGGTGAACAACGCGACCAGGGCCGCGTCCATCGGGTCGAAGGCGTGTTCCTGCCGGCTCCACACGTTCAGCGCGCCCGACAGGTCGTGGTGACGGGCCGTTTCCCCGGTCACCGCGTCGTCGACGCCGACGAACAAGGGACAGGACAGCATCGTTTCGACACCGGCCGCGGCCGCGGCCTCGCCGAACGCGGGCCATCTCCGGCGGGCCAGTGCCGTGTCGGTGCGGACGACCGTCTCGGTGCGCGTCGCCTCGAGGCAGGGGCCGTCATCGAGGGAGTACTGCGCCTTGTCGAGGACGAGCACGCTTTCCTCGGTGGTGGCGATGGTGCGGGGCACGCCGCCGTCGAACAACGTCACGCTCGCGGCGTCGGCACCGGGCAGCACCGTCACCACCCGGGCGGCCAGCCGCGCCAGGGTCTCGTCGCGGGACTCGCCGGCTCGCAACGACTCCGTCAGCTCGAGCAGGGCCGCGGAAACGTCGTGCGTCCGGTGGTCCATCGTCGCGCCTTCCTCGACACCTCCGCGGAACCTTGATCCAGCCCTCGTGGAGCCAACCTTCCACGTTCCTCGATGGAATGCCAGAGGAGCGGTTCCGCGACCGGCCAGGACGGCAGTTCGCGGACCGCGTCGGCCAGCCGTGAGTAGACGGGTATCCGGTCGAAGCCGGCCAGCCGCAGAAGGCGCGTCACCGGGCGCGTCGTGGCGACCACGGCGATCCGCCGGCGCTCCAGGTGCGCTCGCTCGGCCGCTTCTTCGAGCACCCGCAGCCCGGCCGCGGCCATGAAGGACACGCCGCTGAGGTCCAGGACGGTGTGCTGAGGCAAGTCCTGCCACAGCGCGCGGCGCAGCAGCCCGGCGCTGGACAGGTCGACTTCACCGTCGGCGCTGATGACCAGCAGGTCGTTTCGCCGGCAGGTCCGCAGCACCCGCAGGAGCGGTGCGAGCGGCTGAACGTGGACGGACGGTGGTTGCGACATGGCGATGGCCTCCCGGGGGAAGCGGGCGACAAGCGCGCGCAGTGGACGCGGAGGTGAACTCGCCACCGCATCGATCCTGGATCCGAAAGCGAGCGGAGGGCTCACGCAGGGCTCGGGCTCAACCTCACGCGCCCTTGACTGTACCCCCGCAGGGGTGTAGACGCACCGGCCGCGACGCGGGGCTCAGCCGAACGGGATGCCGGCCGCCAGGCACCCGGTCGGTTAGGACGGCGGGGAAGGGGTAGAGCCGGACTCGGGGCACGGGAAGTCGCCGGCGGGCCCGCGTATCGCCGGTGCTGCGCCCGGTTGAGCCGTTCTGGCCGAAGGAGGCAGTGATTCCCATGGTCGTGAACGAACCGACCGCGCGCCGCAGCCGCCGGCCGTGGTTGCGGATGCTCTTCGGCGGGCTGGTGCTGTGGGTGGCCGCGGTGGTCATCACCTACGCCACTCAGAACGCCAACCTGATCCCCACGGTCGTCCTGCTGGGCAGCTTCCTCGTCCCGGCCACGTTCGTCGCGTGGGCGTTCCAGCACCGCCACTCCGGCGAGGTCACCGGGGAGCTGGTGTTCCGGGTCTTCGCGGTCGGCGGCGTGCTCGGCGTGCTGGGCGCCTCGCTGCTGGAGAGCTACCTGCTGCATCCCTCGCCGTGGCTGTTCTTCGGCGTCGGCCTGATCGAGGAAGCGGTCAAGCTGGCGGCGCTGGCGCTGCTGACCCGTCACCTGGTGCACAAGTCGGTCCGCGACGGCCTGGTGCTGGGCGCGAGCGTCGGGTTCGGGTTCGCCGCCTTCGAGTCCGCCGGGTACGCCCTGACCGCGATGATCACCGCGCACGGTCTGTCGCTGATGGATCTGGTGTCCACCGAGCTGCTGCGCGGCCTGCTCGCACCGTTCGGGCACGGCCTGTGGACGGCGATCCTGGGCGGCGTGCTGTTTTCCCGCAGCACCCGCGACCACTTCCTGCTGACCGCGCGGCTGGTGGCCGCCTACCTCGGCGTCTCGCTGCTGCACGCGCTATGGGACTCGATGAACAGCATCGCCGTCCTGATCACCCTTCTGCTCACCGGCCGGCCGGGCACCCTGGAGGCGGGCTATCTGCCCCAGCCCACCGAGGAGCAGGTGAACCTGTTCACCGTGTTCACCTGGTCGGGCCTCGTCCTGGTCGCCCTCGTCGGTGTGCTCTGGCTCGCCGCCCTGGCCCGCACCGCGCGGCGCAAGCCGGTCGCATCCGTCCGCGGCTACGCCATGCCCACCGACGCGCGCTGGTGGCCCGCGGGCAGGCCACCTCGTTAGCACCGCCGGGACTGGCAGAAGGCCGCTCTCGGTCAGTGAACGGGGCCACCCGCGTTGATCATCGACGTCCGGCTCGGCGGGGGCCGACGCCTACGATGGTCATCCAGGGAGGTCCTGGCTGACCATGAAGACTGGTGACACTCAGGCGCACCGGGCCGGTTCGGGCGATCCGGCGACGCCGCCGTCGACTTTGCTGTACCTGGTGAAGCAGGTCGAGCTGTCCGTGCGCGCCGGACTCGACGCCCTCGTCCGGCCGGCGGACATCACGACGCTGCAGTACACCGCCCTGACCGTCCTCGAACGTCACCCCGACCTCACCGCCGCGCGCCTGGCCCGGCACTCTTTCGTCACCGACCAGAGCATGGCCGACATGGTCACGACGCTGCTGAACCGCGGGCTGATCGAGCGCCACCGCGACCCCGCCGACCGCCGCCGCCTCGTCATCGCCCTGACGCCCGCCGGCCACCGGCTGCTCGATCGGCTGCGGCCGCAGGTGGCCGCGTTGCAGGACCACATGCTCTCGCTGCTTTCCGACGGCCAGGCCGGCGAACTGCAACACTCGCTGGAACTGTGCCGTCGCGCCTTGCTCGAGCGCCGGGTCGAAAGTGACCCACCACCCCGCCCGGCGGACGAAAAACCCCGGAAGAAGCCCACCTCCACGCAATAGTCAGGAAACCTGTACATCTGGTTTTCGGTGTGGTTTGCTTCACAACCGTGAGTGAGACCGTCGCCCCTTCCGGCCCGGCTGCACCAGTGGAGCTCCGACGGGGCACCCTGGTGGCAGCGGCAGCGGCCGTCGCCGTCGCCCAGATCGGCCTGTCCATCCCGGCCGTCATCAACGGCTTCATCAACCAGGACCTGCACACCTCGTCGACGACGCTGACCTGGATCTCCGACGCCTTCCTGGTGCCAGTGACGCTGCTCGAGCTGTCCTTCGGCGTGGTCGGCGACCTCTTCGGACGCAAGCGGCTGCTGGCCGCCGGCGCCGCGCTGATGGCCGTCGGCGGACTGCTCGGCTTCTTCACGCCCAGCGGCGGTACCGGGGTGCTCCTCACCGGTCAGGTGGTGTCCGGCATCGGCGCCGCGGCGATCTTCCCGACGTCGATCGCGATGCTCGCCGCGGGTACGCAGAGCGTCCGGCAGCGCGCGCACTCCATCTCGATCTGGGCCGCCGCCCTCACCGGCGCCGGGTTCATCTCCCCGGTGCTGGCCGGCTTGCTGGCCCGCATCCACCACTCGGGCGGTGAGTACGCGAGCTGGCGCTACGCCTTCCTCGCCATGGCGGTCCTGGCCGTGGTCAGCTGCGTGATCACCCTGTCCGGTGCGCAGAACTCCGCCGCACCGCTGGGCCGGTCCCTGGACTGGCCCGGCCAGATCACCATCGCGGTGTCCCTGTTCGCGTTGCTGTACGCGGTGATCCAGGGCGCCGACGACGGCTGGGGCAGCGTTCCGGTGATCGGCGGGTTCGTCGTGGCCGTCGTGTTCATGGTGCTGTTCGTGGCGATCGAGCGCCGGGTGGACCGGCCGTTGATCCGCCTGGACCTGTTCGGCAACCGGGTGTTCACGGTCTCCGCGGTGGTGACCGTGGTCGGCATGTTCGCCTACCTGGGCACCGCGTATGCGACGAGCATCCGGCTGTCGGCCATCCAGGAGTACACCCCGCTCGCGACGTCCCTCGGCTTCTTCTGCCTGAACGTGATGGGCGTGGTGCTGTTCCCGGTCAGTACCCGGGTGGTCGAGCGCTTCAGCCCCGGCGTCGTGCTCGGGACCGGGATGGCGCTGATCGGGATCGGCGACTTCGTGCTCGCCGCCATCCCGGCCACGAACCTCTCCATCGGGGCGGTCGCGGCGCCGCTGCTGGTCGTCGGCGCCGGATTCAAGCTGGCCGTCACCTCGATCACCGTCGTCGCCGTGAACAGCGTCCCGACGTCCAAGGCCGGCATGGCCAGCGGGGCGACGAGCATGTTGCGCGACGGCGGCCTGACGCTCGGGCCCGCCATCGTGGGCGCGATCGCGCTGACGAACGCCGCGAACGCGATCAACGCCGAAATCGCCTCGTCCCCGTCCCTCAAGTCCGCACTGGACGCGTTCTACGCCGCACCGCAGCACGTCCCCGCGGCGCAACGCCCGGCGGTGGAAGCCGCGGTCCACGCGGTGAAGTCCGGCCCGCTCGGGCAGAACGGCGTCCCGGCGCAGGTACCGGGGCCCGACGGCACGCCGATCCCGTTCAACCCCCTCAAGGACGTCGCGTTCCACGCACTCTCCCACGCCTACGCCATCGGCTACCTGGTGTGCGGCATCGCCGCCGCGGCGGCCGCCCTCATCGCGGTGACGATGCTGGGCCGGCGGCGGAACCAGGACGTGTTCACCGACCCCGGGGTGGACGGACGGCCCTGAGCGCGTTCGAGCACGTCGAGTTGCTCGATCGCGAAATGCCCGTCGCTTGCCGCTGCGGTTCGTCGAACGCGAGCAGGGTGCGGCCCGCCGGTGGGAGGCGGCTCAGCCGGGCGGCGGGCGGAGGCCGTCCATCAGGAGGTTCAGCAGGCGGTCGCCCTTGGCTGCCTGCTCGGGCCGCGGGGCCACGGTGAAGATGCCGATGAGGGCGGCGGCGATGTCGTCGGCGGTGACGTCGGAGCGGAGGTCGCCCGCTGCGCGGCCGGCGTCCAGGATCGTGGTGATGGCGGCCAGCAGCTCGGTCCGGGTCCGGGCGTGGGCGATCTCGCCCGCCTCGATCATCGCGAGCAGCGTGTCGAGCATGCCGTTCTTGGTCGCGATCCAGTCTCCGAACAAGTCCATCCAGCGCCGCATCGCCGTAGCCGGCGGCAGCCGGCCGAGCAGTTCGCGGGCGCCGGTCGTCAGTCGCACCACCTGGTCCCGGTAGACCGCGTCGACCAGCGACTCGCGGGTCGGGAAGTGCCGGTACAGCGTGGCGATGCCGACCCCGGCTTGCCGGGCGATCGCCCGCATCGACGGCTCGGCGTCAGCCGACACGAACATGCGGGTCGCCACGGCGAGCAACTGGTCGCGGTTACGGGTGGCGTCCGCCCGTGGTCCACGGATCTCCGCCTCAGTCAAAACGGATCACGCTCCGGTTGTGTTAAGGTCGTCCAGGTAAACGGAGCATAGTCCGTTTCGCTCGGTTCAAGGAGACAGGCGCCCATGCAGCACCAGAGCGAGCACCCGTCGGCGGGCAGGAGCAGGGCGGTCCAGCTCGATTCGTTCGGCGGTCCCGAAGTCCTGCACCTCCGCGAGATCCCCGCGCCGCAGGCCGGTCCGGGACAGGTCCGGGTGCGGGTCACCGCGGCCGGCCTGAACCCGATGGACTGGATCATGACCGCCGACGCGGGCACCGCCGCCCGGTTCGGCTTGAGCCTCCCGGCCGGGTTCGGGACCGACTACGCGGGCGTGGTCGACCAGGTCGGTGCCGAAGTGACCGGCTTCGCACCGGGTGACCGGGTGTTCGGGGGCGCCCTGTCCCGCGCGGTCGCCGACTTCGTGGTGGTCGACCCGGCCGGGGGGATCGCGGCGAACGAGGCCCGGCACACCCCCGACGGCGTCGACGACCGCACCGCCGCCACCCTCGCGATCGCCGGCCGCACGGCATCCGCCGCCCTCGCCGTGGTCGACCCGGGCCCGGACGACACCGTGCTGATCGGCGGCGCGGCGGGCGGGGTCGGGGTGTTCGCTGTCCAGCTGGCCCGGATCGCGGGAGCCCGCGTGCTCGGGACGGGGTCGGCGGGATCGGCCGGCTTCCTGCGCGATCTCGGAGCCGAGCCGGTCGCCTACGGGGCCGGCCTGGCCGACCGGGTCCGCGCCCTCGCTCCCGGCGGCGTCACTGCCGCCATCGACCTGCACGGGACGGAGACCGTGCACACCGCACGGGAACTCGGCGTTCCGGACGGCCGCATCTGCACCGTCGCCGCGCAAGTCGACGGAGTGCCGGCGGCCAACGGCGCGAACGCCGCTGTCGGCGCCCTGGAAGAGATCGCCCGCCTGGTCGCGGCCGGCCGGCTCCGGGTACCGATCGCGGCGAGCTTCCCGATCGAGCAGATCCGGCGCGCAGCCGAGCTCCAGGCCGGCCGGCACGTCCACGGCAAGGTCGTCATCGACCTCTAGCTGTATTGACCACGGAGTGGCGGGCTTCGTCGCTGACACGGCGTTCGACGCAAGGCCGTCCGTCCGTCCCGCCACTTCACGGCCGTCGCAGGGCCTTGGCCAGTGCGGCCACGTCGACCTGCCGGGGCTTGGGCAGCCACACCGGCTGGTCGGCGCCGCGCGGGGACAGCACGTTCAGGTAGTGGTGCGGGGTCCGCGACAGCGTGACGTTCTCCGTGACGCCCTGGTAGATCCCGAGCGGCGTGAGCGAGGTGAACAGCTGCGGGTCGAGCAGTTCGTGCTCGCCGCCGCTGCCGACGGCCTTACGGACGTAGTCCCAGTCGAAGAAGCCGAGCGTCACCGCCCACATCGCCGCCCGGGTCAGGGAGACGTGCACGCGGTAGCTGCCGCCTTCGGTGGCGCGGCGGGCCAGCGCCGCCATGGCGCCGGTCGCGCCGAGCCAGGCGACCAGGTAGTCGTTGATGATCGACGTCGGCGGCAGCTTCGGCTCCTCGAGGCTGCCCTCGGCGGCGACCATGCCGGTCACCGTCCCGGCGACCTGGTCGAACCCGACGCGGCGGGCCCAGGGACCGGTTTCGCCGTGGCAGCTGGCGGTGACGTGGATCAGGCCGGGCCGGACGGCGAACGCCTGGTCCGCGTCGACGCCGAGTTCGGTGAGCAGGCCCGGGCGGCGGTTGGCGTAGAAGATGTCCGCGTCACGCAGCAGCGCGCGAAGGGTCGCTTGCCCGTCGGGGTTGCGGACGTCGAGGCGGGTCGAGCGGACGCCGACGTTGGCCGTGGCGATCAGCGGGTCCTCTTCGAACTCCAGGACGCGCCAGACGTTGAGCGCGTCCGCGCCGAGGGAGGCCAGCGAGCGGCCGATGCCCGCGCCGGCGATCACGTGGCCCATGCCGAGCGCGCGGATGCCGGACAGCGGATGGGTGCCCCACTCCGGCAACGGTTCCGGTGCGGTGTCGGCGACCTTCTCGATCTCGATCAGCGGCCGGGCCGCGAGGTGCTCGAACACCGGCTCCTCGACGAACTCCTCGACGCTGCGGACCTTCGCGAAGACGATTCCGTGCTCCTCGCCGAGCGCTTCCAGCTCGTCGGCGCTGTGGCGGGCGATGGCGCGGCCGAGTGCTTCGGGGTTGTCGGCGCAGTCGAGGACGGCGAGCATCTTCGACTTCAGCCCGGGGTAGATGTTGGCCGGGATGACGCGGCGGCCGTCCCGCGTGGGGTAGAAGCCGAAGTAGGCGCCGATCGAGCGGTCGGACATGGCGGCGGGGTAGCCGTTGAGCGTCTCCCACTTCATTTCCGACGCCGGGGCGAGCCGGCGGATGGCCTGGCCGAGGTCGACGGTGATGTCCTGGCCGAGGCCGGTGCGCATCCGCCACAGCTTCGCCGCGATCACCGACTGCTGGGCCAGCGCGACCGCGGCCGCGCCGCCGATGCGCAGGCTGCTGGGCATCAGCGGGTCGCGCTTGCGGAACGTGACGGTGCCGCCGCTGTCCTCCGGCGTCAGGCCGAGCGGGGCGAGGACGTCACGGAGCTCCGCGTGCGGGTCGAACTCGTCGTCGGTGGCGCGGTTCCGGACGGCCTCGAGCATGGCGGCGCGCAGGGCCCGCGGGTCGGTGGTTTCCACTGTGGACTCTCCGGTCAGGGCAGCAGGGCGGTCGGGACGTCGACGTGGCGGGCGCGCAGGAACTCGCCGAGGGACTTGCCGATCTGGTCGAGGGCGAGGTTGGCCGAGCCGCTGGGCGGGAAGTAGCCGCGCAGCACGAACGAAATGCCGTGCAGGTTCGCCTGTTCGTAGCGTTCGACGGCCACGTCCTTCGGGCAGTTCAGCAGCTCGCGGAGGCGCTCGGCGGTGAGGAACCCGGCGAGCCACGGCCACGCGGCTTCGTCGCGGGCCCACACGCCCAGGTTGGCGTTGGCGCCCTTGTCGCCGGTGCGCGCGTAGACGATCTGTCCGAACGGGACGGTCGCGGTGGGACCGGACGATGCCGGCTCGCTCGACGGGGTTTCGGGCTGGCCGCCGAAAGCCACCGTGTCCGGTGGGGGAGCGATGTCCAGCACCCGGCCGTCGTGCAGGTGGACCTGATGGCGCAGGTCGGCCTGGCGGACGAGCCCGGGCCAGTAGTCGATGCGCGGTTGGCCGCCCATCGAGTACATCTGGGTCATGTCGATGTAGAAGCCGGGGATGCTGCCCAGGCCGTAGGAGCAGAACTGGTTCAGGAACCCGGAAACGGTCTTCTGGTCCGGCGCGGCCGCGGCGACCTGGACGGCGACGGTGGCCTGCCACTGGTCCTCCGGGTCGGGGACCGGTTGCCCGCAGACGAAGAAGTGCAGCTCGTCGACCGGGTGGTCCTGCCGCGCCCACTCGGCCTGGGCCTTGAGGACGTCGATCTTGGCCTCGACGTCGAGGCCGGTGGGGAAGAGCCAGGTCGCGCCGCGGTAGCCGTGCTGGAAGTTGACGCCGACCTTGGTCGTTTCCGATGCGGCGCTGCCGCGGGCGCCGGTGACGCGCACGCGGTCGGGGCCGTCCTGGGCCAGCGCGATGGAGTCGGTGTGCCAGGTGACGTCCGGGTTGAGGTAGCGCGGGCCCTGGATCTCGTACATCAACTGCGCGGTGACGGTGTCGACGGTGACCGCGCCGCCGTCGCCGGTGCGCTTGGTGATGACGAAGCTGCCGTCCTCGGCCACTTCGGCGATCGGGAAGCCGGGCAGGGTGTTGTCTGCGATGCCGGTGAAGCCGGCGAAGTTGCCGCCGGTGGCCTGCGGCCCGCACTCGATGATGTGCGCGGCGGCGGTCGCCCCGGCGATCTTGTCCAGCTCGCCGCGATCCCAGCCGTGCCACCACGCGGCGGGGCCGGTGACGAGGGAGGCGTCGGCGACGCGGCCGGTGATGACGATGTCGGCGCCTTCGTCGAGCGCGGTCTTGATGCCCCAGCCGCCGAGGTAGGCGTTGACGGCCAGCACTTCGTCGATCTCCAGCGGGGCCCGGGTTTCGAGGTGGTTCAGCTGGCCGTCGGCGACCAGGTCCTTCGCGGTGTCGGTGAGGTCGTCGCCGGTCACGTACGCGACTTTCAGGCCGAGGCCTTTTGCGGTCACTTCGGCGCGGATCGCCTCGGCCAGCCCGGCCGGGTGGTAGATCCCGGCGTTGGTGACGACCTTGATGCCCTTCTCGGCGATCGCTTCGAGCTGCGGGGTCAGCTGGCGGAGGAAGAACTCCGAGAAGAACCGGCGGCGGCCCTCGGGGTTGCCGTGGAAGCCGGCGACGACCATCGACATGGTGATCTCGGCCATCGAGTCGCCGATCACCACGTCCACCGGATCGCCCTGCACGGCTTCCTCGAAGGCGGAGAACCGGTCACCCATCGCACCGGAGAAGTTCGCGATCCGGACGGGACATGCCATGCCGGCCCCCTCATCTTCATTGACACCTGTCGTCGAAATCGACGCTACTGCTATCGTCGACACGTGTCAACGAACGAGGCTGTGCGGGCGCCCGCCCGGATCGACAGCGCCGATCCCCGGGCCGCGCGGGTACGCGACCGGTTGCGCCGGGCCGCGTTCGAGCTGATCGAGGAGCGCCGGGTGGAGCGGATCTCGGTCAGTGACATCACCCAGCGCGCCGGGGTCAGCCGGCAGGTCTTCTACCAGCACTTCCGCGACCGCGACGACGCTGTCGCCCAGGCGGTGGCCGCGTCGTTCCGGGAGCTGACTCCGGATGCCGGTGCGGAGGATCCTCGTGCCGTCATCCACCGGTTGTGCGACTTCGCGGCCCGGCACGCGGATCTCTACCGCAACCTCTACCCGAGCGCGGCGTCCCAGCAGACGGCGAACGCCTACCGCGACCTGCTGCACCCGGCGTGCGTCCGGCTCGTCGAGCACCTGCCGGATCCGGCGACGCTGGCCGACTTCGTCCTGGGCGGGATCATCGAAGTGAGCCGGCTGCCGGCCGAAGCGCCCGGCGGCGCGGTCACCGCCGAATCCCTGCGCCGCCGCGTCGACGCCTGCCTCGACGTCATCGCCGGCCCATCGGCCCACGACGCGATGGGGTGAGCACGATCGTGCCGACCCGCGCCGGGCGGAAGACTGAGCCGGGTCGAGTCCCGCGACGAGGAGTGGCTGTGCCGGATTCCGAGATCACCCGCGTCGGAGTGGTGGCGCACCCGCGGAAGCCGGTGCGCGAGTCGGTCGAGGTGCTCGTCTCCCACGCCGCGCGCCACGGGATCGAGCTCGTGGTGCGGGAAACGGACGCCGCGCAGGCCGGGACCGGCGTGGCGGTGGTGTCCGACACCGCGTTCGCGGGCGGGGTGGACGCCATCGTCAGTCTCGGCGGGGACGGGACGATGCTGGGCGCGCTGCGGCTGGCCGTGGACCGGCCGGTGCCGGTGCTCGGGGTGAACTACGGCAACGTCGGGTTCCTGGTCGAGATCGCGCCGCCGGAGCTCGCTGGGGCACGCGAATCCACCCGAACCGGTGGTCCCAGACCACGATGTCCGCGACCGACGCGACCCTGCTCGGCCAGTGCGTGGCGCGTGGTCCCGGACTCGGTCCGCAGTGGCGGGCCAAGGTGCTCGCCCAGCAGCTGTTCGGCCGCACGGACCTCCTTGCGCGTCGGGTGCTCGACAACCCGGCTCTCCCCGGCCGCCCTTGAGGCGGGCGAAGCCTCCGCGGAAGGATCCTCCGCGGAGGCTTCGTGGGATGGACGCCGGTGATCAGGCGCAGGAGGTCCCGTTCAGGGTCGCCGACCGGAACGGCGGTGCGCTGCCGGGGTAGCTCGCGTTGTAGCCGATCGTGGTGGTGGCGCCGGTGCCGAGGGTGCCGTTCCACGCCGCGTTGTCGACCTTGACGACGTCGCCGGTGTCGGCCCAGGTTCCGTTCCAGCCCTGGCTGACGGTCACCCCGGGGGCGGAGAAGGTCAGGGTCCAGTGGTCGACGGGCGCGCCTCGGTTCTCGATGACGATTTCGCCGGTGTACCCGGACGACCAGGTGCTGACCACCCGCTGCGTGACCTTGCACCCGCCGGAGGGCTGCGGGGTCGTGCTGGTCGGGGGAGTGGGAGTGGTGGGGGTCGTGGTGGTCGGGACCGGACCGGCCGCGACGGCGAGGTCGTAGGCCCGCTGCGGCACGAACTGGCCGGCCGTGGCGAGGCAACCGTCCGCCTCACCCGGCGGCTTGATCCAGAGGAAGGCGTCGATCCGGCTGTCACCGGTCTGGTCGGTGCTCGGGGTGCCGATCGCGCGCCCGGCGGGGTCGCACCATTCGCTGCCCTGCGGCCCGTTGCCGTTGCGGCTCGTGTCGATCACCGCTTTCAGCCGCGAGTCGCCGACCTGGTCGAGGACCGCCTTGTCGTAGGCGACTTCGTCGCCGGTCGCGCGGTAGTTGGACACGTTGGTGGAGATGCCGTCGGCGCTGGTGGAGACGTCGGCGGCCCGCAGCCGCGTCGCGGCGTCGCCGGGCGAAAGCCACGCGGAATGGCCGATGTCGAAATACACCTTCGCCTGGGCGGAGCCCGCTTTGAGCCGCTTGCCCGCGTACGCGATCGACGCGGTGGTCTGGCTCTGCTGGTCACCGCTCTGGCAGCTGGTCATGAGCGCCAGCACGTCGGGCTCGAGCACGATGGCCGCGGGACGGCCCGCCAGGCCGGCCGCCACCTGGTCGATCCACGCCCGGTAGGCGTCGTGGGACGGCGCGCCACCGCTGCTCGCGCCGCCGCAGTCGCGGTTGGGGATGTCGTAGACGACCATGATCGGGATCTTCCCCGCGGCGGCCGCGGCCGCGGTGTAGGCGTCCACCTCGCCGCGCACCGTGGCGGTGTTCGTGGTGGTGAACCACCTCGCCTGCGGCACCGCGGCGATGCGGTCGCGGATGACCGCCGCGCGCGAGTCGCCGGGGTTCGCCGCGACCCACTGGGCCGCATTGGTGCCCGGATCGACGTAGTACGCCGATCCGGCAGCCTGCGCACCCGCCCACGTGGTCGCGGCGACGACACCGGTCGCGGCCACCGCGGCGAGCACACCGGCTGCCACTGTCCTGCTTCGCATGCACCTTCTCCTTCGAGCGACGGGGTGGCGCCGGCGCGAAAACGGCCGTCCCGGCGCACGAAGGTGCCGGGCACAGCACTGTTCTCGCCCCGGAACATCGCCGGACCGAAAAGGCTGGGAGCGCTCCCAATGGCTCTGGACTGTAGCCGGGGAAGACGGATCGGGAAAGGGGTTCTCGCGGTCTCGCCTGAATTCGCCCGTGGTTGCCCGGTCTGCTCGGCCGCCCCGGTGATCGGGCTGCTTCGAGGCGCGTTCGCCGAGGCGGCCTGGGTCGGCGAGGCGACGTGCAGCACGTAGTCGCACCCTTCGACCGCAGGGCCCGGGCTGAGCGTCGATCGGCGCCGCTGAAGGACCCCAGCCGGTGGCCGGCTGGGGTCCTTCGCGGAGAAGGGTGTCGGTTAGCGCTGCAGGGTCAGGACGCCCGGTCGCCACGGCAGCTGGTCGTAGGGGCCGCCGGCGGAGGGGGATTTGCCTTGGTAGAGCAGTTGCAGGTTGCAGGGGTCGACGGTCATGGTCTGGTCCGGGTTGGTGCGGACCAGGTCACCGTGGCTGATGTCGTTGGTCCAGCCGGCGCCGCTGTTGGCCTTGCCCGCGAAGGGGTTGCTTTCGCTGGCGGCCTGCGGGGTCCACGAGCCGCTCAGGCTGCTCGCGGTGAACGAACGGAAGTAGCGGCCGTTCGCGCCGATCGCCTCGACGATCATGAGGTACTGGCTCTGGCCCTGGACCTTGTAGACCTGGACCGCTTCGAACAGGTTGTTGGTGGAGTCGCTCATGACGGTGGTGTAGGACGAGCCGAAGCTGCTCGGGAAGTTCCCGATGGGCATGCTCGCCCGGTAGATCTTGCCGTTGTCACCGGCGAAGAACAGGTACATGGTCGAGCCGTCGGCGATCAGGGTCTGGTCGATCGGGCCGGTGCCGGAGCCGGAGATGCTGCCGGTGAACAGCGGCTGCGGCGAGGACCAGCCGTTGGGGTTGGTGGGGTCGCTCGACGTGCGGTAGCTGAAGGGTGAGGCGCCCCATTGGTAGGCCAGTACCCAGATGTTCTTCGGTGCGAAGTAGAACAGCGTGGGCGCCACCGCGGCCTGGTTCATGCCGGTCTGGCCGGCCGAGGCCATGTCGGACCAGTTCGTGAACGGGGTGAAGGCCATGGAGCCGTAGGAGGATCCTGAGACGTTCGACGCGTAGACGAGGTGCTTGCCGTTGTAGACGACATTGGTGAAGTCCTTGAGCGAGACCCACCCGTTCTTCGGCGTCGCCAAAACGCCCGTCGAGGACCAGCGGTAGGTCGCGGGCAGCGTGCAGCTGCTGCCTCCCCCGGTCGTGGTGGTGGGAGGTGTGGTGGACAGGCCGGTCCATTTCTGGTTGCTGCCGCCGGTGCAGGTCCAGAGCTCGACCGCGGTGCCGTTGGCGGTGCCGGCGCCGGTGACGTCCAGGCAGAGCCCGGACTGCACGCCGACCACCGTGCCGTCGGCGTTGACCCGCCATTGCTGGTTGGCTCCGCCGTGGCAGGTCCAGATCTGCAGCCGGGTGCCGGCGGTGGTGGCGCCGGCGGGTACGTCCAGGCACTTGCCGCCGTAGACCCTCAATTCGCCGCTGTCCGTGGACGTCCACTGCTGGTTCGCGCCGCCCGAGCAGTCGTAGACCTGCACGGACGAACCGTCGTTCTGGCTGGCGTTCGACACATCCAGACATCGGCCGGATCCGACACCGCGCAGCGCACCGGTGACGTCGGCCTGGGCCGCTTCGGTCCCCAACACCACCGTCACCGCGATCGTCATCGCGGCGATGAGCAGCGCGATCAGCGACAGGCGGCGGTGGCGGGTACTTCCTCTGTTCATGACGACCTCTCCGGATCGGTGTCCTCGTCGTCGAGGAGCACTGTTAGCGCTAACATTTGGCGTGATCGCACGGGTGGCTCATTCGTCGGCGCAGCCGCCGCGGACGAGCCACCCGTGCGCCCCTTCAGGAAGTGCTGCAGCGGACGGTGGGCCAGTTCCAGTTCCCGTTGTGCTGGATGGTGACGCCCCAGTTGTTGCCGTTTCCGTTGGGCGTCGCGAGGAGGACCTGGCTGCTGGGCCAGGTCGCGTTGATGTTCCAGGTGGCGCTGATCCGCGCGGGACTCGGCACGGTCATGGTGACCGTCCACGAACTGGCCCCGCTGACCGAGACGGTGAGGTTGTACCGGTCGCTCCAGGACTGCCCGGCCGACAGTGCCGCGGTGCAGCTCCCACCGCCCGGCGTGGTCGGGGTCGTCGGTGTCGTCGGGGTTGTCGTCGGGTTAGTCGGCGTGGTCGTGGGTGTCCCGCTGCCGGAGTTGAGGACGTTCAGCACCGAGTTGTAGGCGGCCTTCTTGTTTCCGTTGCCGTCGAACAGCAGCGGGCTCTCGCTGGACCGCCACGAGTCGCTGTCCCGCACGCCCCACACGGTGATCCCGACGCAGCGCGCGACGTTCATGCACGCCTGCGTCAGCGCCGCGTACTGTGACGTGGACGCGTTCGTGACGTCGACCTCGGTGAGCGCGACGTCGACGCCGAGCGCGGCGAAGCCGGAGATCGTGGTCTGGAGGCTGCTCGGGACCGAGCTGCCGCCGGTGAAGTGGCCTTGCAGGCCGACGCAGTCGATCGGCACGCCGCGGGACTTGAAGTCCCGCACCATGTTGTAGACGCCCTGGGTCTTGGCGTAGTTCCAGTTGTCGATGTTGTAGTCGTTGTAGCAGAGCTTCGTCGAGGGGTCGGCCGCGCGGGCGGTCTTGAACGCGACCTCGATCCAGTCGTTGCCGGTGCTCTGCAGGTTCGACGAGCGGCGGCTGCCGTCCTCGTTGAAGGCTTCGTTGACCACGTCCCAGTAGGCGAGCTTGCCTTGGTAGTGGGCCATCACCTTCTGGATGTGGTTGATCATCGCGCTGCGCAGCGCGCTGCCGCCCATGCTCTGCATCCAGCCCGGCTGCTGGGAGTGCCAGGCCAGGGTGTGGCCGCGGACCTGGGCGCCGTGGCTGATCGCCCAGTTGTAGACCTGGTCGCCGGCGGAGAAGGAGAACTGGTTCTGGCTGGGTTCGGTCGCGTCGGGCTTCATCTCGTTTTCGGGCGTGACCATGGTGAACTCGCGTGCGGCGATGGTGGTGTAGGCGGAGTCGCCGAGTCTGCCCGCGGCGATCGCGGTGCCGAAGTACCGGCCGGACTGCGCGGCCGCGGCCCCCAGGGTACTGGCCGCGGCGTCGGCGCCCGGCGCGGTCACCAGGACCGCGGCCGTCGCGGCGACGGTGGCCGCCGCGGCCAGTGCCCGGGTGCCGGGCGATCGCCACCCTCTGCGCGGGGCCGGCGAACTTCGTGCCATGGGGTCTCCTTTACCAGGCGTGCGCCCAGGAGCTGCCCACCGCAGGGTCGCCGATGACCTGGACGAGTCGACGTAGTCACTTACCGCAAGCAGAAGAACACGGTGCATCGCCGGCCCGCAAAGACTTTCGATCGAGTTTCGGCCGGGCACCGGACCGCCGGCGACTTCAGGCCTCGCCGGTCACCAGGTCACCGGCAGGGACGCGACGCCGTGGATGGGGGAGACGGTCCGGAATTCGAGCTGCTCGAACGGCACGGCCAGGCGCAGGGCCGGGAAGCGGCGCAGCAAAGCCGGCAGCGCCGCTTTCAGCTCGATCCGGGCCAGCTGCTGCCCGAGGCACTGGGCGCCGAACCCGAAAGCGAGGTGGGGAACCGGTTTGCGGCGCACGTCGAGGCCGGCGTCCGGTCCGACGAGGGCGGGGTCGTGGTTCGCGGCCAGTACCGACAGCGACAGCCAGGAACCCTCCGCGATCCGGTGGCCGGCGATCTCCAGGCCCGTCGTCGCGCGCCGGTCGAGGTAGGTGACGATGGACAGGGAGCGCAGCAGCTCTTCGATCGCCGGAGTCGCCACGTCCTCGTCGTCGCGGACGGCGGCCAGCTGGTCCGGGTGCCGCAGCAGCGTCAGCGTGCCGAGCGCGATCATGTTCGACGTCGTTTCGTGGCCGGCGATGAGCAGCAGGTTGCCGAAGCCGATCAGCTCCTCGTCGGTGATCTCGTCGTCGTGCCGGCGGATCACGTCGCCGAGGAGGCCCGTGCCGGGATCGGCGCGCAACCCGGCGACGAGTTCGGCCATGTAGGCGTGCATCGCGGCGTAGTTGGCGAACTGGTCCTCCGCGGGGCCCGTCGCCGTCACTCACCAGCGCCTGGCCGAAGAGGCCGGCGTGGGCCGGGCCACCGTCTACCGGCATTGGCCGCGGTCCGACCAGCTGCTGCTCGACGTCATGGCCGGCGCCGACCTGCCGTTGTTCAAGGACCCCGAGGCGCCGGTCCGGCGATGGCTGCACCGGCAGCTCCGGCAGCTGGCCGACGAGCTGATGGCCCCGGCCGTGGCCGGCCTGTCGCTGACGTTGATGCAGTCGGCGATCTGGGACCCGGAGATCGCCCGCCGGCGCGACGAGTCCAACAAGGCGATCGGCGAACGGCTCGAAGCCGCGATCCGGTTCGCGGTCGCCGGCGGCGAGCTGACGATCGAGGTGGATCCGGCGAACCTGACCGCGATGCTGGTCGGCCCGATCGTCTACCGCACGGCGATGCAGCGTGAGGCCGCCTCCGACGACATGATCGCCCGGCTCGTCGACGGTGTCGGAACCTGGCGCTGATCACCGGCCGCCTCGAGGACGGGCTCACGGACGTTGTTCCGGCCGGGCCGCAGGTGCTATACCAGGCAGCTGGCCGGTGTCGCGAGGACGCGATGCCACGACCGAGCGGAGTAGCTGGTGGCGACCCGTACTTTGCGCTCATCCCTCGTGGTGGCGGCCCTGACCGCGCCCGTCCTCCTGATGGGGACCGCGACCGCGGTGGCCACGCCGCCCGGGCGGCAGCTGACGATCGAGACGGTGTCGAACCCGCGGCCCGCGCTCGTCAGCGGGGGACAAGTCCTGGTCAAGGTCGTCCCACCGGAGCGAACGCAAGCCGGGCGGGTCCGCGTCAGCGCCGACGGCCACGACGTCACCTCGAGCTTCCACGTCCAGCCGGACGGCAGCCTGCTCGGCCTGGTGACCGGCCTGCGCACCGGCGCCAACGACCTGAGCGCCAGGGCGAACGGGCGCGGCGCGACCCTGCGCGTCACCAACCACCCGATCACCGGGCCCGTCTTCTCCGGCGCGCAGCAGCACCCGTTCTACTGCGAGACCCAGGCGTTCGGCCTGCCCCCGGCGTCGCAGCCGTTCTGCAGCGCGCCGACCCAGGTGAGCTACCAGTACAAGACCACCGCCGGGACGTTCGCGCCGCTGACGGACCCGGCGACCCGGCCCGCGGACCTCGCGACGGCCGCGGTCGGCGGGCACGCGGTGCCGTACGTGGTCCGCGTCGAACGCGGCACGATCGACCGCGCCGTCTACGAGATGGCGGCGCTCTACGACGGCGCGCCGTCGCCCGTCGCGCCCGGCCACAGCTGGAACGGGAAGCTGGTCTACACCTTCGGCGGCGGCTGCAACGCGGGCTACCACCAGGGCGCCTCGACCGGCGGGGTGGTCAGCGACCTGTTCCTGGCCCAGGGCTACGCGGTTGCGTCGTCGAGCCTGAACGTGCTCGACAACAACTGCAGCCCGATCATCTCTGCCGAAGCGGCGATGATGGTCAAGGAGCACTTCATCGAGACCTACGGCCCGGTCGCCCACACCATCGGCTGGGGTGGCTCGGGCGGCGCGATCCAGCAGTACGACATCGCCGAGAACTACCCCGGCATCGTCGACGGCATCATCCCCGGCGTCTCGTTCCCGGACCCGCTGAGCGTGGGCGGCCCGGTGTCGGACTGCCGCCTGCTGGACCGGTACTTCGCCGGGCCGGGCGCGTCGTTCACCGCGGCGCAGAAACAGGCCGTCGCGGGCTTCCCCAGCTACGACACCTGCGTCTCCTGGGACCAGACCTTCGCCAGCCGCGCCACCGCCACCGGCAGCTGCAACGCGGCCATCCCGGTTTCGGCGCGGTGGGATCCGGTCACCAACCCGCGCGGGGTGAAGTGCAATTCCAATGAGCAGCTGGTCAACCAGGTCGGGCGGGACCCGAGGACCGGGTTCGTCCGCAGCACGCTGGACACCACCGGCGTGCAGTACGGCCTGGCCGCGCTGAAGGCCGGGACGATCACCGCGGCGCAGTTCGCTGACCTCAACGCCACCATCGGCGGCCTCGACCACACCGGAACACCCGTGGCACAGCGGACGGAGGCCGATCCGAAGGCGCTCGACGCGGTGTACGCTGACGACATCGTGAACTCCGCGTCGCAAGGCTTGCGGGAAACGCCGATCATCGACCAGCGGACCGATCTCGACCTCGCCGGGTTCGGCAACGACATCCACACCACCGAATGGTCTTACGTGATGCGGCAACGGCTTCTGCGCGCCAACGGCACCGCGGGCAACCAGGTCATCGTCGAGAACCACGCCACCGCGGCCGAAGCGGCCGCCGCCAGTGGCTACGAGCTCGACGCGATGGACCGCTGGCTGACCGCGATCGACGCCGACGGGTCACACCGGAGTCTCCAGCAGAAGGTGCTGGCGAACCGGCCGGCCGATCTCGGCGACGGGTGCTACCTGTCCGCGGCGTCGCGGATCACCGAGAAGCTGACGTACCCGGCGAGCGGCCGGTGCGGCACGCAGTACCCGGTGGCGGCCGACACCCGGATGGTCGCGGGGGAGAAGCTGTCCCTCGATGTGCTGAAGTGCCGGCTCCGGCCGCTGGACTTCCGCGACTACCCGGTCACCTTCACCGCGGCGGACCGCAAGCGGCTGCGCGCGGCGTTCCCCGGCGGGGTGTGCGACTACAGCCGTCCGGGCGTCGGGCAGCGCGCCCCGATCGGGACCTGGCTGAGCTACGGCGACGAACGGACCGGGACCACCCCGCCGACGAAGCCTGAATAACGGCTGCTGCGGGGGCCGGTTCCCGGAGTCACACCTCCGAGGCCGACGAGCGCTCGGCCGCGAACCGGGCCAGTTCGGCGCGGTCGCGGACCGCGGTCTTCATCAGCAGGGCCGCCACGTGCTTCTCCACCGTGCGCGGGGAGATGTGCAGGCGCGCCGCCAAAGCCTTGTTGCTGAGGCGAAACGCGAGCAGCTCGAACACCTCGTACTCGCGCAGGGTCACGCCGATCGCGCGCAGGCTTTCGGGCACCCGCTCGGTTCCCGTTCTGCGTTGCTGCACCGAGGCGCCGGCTCGGCGCAGCAGGGCGCGGCAGGCGCTGGCCACCGGGATCACGTCCGCGCCGTGGAAGTGGCTTTCGGCTTCACGGAGCCATTCCGCCGGCTCGCCCCAGCCGTGGTCGACGGCGGGCTCCGCCGTCAAGCGCAGGCCCAGCGGGCGGGCGACGCCGAACGGGGTGGCCGCCTGGTCCGCGCGGCGCATCGCCGCGGCGGCGGCGTCGGGCGCGCTGTCGCGGCCGTGCAGCACCGCCTCGGCCAGCAGGACGAACTGGCGGTTCCAGCGCATCCCGGCGGCCGCTCCGGCGGCGACGCGCCGGTGGTCGTCCCAGGTCGCGTCGCCGGCGATGGCGTCGAGCAGGAGCTTCAGGCCGTGGGTGCCCGCCAGGTGGAACGTGCTCTGCTGACGGGTCTGGTCGGCGGCGAGCTTGGCCAGCTCGGCGCGCGCGGTCTCGCGGTCCTCCTCCAGCAGCGAGCAGAAGACCTGGGCCAGGCCGCGTGCGAGCGGTGCCTCGGGTCCGGTGTCGCCGCCGTCGCGCCGGAAGTCGCCGAGCGCGTTCTCCATCGCCCGGCGGTCGCCGCGGTGGCCGGCCAGCACCGCCTGCGCCATCTGGACGTACCGGCTGACCGCGAGCAGCTTGATCCGCGACGCCTCCGCGTAGCACGCGCCGAGCCGTCGCTCGGCTTCGGCGAACCGGCCGCACAGCACGGAATGCAGGCCCAGCACGGCTTCCGCGTTGTACGCCAGGCTGATCCCGCCGGTGCGCAACGCCTCGGCGCGCGCGGTCTCCAGCCCGGACGGGTCCGCCGCCGTCAACCAGGCGTTGCCGCCGAGGCCGACCAGTGCGTAGTTGCGCCAGTTCGTCAGCCGGTGCTCCGCGGCGCTGTCGAGCATGCGCCGGAAGCATTCGTCGGACTCGGCCATGTCCCGCTCGCGCACCACGAACCCGACCGCGTAGAGCGCCTGGCACGCCGTCGACGGGGAGCCGATCCGCTCGGCACCGGCGACCGCGCGGCGGCCCAGCTCTTCGCTGCGGCGCACCCGGTCGGGGGCCGGACCGGAGATCGACAGGTACGCGTCCACGGCGTCCACCGCCACGGACTCCTCGTCCAGCCCGGACTCGGGCAGCAGCGCCCGGGCCGCGGCGACCTGCTCGAAGCCCTCCGCCCAGCGCCCGGCGACCTGCGCCGCCCACGCCAGGCGGACGTGGACGCGGATCTGGCGCGCGGAATCCCGGCCGTCGGCGGGCCGCAGCGAGCGCGCGACCTTCACCGCCCGGTCGAACTGCCCCGCCTCCGCCAGCGCGAACAGCAGCAGCTCCAACAGGTCCCGGTACCGGCCGGACTGTCCGCCGCCGCGATCGACGTCGTCGCCGAGCAGGTCGACGGCGTGCTCCAGCACGGCGATCGCCGATCCCGGCGCCCCCTCGGCCAGCGCGCGCTGGGCGGCCTCGCGGTACAGGTCGGCCGCGGCCCAGCGGTCTCCGGCCCCCAGCCGCAGCGACGCGGCCAGGCTGCACAGCTCGCCCGGCAGATCCGGGTGCAGCTCCACCACCGCGTCGGCCGCCTTCGCCGACAGCGCCACGCGTTCGGGCGGGTTGAGCAGGGTCAGCAGTGCTTCGGCGGTGAGCGGGTGGCGGAAGGCGTACCAGTCTTCGCCGCGCTCGTCGGCGGTGAGCAGCTGGGCGGCCACGGCGGACTGCAGGTGGCCGAACAGGCTGTGGTCGTCCAGCTCGCTCACCCGCTGCACCACCGACAGCGGGAACCGGCGGCCGAGCACCGCGGCGATGGCGAGCAGCTGCTTGCCGCGTTCGCCGAGGCGGTCGGCGCGGCGGGTGATGATCGTGACGAGCGTCGAGGGCACGGCGCTGCGGCCGTGCCCGGTGAACCGCCAGCCCGCCGCGCCGTTCACCAGCTCGCCCGCCGCCACCATGCTGTGCAGCAGTTCCTCGACGACCAGCGGGTTGCCGGCGCTGTCGGCGAACAGGCGCTCGGCCACGTCGGCGGACACCTGGCCGGGCTCCGCGCCGAGCGAAGACGCCACCACGTCCCGCACCTCGGTGCGGCCGAGACTGTCCAGCGGCATGAGGAAGCCCTCGCCGCGCCGGGCGGCGGCGTGGGCCGCCTCCAGCGCGGGCGAGGGTTCGGCGCGCAGCGTGGCCAGCACGACCACCGGCTGCGTGCGGACGTTGGCGGTCAGGTACTCCACCACGGCGAGGGTTTCCACGTCGGCGTCCTGGAGGTCGTCGACGACGAAGAGGCAGCCGCGGCCCGCGCCGGCCAGCCCGGCGAGCCGCAGCGTCGCCTCGGCGAGGACCACCAGCGAGGACTCGCCCGCGGTGTCGGTGCCGGCGGCCCAGTCCGGGATCAGCCTGCCCAGCACCGCCCGGTACGGCCCGAGCTGTTCGACCAGCTCGCGGCCGCCGGTGCGGGCCAGGGACAGCAGGGCCTCGGTCAGCGCCCGGAACGGCACGGCGGGCCCGGTGGTGCTGCCGCGTCCCCGCAGCACCACCAATCCCGCGTCCAGGGCGTGGCCCACCGCTTCGGCGGCGAGCCGGGTCTTGCCGATTCCGGGTTCCCCCGTGACGAAAACGGCCGATCCGGACGAGCGGCGAGCGTCGGCCAGCACCCGCTCGATCTCGTCGATTTCCGTTTCTCGGCCGACCAGAGCGGGGGCACGGGTGCGCATGCGGCCACCTTAGAGACCGGAGTCACGGATTCGGTGGTCTTCCGGTGGAGATTCCACTGTTCGGACGGCAAGATTTCGCATGTTGTCACGCTTTGTGCCGTTCCGGGCACGTCACGCGTGCGTGTGGTTGCTCACCACGGTGCTGATGTCCATCGTGACCACCGCGGCGCTCGCGACGCCGAGGGTCAGCCCGGCGAGAATGCCCGCGCGGACACCGATCTTGGGTTGGGCGGGCGTCTCGGCGCCGAGCGGGCTGTCGGCCTCGGCGTCGGCCGGGGTGGCGTCGAATTCGCCGGAGTTGGTGTCGTTACGCATCTTCACTCCCGTGATGAGGTGTGTTTCGCGGCAATTACCGGGATTGCCCCGACGGCTCCAGCAGGAGAACCGACGGAACTTGTTCGGGAAAACCGACCCGCAAGAGCCCGAAACCGATACCCCCGGTTCCGGTCAGCAGGCCCGGGCTCGCTACTCCGTGCGGAGTACCGCATTGGAGCCCGTGTCCTTCCACCGCGCCCACTAGGCGCGAAGCCGCCCTCCGCAACGCGGAGGCCGACGGTTCGTGGCCCTGCCCGGCCAGCACCACGAGCGCTTCCAGGGTGCCGAGCTCGCCGTGGCAGAGCGACTGGTCGGCCGACGGCGGCCGGGCGGCCACCGCGGCCGAGAACGCGTCCGCCGTCGGCGCGGTGACGCCGGGCCGCGGCCCGGCGGCCTCGGCGAGGACCCGGCCGGCCAGGCCCGAGCACCAGCCCAGGTCGTCGGTCACCGGGTCCGCCGCGGTCCGGCCGCCCCGGCCGAGGGCCCAGTCGACGCCCGCCGCGCCCCAGAGGAAGCCGGGTGCGGTGGGGCGCGGGGCCCCGGCGAGGCGCTGGGAGAGCGTGGCGGCCAGCGCGGCCGCTTCGGGCAGCCCGCTTTCCGCGTGCACGGCGTGCATCGCCGCGAGGGCGCCTGCGGTGCCTTCGCCGACGCCGGCGGGCGCGGCCGCGTCGGCGGCTGCGGTCGCGGAGATCGCGGCGGGCAGGCAGGCGGCGAGGGCACGGTCCCCGAGCAGGGATGCCAAGCGGGCCAAGGCATAGCAGATCCCGCCGAGCCCGAAGAAGCCGCCGGAGCCGACTTCACGCGCGAGCTCGGGGTGGTCAGCGAGGACCTCGACGAGCACCGGCAGCGTGCGCACGGCCTTCGCGGCCAGCTCGGAGTACCGGGCGGTGCCGGTCAGCCGGCCCAGCTGGGCCAGGAACAGCGCCGTCCCGCAGTAGCCCTCGGCGAGCCCGGCGCCCATCGGCAGCACCAGCCAGTGCCGTCCGTCGAGCAGTTCCAAGCCGACCCAGTTGGCCCGCACGTCGTCGTGGGCGGCGCGGGCGACGAGGTCGTCGCCGATCGCGGAGGCCAGCGCGAGCAGGTGCTGGCTGTCCGGCACGACGGCGGCGACCGCGCCGGGCAGCGGCGCACCCGCGGCGTGGCGGACCTCCGGGCGGCGGGTGGCGAGCGTGGCCTCCACGAACCACTCCTGCTCGCGCAGGTCCTCCGCGCACAGCTGCGCGATCTTCGCGCGGGCCTGGTCGAGGCCGCTCGCGGCCAGCAGGCCGGGCAGCACCGCGCCGGTGCCGGTGGTGACGTCGACCGAGCCCGCGTCGGCGGCGAAGACGGGGACGTCCCCGGCGCACAGCTCGGTGATCTCGTGGGGCACGAGCACGGGCAGGTGGGCCTTCCCGTGCTCGCCGGCGAGTGAGGCGAACGCCTCGGGCCGGGCGGCCCCCGTGGCCAGGTGCGCCGGGTGCGTCGAGTCGGTCAGCAGCGTCGCGTAGACCTGCGTCGGCCGCATCACCAGACGGATCTCCTCGCCCGCGAACGCCGCCAGCGCACCGCCGGGCGCGAGCAGCTCGGCGCGGCGGTCGACCAGGGACTCGTAGGCGGCGCGGAAGCCGCTCAGCAGGCTCTGCCGGTACAGCCCGGCGTCGACCTCGGTCCCGTCGAGCACCGGGCGGTTCGCGCCGCCGGCGTAGGGCAGCGGCCCGCGGACCAGGCGCATGTCGTCGGTCCCGGCGCCGCTCCAGTGCGGCACTTCTCCCGGGCTCGGCTCGCCGTTGCCGCCGCCGAACGCCGACACGTCGAGCGCACCGTGCTCGCCGAGCATCAGGGTCGGCAGCAGGGCGGTGCGGGCCACCGAGCGGTGCAGCGCGGTGGCGGCCGGGTCGGGGCCGTTGCGGGTCAGGGCGGCGAACGCGGGGTGGAACAGGGTTTCGACGTCCACCAGCATCGGCTGGTCGCCGGACGCGATGAGGTTCTCGCAGTGCATGTCCGTGGCGTCGAGCGCGTAGAGGAGGGCCAGCAGCGCGCCCTGGCGGCGGTAGAACAGCTCGACGCCGGCCTGGTCGGCGCACGGCCGCGCGGGCACGTACTCGACCCAGCCGTAGCCGTCGCGGGCCAGCACGCCCGGCGGCCGCGGCGCGAGCCCGGGCCGCGCCTGCGCGAACCAGCGCAGCAGGTCGCCCCAGCGGGCGAGCAGGCCGAGCGGGCGCGGCTTGTAGACGAGCCGGCGTCCGTCGGCGAAGCCGAGCACGGCCACCGCGCGGCCACCGGAGTGCACGTCGCCCGCGCCCGGCGTCAGCTCGCTCAGCTCTGCGGCGCTGCCGGCCAGCAGGCCGGTGCGCAGGGCGGCGCGGTCGGCGGCGAACCGCGTGAGCAGCTCCGTGACGGCGTCCGCGGTGCGCAGGCAGGTCTGGGCGAGCAGCCGGCCCAGCACGGGGTGGCGGGCCAGCACGCCGGCGAGGTGGCCGCGGCTGCCGAGCAGGCGCAGGAAGTCGACGAAGCGGTCCCGTCCGGTCGCGCCGCGCAGCAGGCCGGCCTTCTTCGCCGAGTGCAGTTCCAGCACGAAGGTGCGGGCCGCGAGCGCCGCGAGCTGCCCGCAGAGCCAGGTCTCGACGCCGGGCCACACGCGCTCCGCGGCGGGCACCCGCGCCACCACCAGCTCGCGGGCGGCGGCGGCGAAGGGCAGCACGGCGTGGCGGAAGACGCGGTCGCCGTCGGCGTCGACGGGGGCGGGCCAGTCGCCTTCGGCGGGCAGGGCGGCCAGCACCTCGTCCGCGAGCAGCGCCCAGGCGGGCCGGTCGCCGCCGGCCTCGCCGGGGAGGCGAGCGGCGGTCCACCAGGCCGGTGCCTCGGGGGAGGCCTGCTCGGGGCGCTCTACTGTCTGGCTCACGCCGAAGAGATTCGCACTCGGGGAGATGCGCGTACATGGGTACTCGCTACCCAGATTGGCAACCCCTGCCGCTCCGCGGCGGTAGGGGTGCCCCTGGAGCCGCTCCGGCTACGACGGTCCGTGCGCTGAGTTCGGCCAGGTCACGGCGGTGCAGGGCGCGGTCGTGGCCGGTGCCGCGACATGGCCGCCGGGCACGGTGCGGGGGTGTGGGTGCACGGGTGCGCGGCCGGCCGGGTACGTCCGAACGGGCGAGCGGGCCCCGCCACGGCGGTCTCGTGGGGAGGCTTCGCCGTCCGGCCCGGTACGCGTGAGCGGCGCCGCGGCCGGCCGGGCGAGCGGGCCCGGCCACGACGGCCTCGCTGGCAGGCCTCGCCGTTGCGATCACGGCGGCGCTGCGGCCACGCGCGCGTCGTGGCCGGCCGGGTACGTCCGAACGGGCGAGCGGGCCCCGCCACGACGGCTTCGCGGGGAGGCGTTGCCGTCGCGATCACGGCGGCGCCGCCATCAGCGCGTCGAGTCCGGCCAGGTCACGCCGGTGCACGGCACGGACGGGCACGGTCGTGGCCAGCGCCGCGACGTGGCCGCCGGGCACGGCGAGGGAACGCAGGTGGACGGGCTCGCGCGGCCAGCCCGGGACGTCCGAACGGGCCTGCGGCCCTCGCACGTCCACCCGCGCGGGGGCGGCGGCCAGGCCCAGTCCGGCCAGCTTCATCGCCGCCTCCTTGCGGGTCCACGCGGTCAGCAGCCGGGCCGGCCGCCGCGCCGGGTCCGCGGCCGCGAACTCACGGTGCTCGGCGGCCGACAGGACGACCCCGGCCAGCCCGGCGGGGTCGGCCGCCGCGGCCGGGTCTTCGATGTCCGCGCCGATGATCCCCGCGCCCGCCACGGCCAGCAGCAGCCAGTGCCCGGTGTGGGACACCGAGAACGCGGGGGCGCCGGCCAGCCGCGGCCGGCCGTGGCCGGGGTCGCCGCAGTGCTCGCAGGACCGGTCGATCACCACCTCCGACGGCGGGACGCCGACCGCGGAAGCGCCCCAAAGACGTTGCAGCGCACGGGAAGCCGTGAACACGTCGCCCGCGGGGGTGGCGGCCAGCCGGGCGGCGCGGGCGCGTTCGGCGTCGTCGAGCAGCCCGAGCCACTCCGGCCGGGGACGGACCGGCACCAGCCAGACGTCGACGTGGCCGGTCACGGCGCCTGCGGCAGCAGCAGCGCCGCCCGGGGCGCGGGCAGCTCGCCCGCGTCCTCGCCCAGTTCGGCCAGCAGGTGCGCGACGGCCGCGGCGAGCTGGTCGTCCTCGCCCGGCAGGAGCCGGTCCGGGGCGGGCACCACCGCGAGATCCGGTTCCACGCCGTGGTTCTCCAGCGAGCCGCCCGCGTCGCCGAACCGGTAGCGGAACTCGGGCTGCGTGGTGACCGTGCCGTCCACCAGCCGGTGCCGCGGCCAGGTCGCGATCACCCCGCCCCAGCTGCGCCTGCCGATGAGCGGGCCCAGCCCGAGCGCGCGGAAGACGTGGGCGAAGATCTCGCCGTCGGAGCCGGTGTGCTCGTTGAGCAACGTCGCCATCGGGCCGCGTGGCGATTCCGTGGGGTAGGGCGCCATCCCGCTCCAGCGGCCGTGCTCGGTGCCGGTGCGGCGCCGGGCCAGCCGGTCGAGCAGCAGCGGCGAGACGTGCCCGCCGGTGTTGAACCGGACGTCGACGATCAGGCCGTCGCGATCGAGTTCGGTGAGGAAGCCGCGGACGAAGTCGGCGTACCCGGCGCGCGTCATGTCGGGCACGTGCAGGTAGCCCAGCCGCCCGCCGGACAACGCCCGCACGTAGGCGCGGTTGCCCTCGGTCCAGTCCAGGTACCGCGCCCGCGCCTCGCTCGCGCAGGCCCGCACGACGACGCGGTGCTCGGCCACGCCCGCCCGCCGCACCGTCAGCTCCACCTCGCGGTCGGCCTGCCCGACCAGGAGCTCACCGGGACCCGCCGGGCCGACCCGCCGTCCGTTGACCGCGACCACGGCGTCGCCCGCGCGGATGTCGGCACCGAGCCGGGCGCACGGCGAACCGGCCTTCGGGTTCCACGGGTCGCCCCGCAGGATCCGGGCGATCCGCCACGAAGAGCCGTCGGCGGGGGTGTCCCAGTCGACGCCGAGGAAGCCCTGCGCTTCGTCCGGCCCGGCGCGGTATTCGCCGCCGCGCTCGAACGCGTGCGAGGTGCCGAGCTCGCCGTGCAGTTCCCAGATCAGGTCGGACAGCTCGGCGCGGCACGACACCAGCTCCGCGAGCGGCGCGTACCGGTCGTACACCGCGTCCCAGTCGAGTCCGGACATCTGCGCGTCCCAATAGCCTTCGCGTTGCAGCCGCCACGCCTCGCGGAACATCTGCCGCCACTCGGCGGCCGGGTCGAACGGGACCTTGACGCGCCCGAGGTCGACCCAGCCGGTCGCCGGGCCCGGCTCCTCGCCGTCGGGCGGGTCGCCGGCGGCGTCGGCGCGCAGCACCCGCAACCGGCTGTCGGTGCGGTGCAGCACCACGTCGCCCCGCACGTCCAGCTCGTCGACCGGGCCGAGGCAGCCGGCGGTGACCCGGCCGGTCCCGAGGTCCACCAGCGACACGGTGCCCTCGCCGACGGCGTCCGGGTGGGCCGGATCGGGCGCGGCGAGCGGCACCGACAGCAGCAGCACCCGGCCGGGCAGCGCCGCGATGTCGCTGTAGCGGCCTTCAGGCACGGGGAAGGCTGCTACCCGCCGGGAAATCCCGTCGAGGTCCACCTCCACCCGGCCGTCGCCGCGCGGGGCGGGCAGCGCCTGCCCCGGCACGGCGGCCCGGGCCTCGAACGGCGACTCTTCACCGTCCCGCAGCGTGATCAGGTAGGGCCGGGAGCCGAACGGGAACCCGACGTCGAACTGCACCTGGTCCAGCTCGGGCGTGAGGTCGCGCTGGCCGAGGAAGTAGAGGTACCGCCCGGACGGGTCGAACGCCGGGCGCGCGTCCCGCACGACCGGTTCGGTGACCCGGTGGGTCCGCCCGGACGCGGTGTCGGCGAGCTTGATCGACGACGTGCGCGGCGACTCGGGGAACGTGTAGGCCAGCCACCGGCCGTCGGGCGACCACGCGAGGTCCTCGATGCGCTCGTGCCGGCTGGCGTCGAGGAGCCGGGGCCGGGGGAGCACGTCGGCGGTGTCCACGGTCCACACGCGCTGGCGGCTGGTCGCGAAGGCGACGAGCCCGGACGCGGGCGAGGCGGTCAGCTCGGTGATGTGCCCGACGCCGCCGGCGACCAGCACCGCCGCGTCCTCGCCGCCCTCGGCGTCCATCAGCACGATCCGTTCGTCCGGGCTCTCGTCGGCGGCCACGGCGACGAGCTGCCGCCCGCCGGCCAGCCAGCGCAGCAGCCGGTAGCGGACGCCGTCGGCGCTGCCGTGGCCGCGGACCGGCCCGGACCAGTGCGCGAAGGTGAACGCCTTGCCGCGCGCGGTCACCGCGAGCCGGGTGCCGTCGGGGCTGAGCCGGGCGCCGTCGAAGTACTCGCCCGCGGGGGCGAACCGGCGGCCCCGCTGCGGGGCCGCGCCGCCCAGGTCGACCGCCACCGGCCGCGCGCCGAGCGCGTCGAGCAGGTGCAGCCGGGCGCCCGCGGTGTAGACCAGCCGGGTGCCGTCGGTGGTGAGCCCGCGCGCGTAGTGGTCGTGGTGGTCGGTGTGGCGGCGCAGGCCGGTGCCGTCGGGCCGGCACGAGTAGACGTTGCCGATGCCCTCGTGGTCGCTGATGAAGTGGACGCGGCCGCCGGCCCAGCAGGGGTCGGCGACGTTCCAGGGCAGCGCGACGAGCCGCGTGAACGGCCCGGTTTCCTGCTCGCCGTACCACAGCTCGCCGGTGCCGCCGCCCCGGTATCGCTTCCACCGCGCGGGATCCGCGGTGTTGCGGCCGACGACGACGCCGTCGCCGAAGGCGATCGTGTCGGCCGGGCCGAGCCGCAGCGGCCGCGGGGGACCGCCCGCCGGCGGCACCGAGAACAGGCGCGCGCCGAAGCCGGACGGCTGCTCGGCGTCGGTCGCGTAGAGCACCTCGCCGGTGTGCGGGTGCCAGCCGACGGTGAGGCAGCGGCCCGCCTGGTGGGTCAGCCGGCGGGGACGGCCGCCCTCGGCCGGCATGACGTACACCTCGGCCGGGCCGTCGTCGGTGCCGACGAACGCGATTTCCGTGCCGTCCGGGGAGATCCGCGGCCGCCGGGCTTCGCCGGGGCCCGCGGTCAGGCGGTGCGCCCGGCCGCCCTCGGCGGGCACCGACCACAGGTCGTCCTCACACGCGAAGTAGACGGTGCCGCCGGAGATCGCGGGCGTGCGCAGGTACCCGGCCCGCCCGGTCACGACCGGGCCTCGATGCGCTCGCGGATCCGCTCGGCGAGCTCCCGGCGGCGTTCTCCGGCCGAGGCCTCGTGCGCCTGGACGTCCTCGTCGGACAGCGTCCAGTAGCACGCCGTGCGCCACTCGCCGACGGTGTAGGAGTCCCGTTCGCACCGGACCTGGTGCTGGGCTTCGAGGGCTTCGGCGGACAGGAACATCGTGTTGTGCGTGAGGACCTGGTTGACGATCACGCGCATGTTGAGCTCGTCGCGCAGGTGCTTGTGCACGGCGTAGACGGCGAGCGCGCCGAGCCCGCGGTCACGCGGCAGCACGCCGAAGGACAGCTCGCAACGCTGCGCGCGCCAGTCGATCGAGGTGATCCACGCGAACCCCATCACGCGGTCGCGCGGGCCGCACACGGTGAAGATCCGCTTGGTGCGGTGCTCCTCGGCGATGGTGCGGTGCTGCGCGGCCCTCAGGCCGTCGTCGCCGGAACCGACGGCGAAGTCGGTGAGGTTGGCCGTGAACCGTGCTTCGCGCAGCAGTTCCGTGCGCAGCGGGACGTCCTCGTCGGTGAAGTGCCGGACGGTCACGATCGGCATGGCTCCTCCTTCACCAGGACCAGCACGTCGTGGAAGGCGTGGCCGGCGTAGCGGTGGCCGGGCAGCACGCCGGTGCGCGCGAACCCGGCCCCGAGAAAGGCGGCGGCGCCGTCGGTGCTGTCGGTGGGGACCAGCGCGACGAACGACGTCCGCCGCTGGTAGGTGGCCAGGTACGCGAGCAGGGCGTGCACCGGCTCGGGCCCGGCGGACGTGCTCGAGACGTACGCCTGGCGTGGCTGCACCCGGTTCGGCACGCAGCCGACCAGCGCGCCGCCCGCGGCGTACACCTGGGCTTCGCGGCGGGTGAGCTCGCGCACGAGCAGTGCGTCGTTCTGGGTGACCGGGTCGGTGCCGAGGAACCCGCGCGCGGCGTCCCCGGCGCGGCGTAGTCCCTGGGCGGCCTCGGCGGGCGAAAGCGGTCTCAGCTCAGTCATGGCGGATCGTCCCCCAGATCTCCCGTGCGGCCGGTGCGCCGTCGAACCAGGTGGCGGCCGGGACGACCGCTTCGCGCCGGAACCCGGCCGCGGTCAGCGCTGGGGTGCCGGGCCGCGCGGCCGGGGTGACCCAGCCGTGCAGGCGCCGCAGGTTCAGGCCGGTGAACCCGTGCTCGACGGCCTCTTCGACAATCGTGTCCACATCGGACAGTCCATGGTGGACGCCGATCTCGAGGCGGGCACGCCGGTGCACCCAGTCGATGTCCGTGTAGCGGACGAAGGCGCCGTCGGTGACGCACAGCTCTTCGTCGTGGCCGGCGGGCGGCGGGACCTCCGTCGGGTCGGCGAGCACCGGCCAGTTCGCCATCGGCAGGCCCAGCAGCTCGCCGGCGAGCCACGGCCCGCTCAGCAGCCCGCGGTCGGTGCCGCGGTATCCGCGCAGTTTCATGATTCCGACCAGACCTGGGAGAAGTAGACCGTGCCGCGGCGACGGCCCTCGTGGGTGGTCACGCCGGCGAGCGTGCCCTCTTCGGTGAGGCCGGCGGACCGCGCGAAGGCGAGGCCCGCCGGGTCGAACTCGGGGAACCGGACCGACAGCCGCACCACCTCGTGCCGCCACCGCAGGGCCCGCACGATCTCGTGGTACGCGTCGCGCCACCAGTGCACCGGGGCGCCGGACCGCAGGCGCAGGTGCAGGACGTAGTGGCAGCCGTGCTCGCTGCCCTCGTGCTCGAGGGCGTAGAGGCCGATGGGCTCGCCGTCGGCGCGGAGCACGCGCGTGTCGTCGCCGAGGAGCTCGAGGACCTCCCACTCCGGCCGCGTGTCGGGCCGGTCGGTGCGGAAGCGGAAACCGGGGTCGGCGAACAGCGTGAGCACTTCCGCCCGGTCGGCGTCCGCGTAGGCGCGGGCCGACCAGCGCGGCAGCGCGCGGTCCACCGCCGGTGCGGCGGGCGCGATCGAGGTCATGGCCCCTCCCGGGCTGGTGGGGTGGTGGCGGCGGCGGTGCGGGCCCCGGCGTGCTCCGGGACGCACCCGCGCAGCCCCCGAACGACTCATTCAGGACACTGGCGGAGGCGGCGGGGCAGCCGCGGGAACGGCACCGCCCGGCTGGTGCCGGGGGTGCCGCGCCCGCGGTGGCCGCAAGCCCGGCCCCTTCACGGGAAAGGGCCGGATCCGGCGGGACGGCGGCGCGTCCGGTGTGGTGCGCCGCCATCCCGCCGGGTGGTCACGCCTCCTTGGACGCGACCTTCGAGGCTTCCTTGGACGCCACCTTGGAGGCCTCCTTGGAGGCGACCTTGGAGGCGACCTTGCTGGCGACCTTCGAAGCGACCTTCGACGCGACCTTGCTGGCGACCTTCGAAGCTTCCTTCGACATGGGTGCTACCTCATTCCTTTGGTGGGATTTCCCCGCAGATCCGGTCCGCGTTTTCGCGCTCCGGCGGGGCCAACCCAGATTCACCGACGAACCGTTGCGGGTCAAGGAAAACTCCTTCGGCGTCCGGTGTCATGTTCGTGCCACGGAAAACGTGCCACCGCCAGGGGCTAACCATTTCCGCCGCGGCCGCCCACCATCGGCGTACGACGATTCACGGTTGGAGGCCCCGGATGCCCGAGGCGAAGAGCGCGAACCTCTGCTGGGGACAGCACCACCACCTGCTGCGGTACCTGCGGGTGCCTGAGCCGTCCCGGTACGAGGCGCACATCGGCACCAGCTACCCGCTGCCCGCGGGCTGCACGGTCGCGGCCGTTCGCACGGCGCTGACGCACCTGGTGCGCCGGCACGAGGTGCTGCGCACGGTCTACGACCTGACCGGCACCGCGGCGGACGGGCGTGCCTGGCCGCGTCAGCTCGTGCAGCCGCCGGCGCCGCAGCCGGTCACCGAGGCGACCACGGAGGACGACGGCACCCCGGCGCCCGTGGACGTCATCGCGCGGCTCACCCGCACTCCGTTCGACCTGGCCCGCGACTGGCCGATGCGGGCCTGCGTGGTCACCACCGGCGGCCGGCTCGTGCGGCTGCACCTGGTCTTCAACCACCTGGCCTTCGACGACGTCGCCCTCGACCGCCTGGCCGCCGAGCTCGACGAGCTGCTGGCCGCGCGCACCGAGGGCCGGCCCGCCGTGCTGGGACCGGTCGAACACCAGCCCGTCGACCTCGCACGCTTCGAGGAGAGCCGCACCGAAGCCGACGTCGAACCGGCGCTGAGGTACTGGCGCGACATCGTCGCAAATCTCCCCGCCGACGTTTTTTCCGCGCGCCGCAAGGCTTCCGAGGCCGCGCACAGTGCCTCCTACACCGTGCCGTCGCTGCTGTCGGCCGCCCGGGCGATCGCGGCGCGCGAGCACGTCTGGCCCTCGGCCGTGCACCTCGCCGCCTACGCGGTCACGCTCGCCGCCTACACCGGCGAGACGCTCGTCGCGCACCGGATGTACACCAGCCAGCGGGACGCCAGCGGCTTCGGCGACGCCGTCACCTGCCTGTCCTACCCGACCCCGGTGCTCGCCGACCTCGACGGCGATCCGCGGTTCTCGTCCGTGGTCAAGGCGTCCGCCGCCCGCGTGAGCCAGGCGATGGCGAACGCGCACGTGCCCTACGACCGCGTGTACGAGCTGATCGCCGCGGAGAGCGCGCGGCGCGGGATGCCCGTGCGCGTGGTGGCGGAGCTGAACTTCCTCGACCACGCGCCGCGCTCGTGCCGGGCCAAGCGCGACCGGTACGCGGTCAACGCGGCGCCCGCGGATTGGGCGCGGGCCGGCTCCGACAGCTACCTGCGCGTCTACGAATGGGCCGACGGCATCACGCTGGCCCTGCAGGCACTGGACGCCGTGCTGGATGCCGAGGCCGTCGAACAGTTCCTGCGCGGCTACGCCCGGCTCGTCGAGGCCCATCGTGACCCCGGCACCGACCTGCGCGTCAGCGAGGCTGCCGCGCTCATCGGCTTCGCCCCGCCACCACCGCGGCCGAGCGCCGGCGTCACGACTGACCTCGCGGAAACCGCGCCGGCGCCCGCCGAGCGGGTGCTCACCGACGTCGTCGCGGAGGTCAACGGCCTCGGCGAGGTCGACGCGGCCCGCAGCTACATCGGCGCGGGCGGCCGCGTGCTGCGCCTGCCCCGCGTGGTGGCCGCCCTGCACGAGCGCGGCTGGTCGGCCGAGCTGGTCCCGTTCACCACCGCCCGTTCCCTGTCCGCGCTCGCACACGAGCTCGTGCGCGGCTGAGCCGTCCGGAGATGGAGGAAACCATGTCCTTGCTCGAAGCACCGCGCCTGGAACGGGTGGCGTCGTTCGTGCCGGAGACGAGCCTGCCGGTCGCGGACCTGGCCGGCCCGCTCGGCCTCGACGCGACGCAGCTGCGCTTCTTCACCCGCTTCCTCGGCCTCGACCGCGTCGCCGTCGCGGACGGTCTCGACCTGGCCGACCTGCTGGCGGGTGCGGGGGAGCGCGTGCTGTCCGGGACCGACCGCGACTCGGTCCGGTTCCTGGTCCACGCGCACACCATGCAGCACGTCGCCGTCGCCACGCCCGGCCTCCTGGAGGACGTGCGGACGCGGCTGCGGCTGCACCGCGCCACCGTGTTCAGCCTGTCCCACCTCAACTGCGTCGTCGGCATCCACGCCCTGCACGTGGCGCGGTCACTGCTGGCCACCGCGGCGCCGGGCGACCGCGTGCTGGTGCTGACCGGCGACAAGGTCCTGATGCACGAGGCCCGGCTGATCCGCGACACCACGATCCAGGGCGACGGCGCCGCCGCGGTGCTGGTCGGCCCGGACCCGCGCGGCGACCGCGTCCTCGGGCGCGCGCTGACCGTGCTGGGCGAGTTCTACCGCGGCATCGACTGCGACGAAGCGCTGCAGCTGCGGTACAAGCACGTCTACCCGGACGCGCTCGCGCAGGTCATGCAGGACGCGCTCGACGACGCCCGGGTCGCCGCCGCGGACCTCACCGCCATCCTGCCGCACAACGTCAACAAGCTGTCCTGGAAACGCATCACGGGCACGCTCGGCGTGCCGCGGGACCGCGTGTTCCTGGACAACGTCGGGAAGTACGCCCACTGCTACAGCTCCGACCCGTTCATCAACCTGGCGGCGGCGCGCGCGGACGGGCGGGTCGATCCGGGGGACCTCGTGCTGCTGGCTTCGGCCGGCCTCGGGGCGACCTTCGCGGCGGCCGTCGTCGAGATCGGAGAAGGGAACCAGGGATGAATTTCGTGGCACGGCTGAAGAAGGACCTGATCGGCGACGCCGGGGCGCGGTTCGTCTTCGTCAACAACTTCGAGGTGGAGCGCAGCTGGGCGGTGGGCGAGCCGAAGCTGCCCGGCGCCGGCATCTCGTTCGCGGGGGCCACGGTCAACCGCATGGAGGAGATGGGCGCGCTGCTCGCCGGCGAGGGCGATCTGGTGGTGCTCAAGGCACCCATGGATCCCGCGTTCGCCGCCTACCTCGCGCGGATCGGCGCCGCCGACGGCTCGACGCTGATCGTCGAGCACAGCGACCCGGACGCGATGGTGACCGAGGACGCGCTCAACTCGCCGGAGCTCCTGGGCAAGCTGCGGGAGCTGGCCGACGGCAACACCTACCTGATGCCGCTGGGCATCTCGGCGTCGGAAGAGGCGCTGGCCAAGGAGTCCGGGCTGCCGCTGGCCGGCTCGACCGCGCAGATCTGCAAAGCGGTCAACGGCAAGGTGTTCAGCCGCGGCCTGGTCGACGCGCTCGGCCTGCGTCAGGTGCCCGGCCGGGTGGTGCACACGGTCGGCGAACTGCGCGACGCCCTCACCGCGCAGCTGGCGCTGGGCGGCCGCGTCGTGGTGAAGGAGTCGCTCGGCGTCTCCGGCCGCGGCATGGTCGTCGTCGAGGACGAGCGTGGCGCGAACCGCCTGCTGCGCCTGATCGAGCGCCGCGGCGCCGACGCGCCGGCGAACCTCGTGGTCGAGTCGTGGATCGAGCACGCCCAGGACCTCAACTACCAGTTCGTCGTCTCCCGCACCGGTGGCGTCCGCTTCGAAACGGTCAAGGCCGCCGTGCTGAAGAACGGCGTGCACCAGGGCCACCGCTTCCCGGTGGAGCTGCCGCCGGTCGCGGCCCGCGAACTGGCCGAAGCCGTCGAGAAGATCGGCCGCGCGCTGCACGACGAAGGATTCTTCGGGATGGTCGGCGTCGACGCGATGCTCGCCGCCGACGGCACCCTCTACCCGTGCCTGGAGATCAACGCCCGGTTCAACATGTCGACCTACCAGAGCCGGATCGCCGAGAAGTTCATCCCCGAGGGCAAACACGCCATCGCGGCGACCTTCTCGCTGAAGCTGCAGCGCGAACACACCTTCGCGGAGGTCGAAACCGCGCTCGGCGACCTGTTCTTCACCGGCGCCGGCGACACCGGCGTGCTGGTCAACAACTTCGCGACGCTCAACGCCGCGGCCACCGGCGAAGGCTCCTTCCACGGCCGTCTCTACGCGATCTGCGTCGGGCACTCGGCCGACGAAGCCCTCGCTGTCCGGACCGAGGCCGAGCGCCGCCTCGGCGAAATGGCAGGGGAAACCGCATGACCGGCATCGACTACCCGGACCTGGCCGCGCGCTTCGGCACGCCGCTCTACGTCTACGACGGCGACGTCCTGCACGCGACGATCACCGGCCTGCGCGCGGTGCTGCACCCCGCGCTGGAGGTGTTCTACTCCCTCAAGGCCAATCCGAACATCAGCGTCTTCGCCGCCCTGCACGGCGGCGGCGCGCGGGCGGAAGTTTCGTCCATTGTGGAGCTGCAGACCGTACTCGCCGCCGGGGCGCGGCCGGAGGACATCATCTTCCTCGGTCCCGGCAAGAGCCAGCAGGAACTGCGGGCGTGCCTGGAAACCGACGTCTACGCGATCGTCTGCGAGTCCTTCGACGAACTCGACGACATCGAACGGCTCGGCGCCGAGTTCGGGAAGCAGCAGCGGGTGCTGCTGCGGATCAACCCCACCTGCGCGATCAGCGGGTCCCGGCTCACCATGGGCGGCAAGCCCCGCCAGTTCGGCATCGACGAGGCCCAGGTCCTGTCCGCCGGACCGCGGCTCGCGGAGTACCGCCACGCCGACGTCGCCGGCATCCAGGTCTACATGGGCACGCGCATCCTCGACGCCGAGGTCATCGGCAAGAACACGCGTTACGCACTGGACCTGGCCGAGCGGGTGGCCGCCGAGACCGGGATCCGCCTGGAAGCCGTCGACATCGGCGGCGGCCTCGGCGTGGCCTACTTCGAAGGCGAGGACGACCTCGAAGCCGCCGACGTGGCCGCCGTGATCAACCCGATGCTCGAGGAGTTCCACCGGGCGCACCCGGGTACGCGGCTGATCATGGAGTCCGGCCGGTTCCTGGCCGGGCGCGCCGGGGTCTACGTGCTCGGCGTCCGGTACGTCAAGGAGTCGATGGGGGAGCGGTTCGCGGTCGCGGACGGCGGCACCCACCACCACATGGCCGCCGTCGGCATCGGCTCGTTCGTCAAGCGCAACTTCCCGGCCGTGCTGCTCACCCCGCGCGAGGCCGGCGAGGACACCGACGACACCGTCGAGCCGCGCCCGTGGACCGTCACCGGCCCGTTGTGCACGCCCAACGACACCCTGCTCAAGCAGGTGAAACTGCCCGACCTGCGCGCCGGCGACCTGGTCGGCGTCCTGAACTCCGGCGCCTACGGGCCGTCGGCCTCGCCCGGGCTGTTCCTCAGCCACGGGTTCCCCGCCGAGGTGCTCGTGCGCGGCGGGCGGGCCTTCCTGGTCCGCGACCGCGACGAGCCCGCGGACCTGCTGCGCAAGCAGCACCTGCACCAGCCCTCCGACACCATGGGAAGTGAGCCGAGATGAACCGCACCGAGATCGTCGCCCACCTGGAGATCGCCCTGTCCGCCGTGCTCAACAAGGAGATCGGCGGCGTCACGCCGGAGCTGCGCCTGTTCGAGGACCTGGCGCTCGACTCCACCAGCGTCATCGAGCTGCTGATGAGCCTCGAGGACACCATCGGCCTCGAGATCGACCCGGACGAGCTGGGCCCGGAGGTCTTCCGCACGGTCGGCAGCCTGACCGACTACATCGAGTCGGCCTTCGCCAGGGCCGCCGCGGCGGTCTGAGCCATGTCCCTGCAGCTTCTTCGGGGGTCCGGGTGGCGGAGCCCCCGGCCCGGGCCGAAGCCCCGGATGTCACAGACGCTCGCGCCCCCGGGACGGGCCGCGGGCCCCCCGCGCCCGGCCGGGGTGCACCTGACCGGCGTGACGCACCGGGTGTTCACCGAGCGCGCCAAGCCCGTGTTCGGGATGCGCCCGGAGCTGGCCCGGCTCATGGTCGAGACCTTCGGCGCCGCGGCGGACCAGGAGGACTTCCTCGCCCGCACCGGCAACGGGTTCATCGAGATGACCGAGGCGTTGCTGGCGGACGCGGGCACCCCGCTGCCGCCGCTGGACGCGGTGGTGCTCGCCTACCACTCGCCCGACCTGTACCACTCGGAGGTCGCCGGCTGCTACCTCGCCGGACGGCTGCCCGGGAACCCGGAACCGTGCTCGGTGGCGGGACCGGGGCCGGGCGCGGCGTTCACCGCGCTGCGCCTGCTGGACGGCATGTGCCGGCTCGGCGAGGCGGCTTCGGCGGCACTGCTGGTGTACGACCAGAACGCCGTGCTGTGGGACAGCGGCCACCCGGCCACGCACCGCCCCGACGCCGCGGTGCTGTTGCAAGCCGGCTCGACCGGCGACGTCGCCGTGACCGAGCTGGAGGAGGTACGGCTCGGCGAAACCGGGCCGCACACCGCCACCCTCGCCCTGGCCGACGTGCTCTACCGGCACCCGGGCGTCCGGGTACTGGCCGGTGCGGGCCTCGCCCAGCGGCTGGCGGGCACCCCGTACGCCGGCCGCGTCGAAGCGGTCCCGGACCTGTGGTGCACCGGCGTGTGGGCGGGTCTGGCGCGCCTGTGGCCGCTGGACGAACCGGTGCTGCTGGCCGACTTCGAGCCCACGGGCGGCACGTTCTGCAGTTGCCTGCTGGTGCCGGGGAGGGAGCAGTGATGGGCACGCGACTGCTGTCCGGACCGGCGGTGCCGGTCGATTCCGCACCCGCGAGCGGCGCCTTCCGCACGTGCCTGCTGGTGCCGGGGAGGGAGCACTGATGGACACGGGGCTGTCCCGGGTCGCCGTGCGGCTGCCCGGCCGCGTCGAGGCCGTCGACGACGTGCTCGTGCGGTCGGGCGCCAAGCCGCTGGAGCGGCGGATGTTCGGCCGCATCTACGGCCTGCGCGACAGCCCGGTGCTCGCGCCGGGCGAGCGGATGGCGGACCACCTGGCCGAGGCCGGGCGGACCGCGCTCGGCGGCGGGCCGGCGAGCCTGGTGCTCTACGGCCACACGCTGCTCATCGCCGAGCTGGACCTGTGCGGCACGTTCCCGGATCGGCTGCGCGACGCGCTCGGCCTGCCGGGCGTCCCGTTCTTCGGGGTGTCGCACGTCAACTGCACGTCGGTGCTGCGCTCGGTCGAACTCGCCCGGCGCTACCTGGCCCGGCCCGGCGCGGCGCCGGAAGACCGGGTGCTCGTGCTCGGCGGCGACCAGGGCAGCGCGAGCGACCGCGGCCGCTACATCCCGGGCACGACGGTCGCGGGCGACATCGCGGCAGCGTTGATGGTGTCCCGCGGCCCGGCGCGCTACCGCTACCTCGGCGGCGCGAGCGCCCGCGACACGCGGTTCCACCGCAGCCTGCGCATGACCAAGGAGGAGTTCACGCTCTTCGGCAAGGTCTGCTGCGAGCAGGCGGCGGCGGTCGTGGGCGCCGCGGCCCACGATGCCGGCCTCACACTGTCCGATGTGGACTGGGTGCTGCCGGACCTGTCGAACCGCATGTTCTGGCGCACCTTCAGCGGGCTGTCCGGGTTCCCGTTCGACCGGATCCCCCTGGAGCTGGTCGCCGCGCGCGGGCACAACTTCGGGGTCGATTCCCTGCTCGCCCTGCAGCACGCCGACGCGGCCGGACGGCTGCGTCCCGGACAGCGCTGCGCCCTGGTCTCCGTGGGCCAGGGCGCCTACTTCCAGTCGGTGATCGTCGAGGTCGTGGAGGAACAGTGACCACCAGCCTGCTCGAATGCGAGCGGACCGCGCGCAGCGACGGCCTCGCCGCCGGCCTCGCCGCGGCCCTGCCCGCCACCCCGGCCGACCGGCTGGCCCCCGGCCGGTACGCGGCCGTGCCCGCCGGCGCCGTGCCCGAAGGCGCCGAAGTGCGCACGCACAGCCTGGCCGACCGCGAGGACATCGTCTTCCTCGCCTGCCCGGGCCGGCCACGCGAAGAGCGTGACGCCCACGAGCTGGCCGACTTCGGCCGGCACCTGGCCGCTGTTCGGCTGGGGGTGCTGCGCTCGGTGCTCGACCACGTCGTCGAGCACCTGTCACACCGCACCGCCGGCGACGAACCGCTGATCCGCAAGCAGCTGATCGCCGGCGCGATCGGCGACGTGATGGCCGCGGTGGAACGGCTGCGCGCCCACGTGCGTTCGCAGCGGCACCCGGTCGCCGTGGCCGACGTCCACCGCGAGCTGGACGATCTGGGCTGGCGGGTGGCCCAGCACCTCGGCGCCTCGGGCTTCCTGGCCACCTCACCCGCGCGGTCGCTCTACGTCTCGGCACTGGTGGCCGGCACCTGGGTGGACCGGGAACCGGAAGGAGAACCGGCATGATCGAGCTGAGCGAACGCGTCCGCGCGGTCCGCGACCTGAGCCGGGAGGCGGCCGCGGACCTGCGGTCGCGGGCCCTGGCCATCGACACCGACCCGGACGCGATGGACGAGCACTACAACTCGCCCGTGTTCGAGATGGTCCGGCAGGCCGACACGCCGCCGCAGTACCGCGAGTCGCTGCCGTCGACGCCGTTGCTGCGGGCGATGGAACGTGGCTCGTGCCTGGAGAACGTGGCGGGGCTGATCGAACTGGCCCGCGGTGACGTCGGCGCGATCCTGGCCTGCCCGTCACCCGGCCTGGCCGGCGTGTTCGTGGAGCTGCTCGGCACGCCCGAGCAGCAGGAGTGGTTCTTCACGCGGATGCACGGCGGCCGTCGCTGGTCGTTCTTCGCGATGACCGAGGAGAGCCGCGGCAACGACGCGACGGCGATGGAGACCCGCTTCGACCGCGACGGCGAGGGCTGGCGCCTCAACGGCGGCAAGTGCTACGTCGGCAACGCCGCGCGCGGCAGCGTCGGCGTGGTGTTCGGCCGCACCGGCCGCGGCGCGCTGTCGATCCGCGCGGCGCTGGTCGAGGTCCCGGCACCCGGTTGGCACGGCGAAAAGCTCGACATGATCGGCCTGCGCGGCGCCTACATCAGCCGGCTGTCCTTTTCGGACGTGGCCATTCCGGCGGGCCGCATGCTCGGGGACCACCTCCCGGTGACCCGGCGGGGGATCTTCGCCGCCATCACGACGTTCAACCACATGCGGGTGCGGATCGCCGCGTCCGCCGTGGGCACCGCACTGGCGATGGTCGAATACGTGCTGGACCACCGCAAGAACGCCCCCGGCGGCCAGCTGGCTCTCGCGCGTGCCGAAGCGGGCCGGGAGCTGGTGTACGAGGCGGCGGCGCGGATCGACCGCGACCCCGAGCGCGGCTACCTTTCCAGCGCCGCGAAGCTCGGCGCGGTCGGCCTGGCGGTCGGCACGGCGCACTGGGCGTCGGCCGCGCTCGGCCCGGCCGGCCTCATCGAGCACCCGCTGCTGGAGAAGTGGACGCGCGACGTCCACGCCTTCGAGTTCATGGAGGGCACCAGCAACATCCACCGGCTGCACGTGGCGCGCGGGTACCAGGCGGGAGACGCCGATGCCTGACCTCGGGATCGACACGATCGCCTTCGCCGCGGCCCGGCGCGAGGACTACGTCCCGCTGGCGTCGCTGCCCGGTGCCGCCGGCCTGGTCCCGCCGGAACGGCTGGCCGCGGCCGGAATTCCCCGGTCCCGCCTGATGGTCCGGATCCCGGAGGACGACGACGTCGACGTCGCCGCGCAGGTGCTCGCCGCCCTCGGCCCGCCCGCAGCGCCGCAGCCGCTGTTCTTCGTGCGTTCGGGGCCGCTGCGCGATCCGAACGTGGCCGCGCTGGCGGGGCTGGTGCACCGCAGCGGCTGGGCGGGCGAGGACGTCGGCCTTTCGCACCTCGACGAACTCGGCGGCACCACCGTCTTCGGGCTGCTGGAGTGGGCGGTCGACCGCGAGGCGACGGCCGTCCTCTGCGACGAGCCGCTGTTCGCCGACGAGGCGGCCGGCCCCCCGCGGTTCGCCGCGGTCGGCTTCCGGCTGCGGCGCGGTTCCGCCGCGCCGCTCACGGTTTCCGGCTGCGGGGAAGGGAAACCCGCGTTCGCGGGCGACCACCGGTTCACCGGCCGCGGCCCGTGCGACGCGTGGCTGTCGTTCTGCGCGGCGCTGGCCGAAGGTGTGGTCGCCGACGGCGAACGCGTCCTGCTGCACACGCGCGGACCGCTGCACGAGGGCTGGCTGGCGCTGCTCGCCACGGACGTCGCCGCGCTGCGGCTGGCACCCGCGGCGCCGGTGGCCACGGCGAGCCTGCTCGGGGGGCGGAGTGGATGAGAATCGGCGTGGACCTGATGTCGATCCCGCGGTTCGCGGAGGTCGCGGTGCACCCCCGGTACCGGACGCTCGTCTTCACCCCGGTGGAGCTCGAGCAGGCCGCTCGGATGGGTGCCGAACGGTCCCTGGAACGGCTGGCCGGGCGGTTTTCCGTCAAGGAGGCCACGTGCAAGATGCTGGGCCGTGGGTTCGGCCAGGGGCTGCGCTGGCGTGACATCGAGGTCACCAACGACGACTGGGGAGCGCCGCTGGTGACCTTGGGCGGCGGCGCGGCGGAGATCGCCGAGGAGGCCGGCCTGGAGGAGATCGTGGTGACGTTGAGCCACCAGGCCGACCTGGTGGTCGCGGTCGCGGCGGCGGGGTGCGCCCGGCCGCCGCGTCCGTTCCGCCGCGCGGCCACGCCTTCGGTGGCCGTTGTCCCGGCCCGCTTCGACGAACTGGCGGCGTTGGCCGCCGACCTGTTCTCGGTTCCCGCCGGCGAGGTGACCGCCGCGGCCTCGTTCGCGGGTGATCTGGGGGTCACCTCGGTGGTGGTGATCGAGCTGCTCGCCCGGATCGAGCGCCGGTACGGCGTCCGGATCCCGGAGGCCGGCATCTACCGGATGACCGACCTCCGGCGCACCTACGGCGTCGTGGCCGAGGCCGCCGGCTGGTAGGGCGGGCAAGGAGAAGGGGCCTTCCGCGTGCGGAAGGCCCCTTCTCGTGTGGTGCTCAGGCGAGGGTGAACCGCGAAGCCGCCTGCACCCCGGCCTGGAAGCGGGACACCGCGTCGAGGTTCTGGAGCATCGCGGCGATGTGACGGCGGCACGTCCGCACCGACATCCCCAGCCGCCGGGCCACGACCTCGTCGGTCAAGCCCTGGGCCATCAGGCGCGCGATGGCCTGCTGCAGGTCGTGGGCGATCTCGCCGCTGTAGCCCTGGTCCTCGGCCGAGAACGGCGTCGCGCCGTCCCACAGCTGGTCGAACAGGCCCAGCAGGAAGCGCACCATGCCCTGGTCGCGCACCCGGCGGGCGGAAAGGTCGGCGACGTCCAGCGTCACCGCCAGGGACCGGTCGAAGACCACGGCGGCCTGCGGGACGCGGCTGAGCGTGCGGATGCGGGCTCCGCGGCCGGCGAGCTGCGTCAACCGAGCGCGTGCCGCGTAGCCGGCACGGCTGCGGTGCGGGCACACCACCCGGACGCCGACGCCGTCGCCCAGGACCGAGTAGCACGCGTCCAGCAGCTCGTCGACCAGGTCGTCGGCCGCCTCGCCCGGGTGGAGGACCACCAGCTCGTCGCGGCACACCTCGGCCGCCAGCTTCACCAGGCCGCGGATCTCGGCGACGCCCTCCAGGCGGTCGAGCGCGCCCGCGTGGCCGGTGACGCCGGCCGGGGCGCGGGTGATGCCGTCGATGCGTTCACGCAGCCGGTCGGCCAGCTCCCGCCGTTCGTACATCGCGCGTTCCAAGGGGGTGACGACCAGCTCCGCGGCCGCTTCCGGTTCCCGGGGCACGAGGCCGCCGTCCGGTTCGGCCCGCAGCAGGTGCAGCTCCACCAGCCGCACGGCGGCCGCGTGCACGGTGTCGGCGGGCAGGCCGAGGTGCGCCGCGGCGGTGTTCACGGAGGCGATCCGGCCGCAGCGCGCCGCGTAGCGGTACAGCTCAGCTTCCGGGTCGGGCTCGGGCACGGAGAACGCCCCGGGCGGCGGGAGAGTGACCGTCGACATCGTGCCTCCAAGGATCCGGCTACTACGGGGTTTCGGGGGTTCCGGGTGGCGGAGCCCCCGGCCCGTGGCGAAGCCGCGGTTGTTACTGCTCTTTCACCGTCGCAGCCGGTCTTCTCGGGGCGCTCTCACGCCGCTCTCGCCCGGCGGTGGCGGGACGAGAGCGCGGTGATGGCCCGGTGAGTCCGGCCGGTGGTGTCCTCGGGAGGACACGGTTGACCGCCGAAGCGAAACAGGGTGACGAAATGCCTGAATTCCCCATCCCTCCAGGGTTCCTCGAGATCCTGATCGCGCACCTGCCCTACGCGCTCGAGGGCCGGATCGCCGAGGACGACGACCTCGCCGCGCTCGGGCTCGACTCGATGGGCGTCGTGCAGCTCGTCACCGACCTGGAGGAGACCTTCGGGTTCGAGCTGCCGGACGAGCTGCTCACCGAGGACACCTTCGCCACCGCGGGCAGCCTGTGGGCCGCCGTCGCGGAGTACGTCGTCCCGGAGCCCGCCGATGTCTGAGGCAGCCCCGGTGCGGCTCGACGAGCTGCTGGCCCACGGCGCGCCCGGCGATCCGGCGCTGACCCACAAGGACCGGACGCTGACCTACGGCGAGCTCGCCGACCGCGTCGCGCGTGTCGCCCACGGCCTGCACCGGCTCGGCGTGCGCCGCGGCGACCGGGTGGCGGTGTACGCGGAAAAGCGGCTCGAGACGGTGGTCACGCTGTTCGCGGCCGCTGCCGCGGGCGCGGTGCTGGTGCCGCTGAACCCCCTGTTCAAGAGCCGGCACATCGCCCACGTGGCCGCCGACTGCACACCGGCGGTGGTGCTCACGACCGCCGAGCGGCTGGTGACGATCCGTGAAGCGGTCCCCGAGGGCACCCCGGTCGTGGTGTTCGGTTCGCCCGGGTGGGACGCCCTGACCGCGGCCGAGCCGGTCGCGGTGCCCGGCGCCGGCGCGGTGATCGACCACGACGCGGCCGCCATCATGTACACCTCCGGCAGCACCGGCGGCCCCAAGGGCGTCGTGCTTTCCCACCGCAACCTGCTCGCCGGCGCCGCGAGTGTGGCCGACTACCTCGGCCACACGCGTGACGACGTCGTGCTCGCCGCGCTGCCCCTGAGCTTCGACGCGGGGTTCAGCCAGCTCACCACCGCGTTCGCCGCCGGCGCGCACGTGGTGCTCGTGAACTACCTGCTGCCCAAGGAGGTCGTGCGGCTGTGCGCCCGCCACGGCGTCACGGCGCTGACCTGCGTGCCGCCGTTGTGGCTGCAGCTGGTGACGCAGGAGTGGCCCGCCGAGGCGACCGCGCGGCTGCGGTACTTCGCCAACACCGGCGGCCGCATGCCCCGCGCCACGCTGACGCGCCTGCGTGAGCTTTTCCCGGCGGCGCAACCGTTCCTGATGTACGGCCTCACCGAGGCGTTCCGCTCGACCTACCTCGACCCGGCGGAGGCCGACCGCCGTCCCGGCTCGATCGGGAAGGCGATCCCGAACGCCGAAGTCCTCGTGCTGCGCCCCGACGGCTCGCCCTGCCCGCCCGGCGAGCACGGCGAGCTGGTGCACCGCGGCGCGCTCGTGGCACTCGGCTACTGGAACGACCCCGAGCGCACGGCCGAGCGGTTCCGCCCGGTACCGGGCCCGGACGGCCTGGTGCGCCCGGAAATCGCCGTGTGGTCGGGCGACACCGTCTACCGCGACGAAGACGGGTTCCTCTACTTCGTCGGCCGCACCGACGAGATGATCAAGACGTCGGGCTACCGCGTCAGCCCCGCCGAGGTCGAAGAGGCCGCCTACGGCACCGGCCTGGTGGGGGAGGCGGCCGCGTTCGGCGTGCCGGATCCCGTGCTGGGGCACCGGATCGTGCTGGCGGTCGCTCCCGAGGGCGACGCCGAAGCGATTTCCCGGGCGCTGGCCAAGGAACTGCCCGCGTACATGCTGCCGCGGCGGGTCGAGGTGCTGCCGCGGCTGCCCCGGTCGGTCAACGGCAAGTTCGACCGCGTCGCGCTGCGCGAGACGCTGAGCGCGGTGTCCGCCGGCTCCGAATGACGGCAGTTTCCTGCCACCGCGGGAGCCCGCCGCTCCCGCCGTCCCCGTGCGACAGTCCGTTTGTCGCGAACCCACGCGCAAGGAGCGACCTCATGTTGCAAGCAATCGACCTCCGGAAACGCTACGACGAAGTGCAGGCCCTCGACGGCTTCAGCCTCGAGGTCGCCGCCGGGGAGATCGTCGGGCTGGTCGGCCACAACGGCGCCGGCAAGACCACCTTCGTCGAGATGGTGTCCGGGCTGCTGCGCCCGGACAGCGGCACGGTGCTCGTCGACGGCGAGTCGCCGACGCGCGCCCGCGACCGCATCGGCATCTCCCCGCAGCACATCGCCCTCTACCGCCCGCTGACCGTGCGCGAGCACCTGGAGCTGTACGGCCGCCTGGCCGGCCTGCGCCGGGCCGCGCTGCGCACGGCCATCGACGACCTCACGGCCGCGCTGCGGCTGGAGAGCTTCCTGAACCGCACCTGCGGCCTGCTCTCGGGCGGCCAGCAGCGGCGGGCGCAGGCCGCGACGGCGCTGGTGCACCGGCCCGCGCTGCTGCTGCTCGACGAGCCGACCGCCGGTGCCGACCCCGAGACCCGTCAGGCGCTGCTCGACGTGGTCAAGCAACGAGCAGGCGAGGGAGCCGCAGTGGTCTACACCACGCACTACCTGACCGAACTGACCGACCTGCAGGCCACGATCGCGGTGGCTGCCGAGGGCCGCGTGATCGCGCGCGGCGCCGCGGACGAGCTGCTCTCCGGCTTGCCCGGCGAGGTCCGCGTGCGCACCGCCGACGACCAGCTGACCGTCTCGACCACCGACCCGACCGGCACGCTGCTGGAGCTGCTGCCGACCGTGTCGCGGCCGGTCGAGTCCGTGGAACTGCGCAACCCCAGCCTGGACGACCTCTACCACTCCCTGGCGGTGACCGATGTCGACGCGCACTGACTCCCTTTACCGGGCCGGCGCCCTGGTCCGCTACAACGCGACCCTGCGCCTGCGCGACCCGTCGCAGCTGATCAGCTACCTGATCACGCCGATGATCTTCATGGTGCTGTTCCAGCCGCTGTACGTGAAGGCGCTGGGCACCGGCGCCGTCGAGGCCGTGACCGGCCAGCTGGTGATGTTCTCCGTGTTCGCCATGGCGATCGTGGGCAACGCGATCTTCGTCGAACGCGAGTGGCGCACGTGGGACCGGCTGCGTGCCAGCCGCGCCGCCCGCGCGGAACTGCTGATCGGCAAGGCGGTCCCGGTGTTCGTCGTGCTGCTGATCCAGCAGGGCGTGCTGATCATCTACGGCTGGCTCGTCGTCGGCATGCCGTTCCCGGTCTCGCCCGGCCTGGTGTTCGGCGCGATGTGCCTGTGGGGCTTCATGCTCCTGGCCATGGGCGCCGCACTGTCCACTGTGGTCCGCAGCCGCGGTGACCTGATCGTGGCGGTCGACCTCGGCGCGATCACCATCAGCTCGCTGGGCGGTTCGCTGCTGCCGGTGTCGCTGATGCCGTCGTGGGCGCAGGCGATCGCGCCGTTCTCCCCGGGTTACTGGGGGCTGTCGCTCATCCGCTCGGCCATGGCGGGCAACGCCGAGGCGATGCTGCGCCCCGCGCTGATCGTGCTCGCGATCGGGCTTGCCACCGGCGCGTTCGCCACCTACCGCCTCGCCCACGGCTGGGGCCGCAGCCACCTGCTCTGACACACCGGAAGGACCTGCCATGACGGAACCGGCACCCGAATCGGCCGTGGCACTCGTCGGGATGGCGGGGCGCTTCCCGGGCGCCGCCGACGTCGAGCAGCTGCGCCGCAACCTCGCTGCCGGGATCCCCGGCCTGCGGGAGATGACCGACGCCGAGCTCGCCGCCGCGGGCGTGGACCCGGCCACCCCGGGCCACGTCCGCGTCGGCGGGCCGGTGGCCGGCGGCGTCGAGACGTTCGACGCCGCCGCCTTCGGGCTCGGCCCGCGCGAGGCGGAAACCCTGGAGCCGCACCACCGGCTGCTGCTCGAATGCTCGTGGGAGGCGCTGGAGCGGGCCGGCTACCGGCCGACGGATCCCGGCGTGCCCGTCGGGCTGTTCGCCGGCTGCGCGTTCCCCGATTACCTGACCCGGAACGTCCCCGGCCTCGCCGCGGAACCGGGCGGCAAGCCGCTGCTTTCCGCGGGCGTGGAACGGGACTCGCTCACGTCGCTCGTGTCCTACAAGCTGGGCCTGCGCGGCCCGGCGATCACCGTGCAGACGTACTGCTCGACGTCGCTGGTCGCGGTGCACCTGGCGTGCCAGAGCCTGCTGACCTACGAATGCGACCTGGCCCTGGCCGGAGGCGCCGCGCTGCCGCTGCCGCAGACCGGCGGGCACTCTTTTGAAGAGGGCAGCATCCTGTCACCCGACGGCCGGGTGCGTGCCCTCGACGCGGCCGCGAACGGCACGGTGATGGGGTCCGGCGCCGCCGTCGTCGCCTTGAAGCGCCTGGAGGACGCCCTCGCCGACGGCGACGTCGTGCACGCGGTGATCCTCGGCTCGGCGGTCAACAACGACGGCCGGGACCGCGCCGGGTACCCCGCCCCCGGGGTCGCCGGGCAGGCCGCGGTGGTCGACACCGCGCTCGCGGTGGCCGGGGTGAAGCCCGAGACGGTCGGGTACGTGGAGTGTCATGCCGTCGGCACGCCGCTGGGCGACTCGATCGAGCTGGCCGCGCTGAACCGCGTCTTCGGGCCGGAGCGTGCTGCGCCGTGCGTGCTCAGCTCGGTCAAGCCCAGCATCGGGCACCTCGACCGGGCGTCCGGCGTCACCTCGCTCATCCGGGCGGCGCTGAACCTGCGCGACGGCGTCTTGCCGGGCACCGCCGGGTTCCGCACCCCCAACCCCGCGCTGGACGACCGGTTCACCGTGCTGCCCGCCGACGTTCCCTGGCCCGCGTCGGCCGTGCCCCGGCGCGCGGGGGTCAGTTCGTTCGGGGTCGGCGGGACGAACGCGCACGTCGTCCTCGAACAGCCGCCGACCCGGGAACCCCGGCCTTCGAGCGGTCCTTACCTGCTGACTTTTTCCGCTGGTGACGTCGTGGCGCTCGACGAGGTCACTTCGCGGCTGCGCGCCCACCTGGCTTCGCATCCCGACCTGGACCTCGCCGACGTCGCCTTCACCCTTCAGGTGTCGCGCGGCCATTTCGCGCTGCGGCGGGCCGTGGTGTGCCGGGACTTTTCGGACGCGTTGGCTGCGTTGGCCGATCCCGGCCGCTGGGTCGACGGCGAAACCCGTCGCCGGGACCCGCGGTTCCGCCTGGTCGCGGGCAGCGGCTCGGAGTGGGCGTCGACGGCCGAGGCCGCCCACCGCCTGCTCGCCGGGGACGACGTCCCCGCGCCCGCCCCGACGCGCGCGGGCGCGTTGTCGGCGTTGGCCGCCGGGCTGACCCGGCTGGGCATCCGGCTGGACGAGAACGCCACCGACACGCTCGTCGTCGAGGGTGGCTTCGTCGATGCGTGGGTGCTCGAGACGGTGGCCCGGCTGTGGATCGCGGGGTGCACGCCGGACTGGCCGGCCCTGCACCGCGGCGCCGCACGCCGGGTCGAGCTGCCGCCGTATCCGTTCCAGCGCAAGCGGTTCTGGGTCGATCCGGTGGCCGCTCCGCGCCCGGCGGCCTACGTGCCCTCGTGGCGGCTCGACCCGCAGTCCCTGACCGGTCTGGAGAGCCGGGTGCGCGCGGCGGGTCCGTGGCTGGTGTTCGCCGGCGATCCGGTCGGCGAGGCCCTGGCCGACCGCATCACCCTGGCCGGGTCGGAAGTGATCACCGTGCGGCCGGGCCCTGGGTTCGCCGCCCTGGACACCGGTGACTTCGTCGTGGGCCCGGGTGACCTGCCGTCGCTCGTGCGCTCGCTGGTCGTCGTACCGCGTACCGTCGTGTACGGCTTCGCCCTGGGTGGTTCACCCGGGGACGTCGCGGTGGCGGCCGGGCTGTGGCCCGGGATGGTCACGCTGACGTCCGGCGCTGTCGGCGTACTCGGGCCGGATCTGACCACGCCGTCGCACGCGGCGCTCACCGCCTTGACCGCGCGGCACGTCGACGTCGGCGTCTCCGTGCCCGTCGACCAGGTCCTCGCTGCCATCCTGCACTCCGAGACCCCCCTGGCGGTGCGCGGCGACCAGTCGTGGCGGCTGCATCATGAGCCGTGCGAGCTGACCGGGCACGCCGAAGCCGAGGTGCACCGCGACGTGCCGGACCTGGGTGGGCGGCGCGGGATCCTCGTCGTCCGGCCGGATCCGGCCGGACGCACGCTGGCGGCTCAGGCGCGGGTGGCCCGCCTCGCCGGTCGCGGACGGTGGACCACCGTCGTGTCCACTTCGGACCCGTCTCCGGAGACCCTCGCCGCGGTGGCCGCGGCCGACCACCTGACCGAGGTCGTGCTCTCCGGAGTGCCGCTGGTTCGTCCGGTCTCGACCGCCGAGTCCGTCCAGCTGTCGGCTTCGGCCCGGCCGCGGCCGGCGCTGGGGACGCCGTTCGTGGAGCCGGAGGCGGGCCTCGAGCGCGAAGTGGCGGCTCGCTGGGCCGCCGCGCTGGGCTACGAGGAGATCGGCGCGGACGACAACTTCTTCGAGCTGGGCGGCCGCTCGGCCGGCGCGGTCCGCATCGCCGCCCACTGGACCCTCCCCGCCACGGCGGTCATGGAGCTGCCCACGGTCCGCCTGCTCGCGGCTCGCATCGCCGAGCTGCGTCCCTGACCCGCACACCGAAAGGCCCCTTCCCGAAGTCGGGAAGGGGCCTTTCGGTATGGGTGATAGGCCCGCCGCCAGGGGTATTGGCGGCGGACCCACCACGTTCAGGGGCCGGCCGGGAGGGGCATCAAGCGTGATCAGGCGGGCATCTCGCGTGATCAGGCGGGCATCTCGCGTGATCAGGCGGGCATCTCCCGTGATGGGAGGGGCATCACACGAGATGCCCCTCCAATCACACGAGATGCCCCTCCCATCACACGAGATGCCTCTCCAGACACGCTTGATGCCCCTCCGATCACGCGTGCTGCCCGTCCCGGTCAGGACCAGGGGCGCAGGGCTGCGGCCAGGTGGGCGAGGGTCACGTCTTCCTGCTCCAGCACCGCGAAGTGGCCGCCGTCCAGGACGTGTCCGCGGAACGGCCGGACCGTCTGCTCACGCCACGCCAGCACCGACTCCACGCTCGCGCGGACGTCGGCGGTGCTCGCCAGGGCCGTCACCGGAAGCTCCAAGGGCGGCCCGGACGTGTACGCGTACGTGTTCTTCACCGTCAGGTCCGCGCGGATCGGCGGCAGGATGAGCCGCAGGACGCGGGGGTCGTTCAGGAACACCTCCGGCGTTCCGCCGAGGGTGCGCAGCAGCGCCACGATCTCCGCGTCGCTCATCCCCGTGACGATCGGGTCGTCCGGGGTCAGCCACTGCGGCGCCGGGCAGCCCGATACCACCAGCTGCACCGGCAGGGAAGCACCGCGGCGGGCGATCTCCCGCACCAGCTCGAAGCCCACGAGGGCGCCGAGACTGTGCCCGTACACCGCGTAAGGCGAATCGCCGGCCGAGAGCACGAAGTCCGCCAGGTCGGCGACGAGCGCAGGCATGGCCGTGTGCGGGGTGTCCCGCTGCCGCGTCTCGCGGCCGGGCGGCTGGACCGGGCACACCGTCACCCCGGGCAGCCGGCCGATCCACGAGCGGAACGCCGACGCCGAGCCGCCCGCGTGCGGCAGGCAGTACAGCCGCACGTTCCCCGCGGTCACGGGGAACGGCAGCCAGCGGCTCGCGACGGCGGTCGTCACGACTCCACCTCGAGCGTCACGTACGCCGGCGGCTCCTGGATCGCGTCCAGATCCGCGGCGAGCACCACCTGAGCGCCGTCCCGCGAAACCTCGCGGAACCCGCTGAACGCGTACGTGATCTGCATCATCCGGTTGCGGCCGGTCTCGACGAAGTCCGCGCGCAGCCCCGCGCCCGCGGCCCGCGCCAGGCCCATCACGTGGCCCAGCAGCACCGTGCCGACGCCGCGCGACATCACTCGGCACGACATCAGCATCATGTTGAGCCGCCAGTCCGGCGAACCCTTCTCCAGCAGCGCCAAGCCGATCTTGCCGTAGGAGCCGAACTTGTCGGTCAGCGACGCGACGAGCAGCACGTGGTCGTCCGAGGAACGCAGCGCGTCCAGCTCGTCGTAGGAGTACGTCCGCCCGGTCGAGTTGAGCTGGTTGGTGCGGACGGTCAGCTCCTCCGCCCGCTGCAGGTCCTCCTGCCGGGCCGGCGCGATGGTGAAGCGCAGGTCCAGGCTGGCGAGGAAGTCCTCGCCGGTGCCGGCGAAGTCCGCCTCGACGTCGTCGCGCGCGAGCTGGCTGAAGTACATCCCGCGTCGCTGCGCCGACTCGTCGGTGACGAAGCGCGGCGCGAATTCCGGACGCCGCAACACTTCGTCGGCCTCCAGAATGTCCACAGTGGTCACCTGCGGCAGCGCGAACGCCACCTCGGCGCGCTCGAACTCCTGGTCGTCGACGAACGCGAACGCGTCGAGCCCGAGGTTGAGCTTCTTCGCGATCTGGCCGATCGACACCGACTTCGCGTTCCACGAGATGCGCGGGAACAGGAAGTACTCGTCGAGGCCGAACTCACGCAGCTTCGCCATCGCGGCTTCGTGGTCGTTCTTGCTGGCGACCGAGTGCAGCACGCCCATCGCGTCGAGGCGCTTGACGTGCTCGACCACCCACGGCCGCAGCCGGACGTCGCCGTCTTCCAGGAGGACCCCGTCCCAGACGGTGTTGTCGAGGTCCCACACCACGCACTTGATCTTGCCCTGGACCGGCTTGGCGGGCGCCGGTTCGATGAGAATAGTCACGGTACCTGCTTCCGGTAGGCCTCGGCGGCGATGGTCATCCGCTGGATCTCGGTGCTGCCCTCGATGATCTCCATGACCTTCGAGTCCCGGTAGAACCGGGCGACGGGGTAGTCCCCGCTGCAGCCGTTGGCGCCGTGCACCTGCACGGCCTCCGACGCGTGCTTCGCGGCCGCCGTGGAGGCGAAGTACTTCGCCACCCAAGTGGCCATGATCGTGGCCGCGTCGCCCCGGTCCTTGAGCCGGCCGGCCTCGGCCAGCAGCAGCCGGGCCGCACGGACGTCGGTGACCATGTCCGACAGCTTCGCCTGGATCAGCGGCAGGTCCTTGAGCGGCCGTCCGCCGACGGTCCGCTGGGTCGTGTAGTCCGCGCACGCGTCCGCGCAGGCCTGGATGATGCCCACGGACCCGGCCGCCACGCTGTAGCGGCCGAGGTCGAGCGTGCCGGTGAGGACCATGCCGGACGCGAAGCCGCTCGGCCCGAGCAGCGCGTCGGCCCCCAGCCGGACGCCGTCGAAGGCGATGGACGCCAGCATCGACGACCGGGTGCCGAGGATGTCGTCGATCGGGGTGACCGTGACACCCGGCGCGTCGCGCGGCACGAGCAGCGCGACCGTGCTGGCCGGCCCCTTCGCGAAGACGAGGAACAGGTCCGCACGCTGCCCGTTGGTGGTCCACTTCTTGAGGCCGTCGAGCCGCCAGCCGCCGCCGTCGGGGGTGGCGGTGGTGGTGATCGCGGCCGTGTCGCTGCCAGCGCCGGGCTCCGACAGGCAGAACGCGCCCAGGACACGCCCGCTCGCCAGCTCCGGCCCCCACCGGTGTTGCTGCGCCTCGGTGCCGAAGCGCAGCAACGCCCAGGAGAGCATGGTGTGCACGGTCAGCAGGCTGCGGACCGACGAGCACCCGCGGCCGACCTCCTCGTGGATTTCGCCGAGGGTGACCATGTCCGTGCCGGCGCCGCCGAGCGCGGGCGGCAGGAACGGTGCCCACAGCCCCGCTTCGGCGATCTTGTCCAGCAGGTCCTCGGGGATCCGCCCGGCCTTGTCCCACGCGTCGGCGAAGGGCACGACGTGCTCGTCCACGAAGGCCCGCGCGGCCCCGCGGCCGGGCGCGCGGACCGCGGTGAGTACCTCCGGCACGGCTCAGCCCACCGTCGCGGCCGGGCGCAGGCGGCCGACCAGGTCGGTCATCGCCGCCGCGGTGCGGAAGTTGTCGATCCGCAGCTCGTCGTTGGGGATGGTGACGCCGAAGGTCTTCTCCAGGTGCATCACCAGCTCCATGGCGAACAGGGAGTTGATGTAGCCGAGCGAGAAGATGTCCTCGGTCTCGGTGATCGCGGCCTGCGGGAAGCGGCCGGTGATGAAGGCGAGGATGTCGCCGGTGGTCTCGGACATGGCAGGTTCTCCTTCGGTTTCCGGGGAAGTGGTCAGCTGTAGGTGTAGAAGCCGCGGCCGCTCTTGCGGCCGTGCAGGCCGGCGTCGGTCATCTGCTTGAGCAGCGGGCACGGGCGGTACTTGGAGTCGGCGTAGTGCTCGTACAGCACCTCGACGCTGTAGAGGATCGTGTCGACGCCGATCAGGTCGGCCGTCTCCAGCGGGCCCATCGGGTGGCCGAAGCAGCCGCGGAACACCTCGTCGACCGACTCGGCCGTGGCGACACCCTCGTGGACCAGGTAGGCGGCCTCGTTGACGGTCAGCATGAGCACGCGGTTGGACACGAAGCCCGACGCGTCCTTCACGTCGACCCAGCGCTTGCCGATGCTGGTCAGCAGCTCGCGGGTGCGCAGGGTCGTCTCCGGCGTGGTGTGGAAGCCGGGGATCAGCTCCACGACGGGCTTCTGCGGCACCGGGTTCATGAAGTGCACGCCGATGACGCGGCCCGGGTTCTTCCCGACCGACGCGATCCGGGTGATCGGGACGGCCGAGGTGTTGGCGATGATCACCGTGTCCGGCCCGCACACCTCGTCGAGCTCGGCATGCACCGCGGCCTTGATGTCCCAGTCCTCGGTCACGTTCTCGACGAGGATCTCGGTCTTGTCCAGCGCGGCCAGGCCGACCGCGGTGGTGATCCGGGCGAGGATCTCGTCCGCGTCGAGCGCGGGGCCGCCCATGAGCCGGCTGAGCCGGCAGTTGCGCGTGATCGCGGCCCGAGCCTCGTCGAGGATGCGCTCGTCGGTGTCGACCAGCACGACCTCGTGGCCGGCGGCCGCGAAGTCCTGGGCGACGCCGATGCCCATGACGCCGGCGCCCACCACTCCCGTGACTGCCATGACTGTTCCCTTTCTGTGGACTGACTTCTGGTTCAGGCCCGGCGCCGTCGGGCGGCCGCGGCCTTGATGCCGGAGCGGCGCAGCTGTCCCTGCGCCTGGGTGTCGGGTGCGGGTTCGGTGGTTCCGGCGTCGCCGGCGGCGATCTTCGCGAGCGCGCCGACGGTCGGGGCCTCGTGGATGATGTGCGGCGGCAGCTCCGCGTCGGGGAACGCCGTGCGCAGCGTCGCCAGCAGCGAGATGCCGAGCAACGACGTGCCGCCGAGTTCGAAGAAGTTGTCGGACGCCCCGACCCGGTCCAGGCGCAGCGCTTCGCACCACGCCTCCGCCACCGTGCGTTCGGCGTCGCCCTCGGGCTCCTGGAACGGCGTGACCAGCTCGGGCCGCGGGTGCCGGTCCGCCGTCGAGCCGCCGTGCGCGGCCGAGGTGACCGCGTCGACGCTGAAGCGGGCCGCCACGGCGGTCACCGCGGGCAGGTCCTGAGTGGACACGACGACGTGCGGTTCGCCCGAGGCCAGCGCACGCAACAGGGTGCGCCAGCCCTGGTCGAAGTCGATGCCGAACTTGGCGCGGTGCTCGCGGAAGTAGGTCTGGATGTCCTCCTCGTAGCCGGAAAGCCCGTCGTCCCAGGCGTTCCAGGTCCACTCGCCCCACGAGATCGACACCGTGCGGCCGCCGTGGTGGGCGGCGTAGGCGTCGAGCCACGCGTTGCCGGCGCAGTAGTCGACCTGGCCGGGACCGCCGCCGGTGACCGACGTGATCGAGGAGAACAGCGCCACGAAGTCCAGGTCCAGCCCGGCGGTGGCCGCGCTGAGCGCCCGGGAACCGGGCAGCTTGGGCGCGAGCACCTGGTCGGCGTCGCCGGGCTCCTTGAACTGCATCAGCCCGGTGCCCGGCACGCCCGCGGTGTGCAGGATGCCGTGCAGCGCCCCGAACTCCTCGAGGGCCACGCTGACCGCGCGCCGCACGTCGGTCTCCTCGGCGACGTCACCTTCGACGACGACCACCTGCCCGCCGAGCGCCTCGACCGCCAGCACGCGGGCGACGCGGTCGCGGATCGTGCCGGGCACCTCGTCGGTGCCGTCGGCGATCCCGGCCCAGCGGTCGCGCGGAGGCAGGCCGCGGCGGCCGAACAGCACCATTTTCGCGTGGCTGTCGCGGGCCAGCCGCTCGGCCATCGCCAGGCCGATGCCGCCGAGCCCGCCGGTGATCAAGTACGTGCCCTGGTCGCGGAGTACCGACTGAGCCTGTTCGATCGGTTGCGGCGCCAGGACTTCGTAGCCGGGCAGCCAGCGCCGCGACCCGCGCAGGGCGACCGTGCGGCCGGGGGCGGGGCGGTGGAGTTCGGCAACCACCGCGGCGGCGCCGGCGGCCGCGTCGACGTCGATCAGTCGCGTTTGGACAGCCGGGTACTCCATCGGGATGACCAGGTTGGGGCCGGTGAGCGTGGCCGCGTCGGGCCGCAGCTCCCCGTCGTGCAGGACGCGCTGGGTGCCGGTGGCGGCGAGGTCGAGCGTCCAGCCGCCGAGGCCCAGCTCACCGGCGGCCCGGGCCAGCGCGACGAGCGTGTGCAGGCCGAGGGACAGGGAGTCGTCGTCGAGGTTCCACAGGTGGACGACGCGGTCGAGCCGGGTGCCGCCGCGCTTGAGGTCGCGCAGCAGTTTCAGCAGATCGCCGACGTCGCCGGGGCGGACGGTGGCGTCCGGGCCCGGCCGGTACCCCGCGCCCGGCCGGACCACGGTCACCGGGTCGCCGGTGCGGCGGATCCCGTCGAGGACGTCCTCGGCGCGGCCGGGACGGGCGAACACCAGCCAGGACGCGGCCTGCGGCGCGGCGGGCGCGGCCGAGGTCTGGCGCCACACGGGCAGGTTGATCCACTGCTCCTCCGGGAGCAGCGGGATCCGGTCGAACTCCTCCAGGGGACCCTCCGCGGGCGTTTCGACCCGGGTGGCACCCGAGACGGGAGCCGCCTCGATCCAGTAGTGCTGGCGTTGGAAGGGATAGGTCGGTAGCGGCACGCGGCCCGGGGCGGACCCGCGGTAGACGGGCGTCGCGGTGCCGCGGCCGTGGTAGGCCGACCAGTCGAGGTTCGCGCCGAGCAGCCAGAGGCGGGCCAGGCAGTCGGTGAGGACCTCGTCGGCGGGCCGCCGGTCGTCGGCGGCGGGCAGCGTGGCGGTGATCATCGGCCAGCGGCTCGCCGGACTCAGCCCGCGCAGCAGCGCGCCGAGCGACGGGCCGGGGCCGATCTCGACCACGGCCAGGTGCTCGTCGGCGAGCAACTCGGCGGCCGCGTCGGCGAACCGGACGGTCTCGCACATGTGCCGCGCCCAGTAGCCGGGCTCGGTGACCAGTTCCGCGGTCGCGTGCTCTCCGGTCACATTGGACAGATAGGGCAGCTGCGGCGTGTTCAACGTGACGTTCGCGGCGATCCACGCCGTCAGCTCGGCCGCGGCGGGCGCCAGCATCCGCGAGTGGAAGGCGTGGCTCGTGCGCAGCGGCCGGCACGGGACGTCGGCGGCCCGCAGATCCTGCGCGAGTTGCTCGACCGCCTCGCTCTCCCCGGCCACCACGACGAGGTCCGGACCGTTCACGGCGGCGACGTCGAGGCCGCGGGCGGCGAGCCCGAACCGCGCCTCCAGGTCGGTGGCGGACAGGGGCACCGCGGCCATCGACCCGCCCGGCAGCGCGGCGATCAGCTCCGCCCGCTTGGCGACCAGCGCCAGGGCGTCCTCGAGCGAGAGCACCCCGGCCAGGCAGGCGGCGACGTACTCGCCGAGGCTGTAGCCGAGCATCGCGGCAGGTCGCAGCCCCCAGGCCATGAGCGTCCGGGCGAGAGCGTAGTCGACGGCGAACATCAGTGGCTGCGCGAGTTCGGTCCGCTGCAGCCGGTCGGCGCGCGGGTCCTCGTCGCCGCTACGGCCCAGCAGCGCCGCCAGGCTCGGCCCGCCGCCGCGGGCGCCGGTGACGAGGTCGCCGTCGGCGTCGAGGTGGGCCAGGCACTCGTCGAGGTGGGCGCGGAACACCGGCTCGCGCCGGTACAGCTCGCCGACCAGGCCGGGGTACTGCTCGCCGACACCGGCGAAGAGGAACGCCACGGGCCGGTCCTGCACCGGCTCGACGCGGGCCGCCGGGGCATCGGCCAGGGCCGTGGCCGCACTGTCCACATCGGACGCGACGACGGTGCGCCGGTGTTCGAACGTCTTGCGGCCCTCCTGGAGCGTGAACGCGACGTCGGCGAGGCGCGCGTCCGGCGTCGCGGCGAGGTGCTCGCCCAGGCGCCGGGCGGCCGCGTCGGCCGCGTCCGCGGTGCGGGCCGACACCGGCAGCACCTGATAGCGGCGTTCGGTGTCCGGGTCACCCGGCGGCGGCGCGGGTCGGTCGGGTGGCTGTTCGACGACGACGTGCACGTTGGTGCCTCCCATGCCCAGCGAGTTGAGCCCGGCGATCCGCGGCCGGCCGCCGTCGGTGTTCCACGGCGCGAGCTCGGCGGCCACCCGGAACGGGCTGTGCGCGAAGTCGATCTCCGGGTTCGGCGCCGTGTAGTGCAGCGTCGGCGGGATCAGGCCCTCGCGGACGACCAGCGACGCCTTGATCAGCCCGGCCGTGCCCGCGGCGCGGTCGAGGTGCCCGACGTTCGGCTTCACCGAACCCAGGGCACAGTACTGCTTTTCGGCCGTGTCCCCGAACGCGCGGGTCAGCGCGGCGACCTCGATCGGGTCGCCCAGCTCGGTCGCGGTGCCGTGGGCCTCGACGTAACCGACGTCCTCGGCCGCGACACGTGCGTCGGCCATCGCGTCGGCGATCACCCGCGACTGCCCGCCCACGCTCGGCGCGGTGTAGCCGACCTTGAGAGCGCCGTCGTTGTTCATCGCCGACCCGCGGATCACCGACCAGATGTGGTCGCCGTCGCGCAGGGCCGCGCCGAGCTTCTTGAGCACGACGACGGTGGCGCCGTCGCCGAACATGCTGCCGTGGGCCTGGGCGTCGAAGGTGCGGACGTGCCCGTCCGGCGACTCCTGGCCGCCGGGGGAGTGCAGGTGCCCGATCCGGTCGGGCACGCGGACCGAGACACCGCCGGCGAGCGCCATTTCGCAGTCACCGGCCCGGATGCTGCGCATCGCGGTGTGCACCGCAACCAGCGACGTCGAGCAGAACGTCTGCACCGCCATGCTCGGGCCGCGCAGGTCGAACAGGTACGACACGGTGGTCGTGAGCGCGTCCTTGTCGTTGCCCATCACCAGCTCGTAGATGCTGGCGTCGGCGTCGGAGGTGAACTGACCGGCGATGCCGAGCAGGTACGTCGAAAGGTTGCAGCCGCCGAAGACGCCGACCCGGCCGCGTTCGCCGGGCCGCGCGTAGCCGGACTGCTCCAGTGCCTCCCAGCAGACCTCCAGGAAGAGCCGCTGCTGCGGGTCGGTCAGTGCGGCCATGCGCGGGCTGAGGCCGAAGAACGCGGCGTCGAAGCCGGTGACGTCGTCGAGCACCGGCCGCGCCGGCACGTAGGCCGGGTCGCGGACCTGCGCTGGGTCGACACCCGCGGCGATCAGCTCGTCGGGGCTGAAGAAGGTGATCGACTCGACGCCGTCGCACAGGTTGCGCCAGAACTCGTCCACCGTGCCCGCGCCGGGGAACCGGCCGGCCATGCCGACGATGGCGATGTGCCGGTCCAGCTCGTCGTCGTCCGGATCGGCCACGACGACCGGTGCCGCCGGCGCCACGACCGGTGCTTGTTCGTCGAGGGTGGCGGCGAGCGCCTGCACGGTCGGCAGCTCGAACAGCGTGACGGTCGGGATGGCGACGCCGAAGCGCTCCTTGACCAGCGCAAGCATCTGCAGGGCGAGCAGCGAGTTGCCGTTGAGGTCGAAGAAGTTGTCCCGCGTGCCGACCGGCTCGACGCCCAGCACGGACGACCAGACCTCGGCGAGGCCGCGTTCGGTGGCCGTCATCGGCGGCGTGTACGGCTGGGGCAGGTCGGGCCGCGGGAACCGGTCGGCGGTCGTCGTGTTCGTGGGCCTTGCGGCGCCGGGAAGACGCTCGTCGAGTCCGCCGGCGGCGACGATCACGGCGGGGCCGGCGTGGGCGGTGAGGTGGTCGAACGCCGTCAGGGCCTGCGTGCGGGTCATGGCGTGCCGGGCCATGGTGGCGCCGAGGCGTCCGTCGAGCCGTTCCAAGGTGCCGGGCCAGGTGTCCCAGGCGGCGGCGACCCAGCCGGGACGGCCGTGGGCTTCGGCGAGCAGCGCGGCGTTGGCGGCGGCGTAGCTGCCGAAGGTGACCCCGCCGAGCAGCGCCGAAGTGGACGAGAACAGCAGTGTCCACTCGGGACGGTCGGCTGGGGGTAGCTCGTCGAGCGCCGCGGCCAGTACCCGGGCTCCGACGACCTTCGCCGCGAAGTGCCGGGCGATCCCCGCTTCGTCCACTTCGGACAGTGGACGGAAGCCGGCCGGGTCGGAGTCCGCGGCGGCGTGGACGATGCCGTCGAAGCGGTGTTCGGCGAGCAGCGCCCGCACGGCGGCCGGGTCGCCGACGTCCACGCGAGGGGTGCGCACGTCGGCACCCAGCGCGCGCAGCCGGGCCACAGCGGCGTCGGTGCCCCCGCTGCGGCTCGCCAGGACGAGCCGGCGCGCGCCGCGCGTGACGAGGTGTTCGGCCACGGTGAGCCCGACGCCGCCGAGGCCGCCGGTGATCAGGTAGCTGCCGCCTTCGCGGATCACCGGCGCTGGGGCGGGTGCGGCGGGGCGGTAGCCGGGGACGAGCCGCCGGTCGCCGCGGTAGGCCACCAGCGGCACCCCGGTCGAGCGCAGTTCCGCGGCCAGCACGGCCGCGGCTTCGGCGGGACTGTGCGCCGCGTCGAGGTCGACGGTGCCCGCGTCGAGGTTGAGGTACTCCTGGTTGGCGACGACCGGCAGCACGGCCACCGCCGCCTGCGCCGGCCGCACCGGGCCGGATCCGGCGGCCTGCCCCGCGCGGGTGGCCACCAGCACCCGCACCGCGCGTGACCCGTCCCCGGCCGCCTCGGCGAGGGTGTGCGACACCGCGCGCACCGCCGCCACGTCGTCGTCGACGTCCAGCACCGACAGGTCGACCACCGTGTCCGCTTCAGCCAGAGGGACCACTCCACCGAGCAGCGCGGTCAACGCCGCGGCGACGCCACCGGAGTCCGGCAGGATCGCGACCCGGCCGGCGGTCCCGGCCGCGGGCACCGGTTCCGGCCGCCACGACGGCGTCAGCAGCTGCACGTGCCCGTCGGGTTCCGCGGTGAGCCGCGGGATCTCCGGGGCGGCGGTCCCGGGCGCGTCGATCCAGTACCGCTCACGCTGGAACGGGTAGCCCGGCAGGCCCACGCGCCGCGCGCCGCGGCCGCCGCGAACTGCCGCCCAGTCGAGGTCCACCCCGGCGAGCCACAGCCGTCCGGCCGCTTCGGCCAGCGCCGTGGCCGCCGGAACCGGGTCGTCGGCGCCGGGCAGCGTCGGGATCACCGACGCCCAGCGCTTCGGCGCGCACGCCCGGTGCCCGCGCACCATCGCGCCCAGCGACCGGCCCGGGCCCAGTTCCAGCAGCACCGTGTCCTCGTCGGCGAGCACGGTGGCCAGCGCGTCGTCGAACCGGACCGGGGCGCACAGGTGCTCGGCCCAGTACGCCGGGTCGGGCGCGTCGGTGACCAGCTCGCCGGTCACGTTGGAGACGTACGGGATCACCGGCGCGGAAAGCGTCACGTTCGCGGCGACCCACGCGGTCAGCTCGTCGCGCAGACCGGCGAGCTGCCGGGAGTGGAAGGCGTGTGTGGTCGCGAGCGGACGGCACGGCACGTCACCCAGCGACGCGCGCAGAGCCTCGATCGCCGCCAAAGTGCCGGACACGACGGTCAGCTGCGGCCCGTTCAGCGCCGCGATGTCGAGGTCGGTGCCCGCGATCCGGGCACGCACGACGTCTTCGGGCAGCGGTACCGCCGCCATCGCTCCGCCAGGCAGCGCGGCGATCAGCTTCGCCCGGTGCGCCACCAGCGCCAAGGCGTCCTCCAGCGACAGCACGCCGGCCAGGCACGCGGCCACGTACTCGCCGAGGCTGTAGCCGACCAGCACCGAAGGCTCGACACCCCACGAACGCACCAGCTGCGCCAGCGCGTACTCGACGGCGAACAACGCCGGGTGCAGCACATCGGTGCGGTCGCCCGCGCGGTCGCCGCCGCCGGCGCGGCCCAGCAGCGCGGCCAACCCGCCCGACCCCTCGCGCGAACCGAGCATCTCGTCCAGAACGGACGTGTCCAGCAGCGCTCGGCAGCGGTCCAGCTCGGCCCGGAACACGGGCGACGACTCGTACAGCTCGGCGGCCAGCCCCGGGTACTGCTCGCCGGTGCCCGCGATGAGGAACCCGACGCGGCGGCCGGTGCCGGCGTCGCTCGACGCCGACACCGTGCCCTCGCGCAGAGAATGCGCCGCCTCGGGAGCCGAACCGGCGACCAGCATCCGCCGGTGCCCGAACGTCGTCCGTCCACTTTGGAGCGTGTGGGCGACGTCGGCGAGCGCGTCGCCGGAGGTTTCCAGGTGGGCGGCGAGGTTCGCGGTGGCCGCGTCGGCGGCGGCGGCCGAACGGGCCGACCACACCAGCAGCTCCGGCCCGGCCGACGCGGTGGCCGGCACGGGCAGCGGCGCCTCCTCCAGCACGACGTGGGCGTTCGTGCCGCCGATGCCGAACGCGCTGACCCCGGCGCGGCGCGGGGTGTCCGTGCGCGGCCACGGCGTGCGCTCGGTGACCACGGTCAGCTCGGCGCCGCCCGCGGTGAGCTGCGGATTGGGCGTGCCCAGGTTGCGCGTCGGCGGGATCTCCTCGTGGTGCAGCGCGAGCGCGGCCTTGATCAGGTTCGTCACGCCGGCGGCGCGGTCGAGGTGCCCGACGTTGGTCTTCACCGAACCGATCCGCAGCGACTCGCCCGCGAAGACCTGCTGCAGCGCGGCGATCTCGGCGGCGTCGCCGAGCGCGGTGCCGGTGCCGTGCGCCTCGACGTACCCGATGTCCGACGGCTCCAGCCCGGCGGCGGCGAGCGCCTCGTCGATCACCGTGGCCTGCCCCTCGACGCCGGGCGCGGTGAAGCCGACCTTGCGGCCGGCGTCGTTGTTGACCGCCCAGCCACGCAGGACCGCGTACACCCGGTCGCCGTCGGCGAGCGCGTCTTCCAGCCGGCGCAGTGCGACCACGCCGACACCGCCGCCAAGCGGCGCGCCCAGGCCCGCGGCGTCGAACGCGCGGCACTCGCCGTCCGGCGGCGCGATGCCGCCCTGCTGGTAGAGGTAGCCGACGCGGTGCGGCACGCCGATCGACACCCCGCCCGCGAGCGCGACGTCGCATTCGAAGTTCGCCAGGCTGCTCGCCGCGACGCACACCGCGACCAGCGACGTCGAGCACGCGCTCTGGATGCTGAACGCGGGGCCGGACAGGCCGAGGGTGTGCGAGACCCGGGTGGCCAGGGTGTCCTTGTCGTTGCCGAGGGCGATGGCGATCTCGCCCAGGTCCCGGGCCGCGTTCGCCGGGGTCAGGTTGTGGGTCAGGTAGGTGCTCCACGCGCAGCCCGCGAACACCCCGATCGCGCCGTCGAACCGGGCCGGATCGCACGCCGCGTCTTCCAGGGCGTGCTGGCTGTGCTCCAGGAAGAGCCGGTGCTGCGGGTCGAGGATCTGGGCCTCCTTCGGGTTGATCCCGAAGAAGCCCGCGTCGAACTCCTCGACGCCGGTGACGACGGCGCCGGCCTTGACGTAGGCGGGGTCGCCGAGCCGGTCGGCGGGCACGCCCGCGGCGAGCAGCTGCTCGTCGGTGAAGCGGGTGATGCCGGAGCGGCCGGCGCGGACGGTCTCCCAGAGCGCGCCGACGTCGTCGGCGCCCGGGAAGCGGCCGGCCATGCCGACCACGGCGATGTCCGTGGGGGAGAGCTCGCTGCTGGTGTCGGTCACGGTGTCCTCATTTCCGGGTGCCGGCCAGGCGGCGGCGCTGGCCCCGCGCGGATCCGGTGGTGGCCGCCCGCGGGGCGGGGGAGTCGGTGTCGGTCAGTGCGGCGGCGAAGGCGGCCACGGTGGGGTGGCCGAAGAGGACGGCGGGGGCGATCCGGCGGCCGAGGCGCTTCTCCAGCGCCGCCACCATGGCCATGCCGACCAGCGAATTGCCGCCGAGGTCGAAGAACGGGTCGTGCACGCCCACCGCGTCGATGCCGAGGAACTCGCCCCAGACGCCGGCGATGTCGGTCTCCAGCTCGCCGCGCGGGGCGGCGTACTCGGTGCGCAACGGCGGCCGCGGGTACCGCGACTTCGGCGTCGGCGCCGCTTCGAGGAGCCCGCCGAGGTCGTTGAGCGCGGCCAGCTCGCGCCGGGCGGTCGGCAGGTCCTGGCGCAGGGCCACGACGGTGCCGCGAACGCCGTTTCCGACGAGCTGGTCGAGCAGCGCACAGCCGGCTTCGGCGGTGAAGCCGTAGCGGCGCCGGTAGGCGAGGCGGGCTTCGCCGGTGGCGGCGTCGGCCCAGGCGTCGTGCTGCCAGTGTCCCCATGCGACGGTGACCACTTGAGTGTCCTCTGTGGACAATGCGGCGCCGTGCGCGTCGAGGACGCTGTTGGCCGCGCAGTAGTCGGCTTCGCCGATTCCGCCGACGACCGTGACGATCGAGGAGAACAGGACCAGGCGCCGGGGCCGCGCTTCCAGGAGCGGGCGGACCGCTTGAACCTTCGGGGCGAGCGTGCGGTGCATGTCCTCGGCGGTGCGGCGCTGTGCGAGCCCGCCGCCGGGCAGCCCCGCGGCGTGCACGATCGAGTCGAGGTCGCCGAACTGCCTTCTGGCCTCGGCCAGCGCCGCCCGCAGCTGCTCCGGGACGCCCGCGTCGGCGGTCAGCAGCAGCACCTCGGCCTTCAGGTCCGCGAGGTCGCTCTCGTCGGCCTCGCCGGTGCGGCTGATGAGGGCGAGCTTGCGGGCGCCGTGGCGGACGAGGTGCTTCGCGACGATCATGCCGAGGCCACGGGTGCCGCCGGTGATCACGTGCGTGCCGCCCCAGTCCGGGGTGACCTCGTCGAGGGTGATCTCGGTGTACTCCTGGAGGCGTCGGCGTCCGCCGCGCCAGCCTGCGAGCACCGGTTCTGGTGCGGCGTCGTCGGTCCAGGGCCGGGCGAGTTCGTCGAGCAGGTGGGTGGCCGGAGTGCCGGGTTCGACGTCGACACCCCGCCACCGCAGGCCCGGGTACTCGGCACGGACGCCGCGGCCGAGGCCGTGCACCCCGGCGGCGTCGGGGTCGGTCAGGTCGCCGCCGGTGATCTCGGCCGCGCCGGTGGTGACGGTGAGCAGGCGGACGTCGTGGCCTTCCAGGGCCTGGACGGTCCGCAGGAGGTCGTCGAACCCGCCGTCGTGGACGACGTGCACCGGCTGGGGCAGCTTCGCCGGGTCGGTGCCGACGGTCATGCCCGCTTTCGCGGCCAGCGTGGCGAGTTCGCCGTTCGTGGTGATCAGCGAGCCGTGCGGGGTGGTCGTGGGGCGCGTGGGGTCGAGGCGCCACACCGGCACGTAGAGCCGTCCTGCTTCTTCGACCGGTTCGGGTGCTTTCCGCGTTGCCTGGGGCCAGAACTTGGTGCGCTGGAACGGGTAGCCGGGCAGGGACACCGTCCGGCCGCCACTTGGCCGTGCTTCGAAGTGCACGGTCACGCCGAGTTCCCACAGCCGGGCGAGGGTCTCCAGCAGTGCGGTGCCTTCGGCCGGGCGGTTCTCGGCGGGCCAGGGCGCGGGAAGGGTGCCGAGCACGGCGGGCCGCCGGTCGCCGGTGAGGTTCTGGCGGACGAGACCGCCGAGCGTCTGGCCCGGGCCGAGTTCGACGTAGGCGTCGACGTCTTCGCCGGCGCAGTGCCGCACGCCGTCGGCGAACCTCACCGGGCGGCACAGGTGGCCGGCCCAGTACTCCGGGTCGACGGCTTCGGCGTCGGTGAGGACGGTGCCGGTCGCGTTCGACACGATCGGGATCCGCGGCGTCTGCCTGGGCACCGAGGCGACCAGCGCGGCCAGCTCCGCGCGGGCGGGTTCCAGCAGCGTGGAGTGGAAGGGGTGCGCTGAGCGCAGCGCCCGCGCGGCGAGCCCGGCGGCTTTCAGCTGCGCGGCCGCGGTTTCGACCTCCTCGGGCGATCCACTGAGGACGGTCATCTGCGGGCCGTTGAGCGCGGCGACGTCTGTTTTGGACGCCCCGAGCGCGGCGGCGACCTGGTCTGCGGAGGCGGCGACGGCGAGCATGCGCCCGGCCGGCGCCCGCCCGATCAGCCGCGCCCGGCCGGTGACCACGTGCAGGGCGTCGGCGAGGGTGAAGACCCCCGCGAGGCAGGCGGCGACGTATTCGCCGAGGCTGTAGCCGACGAGCAGGTCAGGCTTGACGCCCCGGTCCGCGAGCAGTTGAGCCAGCGCGTACTCGACGGTGAAGAGGAGCGGGTGCGCGACCTCGGCTCGGTCGAGCAGCTCGTCGACGGGCCCGGCCCCGAAGAACGACGGCGCGGCGGCGGCGATCGGCTCCGCGAAGAAGGCGCCCTTGAGGTCTATTTCGCAGCGGTCGGCGGCGATCGTGCAGCATTCGTCGACGGCCCGCGCGAAGGCGGGCTCGTCGCGGTAGAGCTGAGTGGCCAGGCCGCGGTACTGGTCCCCGACGCCGGGCAGCAGGAAGGCGACCTTCGGCGCGCCGGGCTTGCGGTGCACGCCCGGGGCGTGCGCGGCGGAAGCCAGCTGCCGTGCGGCATCTTCGACGCTGGTGGCCACCACGGCCCGGCGGTGGTCCAGGTGCGCGCGGCCTTCGCGCAGGGTGTGTGCCAGGTCGGCCAGGGTCAGGCCCGTGGCCGAGGCACTACTCGTGCTTGGCGGGGCATCACTCGTGACTGGAGGGGCATCACTCGTGATCAGCCGGGCACCACTCGTGACTGGAGAGGCATCACTGGCGACCTGCCCCAACCGGGCGAGGTGTGCGCGCAGCGCGGCTTCCGAGGCAGCCGAGACCGGGATCAACTCGGCCGTCTCCTGCGAAACCACCGTCCGGGCCTCGGCCGGGGGTGCGGCCTCCAGGACCAGGTGGGCGTTGGTCCCGGACCAGCCGAACGAGCTGACCCCGGCCACCGCCGGGCGGCCGTGGTCCGGCAGCGGAGCCAGCCCCGTCGCGGGCCGTACCGTCGAGTTCGCCAGCACCTGCTCGGCGGGATCGCTCATGTGCAGGTTCGGCGGCACCTCGCCGTTCTCCAGCACCAGCACCGTCTTGATCAGCCCGGCGATGCCGGCCGCGGTGTGGGTGTGGCCGATGTTGGTCTTCACCGCCCCGACCGTGAGCGGCCGGCCCGCGGGACGCCCGCCGAACACGTCGCCGAGCGCGCCCAGTTCGATCTCGTCCCCGAGCGGGGTGCCCGAGCCGTGCGCCTCCAGGAAGTCGACGTCGTCCGGTGCAGCACCGGCGTCAAAAAGGGCCCGGCGGATCACGTCGACCTGGGCACCGCGGTTGGGGGCGGTCAGGCCGTTGCTGCGGCCGTCCTGGTTCACCGCCGACCCGCGGATCACCGCGCGGATCCGGTGGCCGTCGCGCAGGGCGTCGGACAGCCGCGCCAGCACCACCATCCCGCCGCCCTCGCCCATCATGTAACCGTCGGCGCTCGTGTCGAACGTGTGGCAGCGGTCGGTGGGCGACAGCAGCGCGTTGCGGCTGCTGTAGACGTACAGGAACGGGTGCAGTGTCAGGAATCCGCCGCCGGCGAGCGCGTAGTCGCACTCACCCGTCCGCAGCGCGCGGGCCGCGAGGTGCACGGCGACCAGCGTCGACGAGCACGCGGTGTCCAGCGAGAACGCCGGGCCGTGCAGGTCGAAGTGGTACGCGAGCCGCCCGGCGACGACGCTGGCGAGGCTGCCCTGGCCCATGTACGGATCCGCGTACACGTCGGCGCCTTCGCGCTCCGCCTCCACCTGGCCGTACTGGAAGGCGTCGGAGAACCCGAGGAGCACGCCGGTGCGGCTGCCCTTGAGCCGCGGCGCGGGGGTGCCCGCGTCGTCCATCGCCTCCCACGCCAGCTCCATCAGCAGCCGCTGCTGCGGGTCCATCCGCAGCGCCTCCTGCGGGGCGTAGCCGAAGAACCCGGCGTCCCAGCCGTCCACTTCGGACAGGAAGGCACCGCGACGGCCGGTGCCGGGCACGGGGTCGAACCGGCCGGCTGGCACGTCGCCGATTTCGGCGGCACGGCCCTCGCGGAGCAGCCTCCAATACGATTCGACGTCCGGGGCGCCGGGGAACCGGCAGGACATGCCGATCACGGCGATGGGCTCGCTCTCGCGGGCCTCGTACTCGGCGAGCCGCTTGCGCGCGCCCGCGAGCTCGACCGTCGCCCGCTTCAGGTAGTCGCGAAGCTTGTCTTCGCCGGTCATAACCGAACCCCTATCCGTTCGCAAAAGGTCAGAGCTTGTCGATGAAGGCGAAGAGCTCGTCGTCCGAGGCGAGTGCCAGCGCGGGCTCCGAGCCGAGCCCGTCCAACGCCTCCCGCAGCACGTCCGCCAGCCGGACGCGGTCCTCGGCGCCGGCACCGGGCAGGACCTCGCCGAGTGCCTCGCGCAGCCGCTGCGCGGGGTCCGGCGGCGGGGGGAGTAGCTCGCCGAGCAGGTGCGCGGCCAGCAGTTCGACGGTCGGGTGGTTGAACAGCAGCGACGCGGGCAGCCGCAGCCCGGTGCCGGCCCCGATGCGGTTGCGCAGCTCCACCGACGTCAGCGAGTCGATCCCCAGCTCGCTGAACGGCTTCGCCACCTCGACCGACGCCGGTGACCGGTGCCCCAGCGCCGTGGCGACCTCGGTCCGGACGAAGCCGGTCACCGCCGCGGCGGCCGTTTCCCGGTCCAGTCCGGCGAGCTGCCCGGCCAAGCCGGCGGAAACCTGCCGGGACGAGACGGCGCTGGGACGCCGCGCCGGGACGAGACTCCGCAGCACGGCGGGGATTTCGTCGGCCGCCCGCAGGGCCGCGGTGTCCCAAGTGGACGCCACGACCGTGCCGGACAGCCCGAGCGCGGCGTCGAACGCGGCCAGCCCCTGCGCCTCGGTGATCGGCCGGACGCCGGTCAGCCGCGAGCGATCCGTCGCGGTCATCGCGGCGGTCATGCCGGTGGCCGTGTCCCACAGGCCCCACGCGATCGACACGCCCGGCAGCCCGCGCGCCGACCGGTGCTCGGCCAGCGCGTCGAGGGACGCGTTCGCGGCGGCGTAATTCGCCTGGCCGCGGTTGCCGAGCACCCCGGCGATCGAGGAGAACAGCACGAACGCTGCCAGCGGCTGGTCTTCGGTGAGCTCGTGCAGCAGCCACGCGCCGTCGCGCTTGGGCCGCAGCACGGTTTCCAGTTGCGCCCGCGTGAGCCCGGTGAGGGTCGAGTCGTCCAGGACACCGGCGGAATGGACCACCCCGGTGAGCCTCTCGCCCACCAGGGCCGCCGTCAGCGCGGCCCGGTCGGCGACGTCGGCCGCGACAACCCGGACACGCGCGTTCAGCCCGGCCAGCCGCGGCGGGACGTCGCCGCCGTGACGGGAGACCAGCAGCAGGTCACGGACGCCGTGCGTGGTCACCAGCCGCTCGGCGATCAGGGCGCCGAGCCCGCCCGTGCCGCCGGTCACCAGCACCGTGCCGGTGCCGAAGTCCACTGTGGAGGGTCCGGCGGCGCACCGGGCCAGCCGGGGCACGAGCACCGCGCCGTCGCGCACGGCGAACTGCGGTTCCCCGGCGTCGAGCGCCGCGGCGAGCGGGGCGCCGGGCCGGGCACCCGCGAGGGCGAAGCGGCCGGGGTGCTCGGCGATCGCCGAGCGCACCAGGCCCCACACCGGCGCGCCGTCGGGCGAGCCCGGGTCCTGCAGGAACACCAGCTTCGAGCGGTCGCAGCGCTCGTCGAGCAGCCAGCGCTGCACGAGGTCCAGCACGGCGGGCAGCTCGTGCGCGGTGGTGAGCACGACGGACGGGACGACCTCGGGCAGCTCCGTGCCGATCACCGTCCACTCGCGGTCGGCACCGTCACCCAGGACGGCCGGCGTCCATTCCACGCGGTACAGCTCCGCGGTCGCACCCGGCACCGCGCCGGGCCGCAGCAGGAGCGACTCCACGCCGCCGAGCGGAGTGCCGGCGGTGTCGTAGAGGGTGACTTCGACGCCGGTGGTCGCCGAGCCGGCCAGCCGGGCCCGCACCGAACCCGGCAGCGGCGAGGTGACCCGCAGGCCGCCGAAGGAGAACGGGAGCAGCAGCTCGGTGCCGTCGAGCACGAGCGCGTGCAGCACGGCGTCGAGCACCGCGGGGTGCGCGGTGAACTCGCCCTCGGCGGCCAGTTCCACCTCGACGTACCGGTCGTCGCCGTCGTGCCACAACGAGGTGAGGCCCTGGAACGCGGGCCCGTACTCGTAGCCGCGTTCGGCCAGGTGTGCGTAGGCGTCGGTGAGGTCGACCGGCTGCGCCCCGGCAGGCGGCCAGGTGAGCAGGGGAGTGGCGGTCGGTTGCTCCGGGCGCACCGTGCCGGTCGCGTGCCGGGTCCACGGCCCGTCGCCGAGTCGCGAGTGGACGGTCAGCGGACGCCGGCCGCCGTCGTCCGCTGAGCCGAGGCCGACCTGGACTTCGACGGCGCCCGCCGTGGGCAGCGCCAGCGGCGCTTCGAGCGTCAGGTCCTCGACGCTCCCGCAGCCGGCGGCGGCCGCCGCTTCCAGGGCCAGCTCGGCGAACCCGGTGCCGGGGAACAGGACCGTGCCGCGGACGGCGTGCCCGGCCAGCCACGGCAGCGACGTGAGCGAGAGCCGCCCGGTGGCGACCAGGCCGTCGCCGTCGGCGACCGGGGTGGCGGCGGCGAGCAGGCCGCCGGTGCGGTCGGTCAGCCAGTAGCGTTGGCGGTCGAACGCCGAAGTCGGGACGTCCGGGTGGCGGGTGACCGGGCCGAGCAGCCGTGGCCAGTCCACGGTGGCGCCCCGCACGTGCGCGGCGGCGAGGGCGAGCAGGAACCGCCGCCGCCCGCCTTCCCCGCGGCGCAGCGTGCCGACGGCGGTGCCGTCGACGGCCGCGTCGGCCAGGATCTCCTGCACCGCGCCCGCGAGGATGGGGTGCGGGCTGACCTCGACGAACAGCGGCCGCCGGTAGCCGGCGAAGGCGCGCACGGCGGCGTCGAACCGGACCGGCTCGGCCAGGTTGCGGTACCAGTAGCCCGCGGTCAGCGCCGAGCCCGGCAGGAAGCCGCCGGTGCAGGAGGAGCAGATCGTGGTCGCGGTGTCGGCCGGCGCGAGCTCGCCGATCTCGGTCAGCAGGGCGTCGCGGATGGCTTCGACGTGCGGTGTGTGCGCGGCGTACGCCACCGGCGTGCGCCGGATCTGGACGTCCGCGCAGGCGGCCGCGAACTCCTCGATCGCGGCCAGTTCGCCGCCGACCACGGTGCCGGCCGGGCCGTTGTCCACGGCCGGCCACAGGCGCCCGGCCCACGGTTCCAGGCGCTCCCGGACCTGCGCCACCGGCAGGCCGACGGCGAGGATCCCGCCGGTGCCGTCCAGTTCGGCGGTGAGGAGCCGGCTGCGCACGGCGATGATCCGGGCGGCGTCGGCGAGCGGCAGCGCCCCGGCGACGACGGCCGCGGCCAGCTCGCCCTGGGAGTGGCCGACCACCGCGGCCGGTGCGACCCCGGCGGCCCGCCACAGTCCGGCGAGGGCGACCATGACGGCGAACAGCACCGGCTGCACGACCTCGGTCCCCTCCAGGTCCGGCGCGCCGTCGGCGCCGGTGAGCACGTCGAGCACCGACCAGCCCGTGTGCGGCCGCAGCGCCTCGGCGGCGTCGGTGAGCAGCCGCGCGAACTCGGAGTCCGCGGCGACCAGCTCGGCGGCCATGCCCGGCCACTGCGCGCCCTGGCCGGGGAAGACGAACACCGGTTGCACGTCACCCGCTGCGGTGCCGGTCACGAGCGCGGGATGCGGGGCGCCGTCGGCGAGGGCCGCGAGCGCGGCCACCAGCTCGGCGCGGTCGTCGGCGACGACGACCGCGCGGCAGGCGCCGAGACGGCGGCGGGCGAGCACCGCGGCGGTCGCGACGACGTCGTCGTCGGCCGCGGTTTCGGCGTAGGCGCGCAGCCGGGCGGCTTGGGTGCGGAGGGCGGCGTCGGTGTGGGCGTGCAGCGGCCAGACCATCGGCCCGGCGGCGGCCGGCGCCGGCGCTGCGGCGGGCATCGGCGCGGCCAGCGCGGTTTCGGTCTTGGCGTGGGTCCGCAGCTGCGCGGCGTGGGTGCGGAATGCGGTGTCGGTATGGGCGTGCAGCGGCCCGGCGGCGGCCGGCGCCGGTTGTTCGGCGGGCACCGCTTGAGTCTCGGCGTGGGTCCGCAGCTGCGCGGCGCCGGTGAGGAGTGCGGTGCCGGTGTGGGCGTGCAGCCCGCCCGACGTCGGCTCGTCAGCGGGCGCGGACTCCAGCACCATGTGCGCGTTGGTGCCGCTGATGCCGAAGCTCGACACCGCGGCGCGGCGCGGGCGGTCGTGGCCGGGCCACGGCTGGGCCTCCGAGAGCACCTCGACCCGGCCGCTCGCCCAGTCCACGTGCGGGCTCGGCACGTCGGCGTGCAGGGTGCGCGGGATCGTGTCGTGCCGCAGGGCCTCGACCATCTTGATCACGCCCGCGACGCCGGCCGCGGCCTGCGTGTGGCCGATGTTGGACTTGAGGGAACCGAGCCACAACGGCGTTTCGCGGTCCTGCCCGTAGGTGGCCAGCAGCGCGTGTGCCTCGATCGGGTCGCCCAGCGCGGTGCCGGTGCCGTGTGCCTCCACGACGTCGACGTCCTTAGTGGACAGTCCGGCGGCGCCGAGTGCGCGGCGGATGACCTGTTGCTGCGCCTGGCCGTTCGGGGCGGTGAGGCCGTTGCTGGCACCGTCGGAGCCGGTCGCGCCGCCGCGCAGCAGCGCCAGGACCGGGTGGCCGTGGCGGCGGGCGTCGGACAGGCGTTCCAGCACGAGCATGCCCGCGCCCTCGGCGAAGGCGGTGCCGTCGGCGTCGGCGGAGAACGCCTTCGCGCGGCCGTCGGCGGAAAGGCCGTTCTGGCGGGTGAAGTCCACGAGGTTGCCGGGCGCGGCCATCACGGTGACGCCGCCGGCGAGCGCGAGCGAGCAGTCGCCGCGGTGCAGTGCGTCGGCGGCCAGCTGGATCGCGACCAGCGACGACGAGCACGCGGTGTCGACGGTGAGCGCGGGCCCGCGCAGCCCGTAGGTGTAGGCGATCCGGCCCGACGCGACACTCGGCGAGGTGCCGGTGAGGCGGTGGCCGTCGACCAGGCCGGTCGGCTCGTGCAGCCGGGGGCCGTAGTCCATGGCCATCGCGCCGACGAACACGCCGGTGTCGGTCCCGGACAGCGCATCCGGCTCGAGCCCGGCGCGCTCGATCGCCTCGTGGCTGATCTCCAGGAGCACCCGCTGCTGCGGGTCCATGGCCAGGGCCTCGCGCGGGCTCAGGCCGAAGAACGCGGGGTCGAACTGGTCGGCGTCGTGCAGGAACCCGCCGAAACGGGTGGCGCACGAGCCGGGTCCGGCGCTGTCGCCGAGGAGCGTGTCGAGGTCCCAGCCGCGGTTCGCGGGTAGCTCGGTGACGGCCTCACCGCCCGCGGCGACGAGGTCCCACAGCTCGGCGGGAGAGGTGATGCCGCCGGGGAAGCGGCAGCCGATCGCGACGATCGCGATCGGGTCGCCTTGCCGCGGCGCGATCTCCGGTGCGGGCTCGGCGGTCCCGGACCGGCCGCGCAGGTGCGCGACGAGGTGGTTCGGGGTCGGGAAGTCGAACAGCAGCGTGGTCGGCAGCTTGCGCCCGGTGGCGGCCTGCAGCCGGGTGCGCAGCTCGACCACGCTCACCGAGTCGAAGCCGAGGTCCTTGAACGTGCACGCGGGGTCGATGCCGTCGGTGTCGGCGTGCCCCAGGACGGCCGCGGCCGTGGCGAGCACCAGGTCCGCGACCTGCGCCGGATCGACGGCGACCGGTGCGGCGGCGACTTCTTCGCCGAGCCAGTGCCGGGTCCGCTGGAACGCATACGTCGGCAGGTCCACCAAGCGGTCGCCGGGCACCTCCCACCGCAACCCGGCTCCGGCGACGAACGCCTCGGCGAAGCTGCGCCGGAGACGGTCGCCGCCACCGTCGTCCCGCCGCAGCGTGCCGACCACGGCCACGGTCCGGTCGTGCGCTTCGGCGGTCTCCTCGACGCTGCCCAGCAGCACCGGGTGCGGGCTGCACTCGACGAACCGCGCGCCGCCGGCGGCCAGCGCTCCGGCCGTCGCGTCGGCGAACCGGACCGGGCGGCGCAGGCTTTCGAACCAGTATTCGGCGTCGAGTCCCGCGGTGTCGAACGGCTCGCCGGTGAGCGCCGAGACGAAAGTGACCGAAGTGGACAGTGGCCGCACCGGAGCCAGGAGCTTCAGGATCTCTTCCCGCAGCGGGTCCACCGCGGCGGAGTGCGACGCGTAGTCGACCGGCAGGATCTTCGCGCGGTAGCCGTCCCCGATGAGCATCGTGTGCAGGCGCGCCAACGCGTCGGACGGGCCGGACAGCACGACGGACCGGGTGCCGTTCACCGCGGCCACCGACACCCCGGCGGGCAGCAGCGGCCGGATCGTGTCTTCGGACGCGCCGACCGACATCATCCCGCCGCCGCGCGGCAATCCGGCGATCACGCGGCTGCGCAAGGCGACCACGCGGGCGCCGTCGGCCAGCGACAGCGCGCCGATCGCGGTCGCGGCGGCGATCTCGCCCTGGGAATGCCCGACCACGATCGACGGCGTGAGCCCTGCGTCGCGCCAGACCTCCGCCAGCGACACCATCACCGCCCAGAGCGCGGGCTGGACGACGTCGACGCGGTCGAGGTCGGCGGTGCCGTCGCGCAGGCCGTCGAGGAGTTCCCCACCGAGGAACGGAGTCAAAGCGGCTGAGCACTCCGCCAGCCGGCGGGCGAACACGGGCGAGTCGCGCAGCAGCGCGCGGGCCATCTCCGGCCACTGCGAACCCTGCCCGGGGAACACGAGGACGTCGCCACCGTCGACGGTCCGCCCGGTCACGACGCTCTCGGAAGGAGTGCCGTTGGCCAGCGACGCGAGATCGTCGAACACGACCGCGCGGTGCTCGAAGACGTCCCGCGTGCGCAGCAGCGACCGGGCGACGTCGCCGTGCACCAACTCGGGGTGCTCGGCGAGGTGGTCCGCGAGCGCGCGGGCCTGGGCGGGCAGGGCGGCGGCCGAACGCGCCGAGAGCACCAGCGGGACGTCGTCGACGGCGACGTCTTCGGGCTCGGGAACCGCCGGGGCTTCGGCCAGGACGACGTGGCAGTTGGTGCCGCCGACGCCGAACGAGCTGACCCCGGCGACGAGCCGGTCCTGCGGCCGAGGCCAGTCCCGGGCCTCCCGCACGACCTCGAGGTTGAGCGTGTCGAACGGGATCGCCGGGTTCGGCGTGGCGAAGTTCAGGCTCGGGGTGAGGCGGCGTTCTTTCAGGCACACCAGTACTTTCAGCAGCCCGGCGATGCCGGCGGCCCCTTCGAGGTGACCGACCACCGTCTTCACCGAACCGACCGGCAACGGCTCCGGGCGGTCCCCGGCGAACGCGGCGCCCAGGGCGTCCGCCTCGATCGGGTCGCCGACCGGCGTGCCGGTGCCGTGCAGCTCGACGTACTGGACGTCGGCCGGCGCGACACCCGCGTCGGCGCACGCCAGGCGGATCACCTCGGTCTGCGCCTCGGCCCGCGGCACGGTGAGGCCGGCGCCGCCGCCGTCGTTGTTCACGGCGCCGCCCAGCAGGACCGCGTGGACGCGGTCGCCGTCCGCGAGCGCGGCACTCAGCTTCTTGAGGACCACCAGGCCGCCGCCCTCGCCGCGGACGTACCCGTCGGCGCGGCTGTCGAAGGTGTGGCAGCGCCCCTGCGGAGACAGCGCGCCGAAGCGGTCCACCGTGTCCGTACCAGCCGCGAGCAGGTTCAGGTTCACCCCGCCGGCGAGCGCGACGGCCGCGGTGCCGCGGCGCAGCTGCTCGGCCGCCAGGTGCACCGCCACCAGCGACGACGACTGTCCCGAGTCGACGGTCAGGCTCGGGCCGCGCAGCCGGAGCAGGTAGGAGACGCGGTTCGCGATGAGGCTGCGGTGGGTGCCGGTCAGCGTGTGCGGCCCGGCGCCGAGGCGGTCGTGCAGCAGCGCGTAGTCGCCGTTGATCGCGCCGACGACGACCGCGGTGCTGCTGTCGCGCAGCGTGCCGGGCGCGATCCGGGCGTCTTCGCACGCCTCCCACGCCAGCTCCAGCACCAGCCGCTGCTGCGGGTCCATCGCCGCGGCCTCCCGCGGGGAGACACCGAAGAAGGGCGCGTCGAAACCGTCCACATCGGACACGAAGCCGCCGCGCCCGGAACCGTCGCCGTCCGGCCACCGGCCCGGGGGGACCTCGCCGACGGCTTCGCGGGCTTCGGCCAGCAGCCGGCGCAACCGCGCCGGGCCGGTCGCGCCGGGCAGCCGGCAGGACATGCCGACCACCGCGATCGGCTCACCGGGAGCAGGCAGGGAAGACATAGTTCACCCATCGTCGGAAGGGATCCGGAAATCGGGGAATGCGCGTGGTGCTGACGGTTCCGGGAAATTACCCGGGGGCCGGTGGATTCCGATCGTGCGTGCTGCGCACCCCGTTCGTCAAGGGGTGTTTCCCGGTTCGGCGGTGGCAGGCAGGCGACGGCAGGAAGCTGCCACCGGAGCGGGCCACCCGCCTGGAGCAGTGAGGGTGGGTGACTGCGCCGAACGGTGTGGTCAATCGCGTTGACCTGCGAAAATGTGGTGACGGTCCGACCTGGGTGGTGTCACTCCGGTGACCGCTCGGACACAGCAGGTACACCTGGGTGCCGCGTTCCCCACCCCGCCTCCGAATCTGGGTGAGGACTACCCATGCCCGGGTGGGTGGGTAGTTGCTTCAGTGGTCCCCGTACCGCTCGGGAACCGACGGCGGTGCCTTTTCCGGTTGCTATTTCCCGTGCTCGAAGAAAAGGAAAGCGATGGCGAACACGACGGAAGCCGCGGCGCCGTTCGGCCGCGCCGGCGGTGTGCTCACCGTGGGCGGCGTGCCCGTGGACCGGCTCGCGGCGCGGGTCGGCACCACCCCCTTCTTCGCCTACGACCGCTCGCTCGTCACCACCCGCGTCGAGCGGGTCCGGGACGCGCTGCCCGACGGCGTCGAACTGAGCTACGCGGTCAAGGCCAACCCCATGCCCGCGCTGCTGCACCACCTCAGCGGCCTCGTCGACGGCCTCGACGTCGCTTCGGCCGGTGAGCTGCGGCAGGCGCTCGACACGACCGTCCCGCCGGAGCGGATCAGCTTCGCCGGGCCCGGCAAGACCGCGGCCGAGCTGGCCCGCGCGGTCGCCGCCGGGGTCACGGTCGAACTGGAGTCCACCACCGAGCTGGCCCGCGTGCGGGAGGCCGGCGACCGCCTCGGCCTGACCCCGCGCGTGGCGCTGCGGGTGAACCCCGACTTCGCCGTGCGCGGGTCCGGCATGCGTCTGGGCGGCGGTCCGCAGCAGTTCGGCATCGACGCCGAGCGCGTGCCGGCCGTGCTCGCCGAGGTCGGCGCCGCGGGACTCGATTTTCGGGGCTTCCACGTCTTCGCCGGCTCCCAAAACCTGCGCGCCGAAAGCCTCTGCGAGGCCCAGCGCGCGACCGTTGACCTCGTGCTGCAGCTCGCGGAGGCGGCACCCGGCCCGGTGCGGTCGGTGAACCTGGGCGGCGGCTTCGGCATTCCCTACACCGCCCGCGACACCGCTCTGGACCTCGACGAGGTCGGCGAGAACCTGGCGAAGCTGCTGGACGTCTCGCTGCGGCCGGCGCTCCCCGAGGCGCGCGTGGTGATCGAGCTCGGCCGCTACCTCGTCGGGGAGGCCGGGGTGTACCTCACCCGCGTGGTCGACCGGAAGGTCTCGCGCGGCACGACGTTCCTCGTCGTCGACGGCGGCCTGCACCACCAGCTGGCCGCGTCCGGCAACTTCGGCCAGGCCATCCGCCGCAACTACCCGCTCGCCCTCGCGTCCGCACCCGGCGGTCCCGAAGAGACGGTCACGGTGGTCGGCTGCCTGTGCACCCCGCTCGACCTGCTCGGCGACCGCGTTTCCCTGCCGGGTGCGGCGATCGGCGACCTGATCGCGATCTTCCAGGCCGGCGCGTACGGCCTGACCGCCAGCCCCACCGCCTTCCTCGGGCACCCGGCGCCGCCCGAAGTCCTCGTCTGACCCCGGAGGAACACCGTGCAGACCACCGTGCCGACCACTCTGCCGACCTCCGGAGCCCCCGTGCTCCGCGCCGTCGCTGCGACAACCGGGGCTTCGCCTCGGGCCGGGGGCTCCGCCACCCGGAGTCCCCGAAGAGAAGCCGATCCCGCGCCCGATCCCGGTTTCCGCGTGCTGGGCCTGTTGCAGGTCCACGGCCGTGAGCCCGCCGTCGTGACCGCGCGCCGCCAGCAGGTGGTGCTCGCGTTGCTCCTGCTCAACGGCAACCGCGTGGTGCCGCTCGAGGCGCTGCTCGACGCGCTGTGGGGCGCCGCGCCGCCCGCGACGGCCCGGGCGCAGGTCCAGACCTGTGTGTCGGCCCTGCGCCGCGCGCTGGCGAAAGCCGGTCTGGGGGAACGGATCTCCGCGCGCGGCAGCGGTTACTGCCTCGACCTCGCGCCCGGAGAACTGGACCTGCACGCGTTCGAGGCGCTGGTGGCGCGCGGCCGGGCCGCGCGGCGGCCGGAGGAAGCGCGCGCAGCGTTCCGCGAAGCGCTGGCGCTGTGGCGCGGGGAACCGCTCACCGGTATCGACAGCGGGGTCGTGCGCGCCCACCAGGTCCGCATCGCGCAGCGGCGCGTGGAGGTGCTCGAGGACTGCCTCGACGCCGAGCTGGAGCTGGGCCTGCACCGCGAGGTCGTCGGGGAGATCTCGGTGCTGACCGAGGAACATCCGCTGCGCGAGCGGTTCGTGCTGCAGCTGATGACCGCGCTGCACCGCTGCGGCCGCCGGGTCGAGGCGCTCGCGGCCTACCGGGCGGTGCGCCGTCGCTTCGTCGACGAACTGGGCCTGGAGCCCGGCGCTGCGCTGCGCGAGCTGCACCAGGAGATTCTCGCCGGTTCGGGCGAGGCGCCCGCGGCCGGCTGGGTGGCCCCGCGGATGCTGCCCGCACGCCTGCCGTACTTCACCGGCCGCGACCGCCTGCTGGCCCGGCTGCGGCGCGGCCTCGCCGACGACGGTCCCGGCGCCGCGGTGGTCACCGTCCTCGCCGGCCGCGGCGGGGTCGGCAAGTCCGCCGTGGCGGCGGAGGCCGCGCACCGTGCCGCGGCCGCCTTCCCGGACGGGGTGCTCTGCGCGCGCCTGGCCGAAGAGGACGCCGCCGAGGTGCTGGCGCGGTTCCTGCACGCACTCGGCGTCCCCGCGACCGACATCCCCGACGAGCTGGCCGGCCGCGCCGCGCTGTACCGCGGGGTGCTCGCCGGACGCCGGGTCCTGACCGTGCTGGAGGACGTCACGAGCCTGTCGTGCGTCACGCCGTTCGTCGCGGACGCCCGGGGCTGCCGGCTGCTCGTCACCACCCACGCCCGCGTCGCGTCGCTGCCCGGCGTGGCCGTGACCGAGCTCGACGTGCTGGACGGCGCTGAGGGCGTCGAGCTGCTGTCGGCCCTCGTCGGCGAGGACCGCGTGTCCGCCGAGCTGTCCGACGCGGTCGAGCTGGTCGAGCTGTGTGGCGGGGTGCCGCTGGCTGTGACCGAGGCGGCCACGCACGTCGCGGCCCGGCCCGGCCGCACGCTGGCCCAGGCCGTCGCGCGGCTGCGGGCCGAGGACCGTCGGCTCGGCCGGCTCGGGGCGGGCGTCCGCGCCGCCGTCGGGCGCGGCCTCGACGAGCTGCCCGCGGCGACCCGGGACCTGTTCGCCCGGCTGGCTCTGCTTCCCGCCGGCAGCTGGCCGGGGTGGTCCGCGACGGCGCTCGCGGACCTCGGCCCGGCCGAAGCCGCCGACGCGCTGGAAGCCCTCGTCGACGCCCGCCTCGTCGACGTGGCCGGCACCCGCTACCGGCTGCCCGCGCTCACCCGGCTGCTCGCACTCGAACTGCTTGCGGCGCACCCGATCGAGGCACAGGCGGCCGCGTCACGACGACTCTTCGGCGCATGGCTGCACCTGGCCGACGAAGCCCGGGGTACCGCGGCCGAGGGGCTGCCGCGGACACCGGTGCCGTCCGGCCCCGGCGACCCGCACACCTGGTACGACCGCGAACACACCGGCCTGCTGGCCGCGGTGCGTCAAGCCGCCGACGCCGGCGAAGCCCGCTACTGCGCCGAACTCGCGCTGGCGGTGGCCGACCTGGCCGGCGAACGCCGCCGGTACGCGGACTGGCGCGAAAGCGGGGAAACGGCGTTGCGCGCGGTGGTCCCGGCGGGCGACCGGCAGGCCGAAGCCGCGCTCGAACGCTCGCTCGGCGAGCTCGCCGTCCGGGAGAGCCGGTTCGCCGACGCGGCAGGCCGCATCACCCGCGCGCTCACCGCCGGCGAGCAGGCCGGCGGCGTGAGCTGGGACGAACTGGTCCGCCAGGTGCTCGCCGGGGTCGACCGCGCCCGCGCGGCCGGCACCGCCGAGCCGGTGCCGCTCGCCCCGGTGTCCCGGCTGCCGGAGGTCGGCAACCGCACGGCGTCGCCGCGCATCGCGTTGGGGCGCAATCAGTTCGACCTGGCGGCCGACCGCGCCCAGCCCGACGGTGCGGCCCGGTCGGCGGGGCGCGCCGGGCACCGCCGCCTGCCGCGTCCGCGCCCGATCTCGTGGCGACGTGAGTCCGATTACCCCGAAGAAGCCTGATCCGCCACGAACTCGCAGGAACGCGGCGCCGCCGGTTGCCGCGCCCGAGAAGCCCGACTCGAGAGGAACCCCATGACCATCGGTGCCGCCCTGCCCGCCGGCGACCTGTCCGGGGTCGCCAACAGCGTCGAGGAGTTGCTCGCCCAGACGCGGGAGGCCGCGGACGCCGGCCTGCGCTCGGTGTGGTTTTCCCAGCTGTTCGACCACGACGCGCTCACGCTCGCCGCCCTCGCCGGGCGCGAGGTGCCCGGCCTCGCCGTCGGCACCGCCGTGGTGCCCCTCTACCCGCGTCACCCCCTGCACCTCGCGGCCCAGGCGCAGACCGCGCAGGCGGCCACCGGCGGCCGGTTCACCCTCGGGCTCGGCCTGGGCGTGCAGAGCCTGCTGGAACCGGCGTTCGGCTTCGAATACCCGCCGCCGATCACGTCCTTGCGCGAGTCCCTGACCGTGCTGCGCGACATCTTCGGCGGCCGCCGCCCGCTGTTCGACGGCGAGACCCTCACCGCTTGCCCGCCCCTGCCGACGGCGGTACCGGGCGGCGGCGACGTCCCGATCGTCGTCGCCGCGATGGGGACGCAGGCGCTGCGCGTGGCGGGCGAGCTCGCGGACGGCACCCTCCCGTTCCTGGCCGGTCCGCGCGCGCTCGCGGAGCACATCGTGCCCACCCTGACCAAGGCCGCCGCCGACGCCGGCCGCCCGGCACCCCGCGTGATCGCCGCGGTCCCGGCGGTGGTCACCGACGACCCCGGCCCGGTCCGGCAGATCGCCGCGGTGCACCTGGGCTACTACGGCGACATCCCGTCGTACCGCCGGATCCTCGACCTGGAGGGCGCCGCCCACGCCGCCGACCTCGCCCTGATCGGCGACGAGCGGACGGTGGCGGCGGGCCTGCGCCGGTACTTCGACGCGGGCGCCACGGAGATCGTCCTCATCCAGTCCGGCATGCGATCCGCTCGCGAACGGCTGCGCACCTGGCGGTTGGCGGGATCACTGACCACCAGGACGCCCTGACGCGCCCTCCCCGCCGGTTTCGCTGTTTGCGGGCGCAGACAGGGGGTCGCGTCGTGTGATCGAACCAAGTATTGCATACTGCAACAGTGTCTACAGGTAACAGCATGGCGGTCAGGCGCGTTCCGGTCCCGGTCCGGCAGCCGGTCGGGAGGTGGGTGCGGGAAAGCCGGAGCGGCCTGGTCGGCTTGGCCGTCCTCATCGGCGCCGGTGCCGGCCTCGGCGCGATCGCGTTCCGCTGGCTGATCACGACGTTCACCCGGCTGTTCTCCGGCCACGCCGACTACTCCGACGCGGGCCGGGCCGCCCATCCGTGGTTCCCGGAGCTGGGGCCGTGGTTCCTGCTGCTGGCGCCGGTGGTGGCCGGGCTGGTCTACGGGCCGCTGGTGTCCAGGTTCGCCCCGGAAGCCCGCGGTCACGGCGTGCCGGAGGTCATGTACGCGGTCGCTGAGCGTGGCGGGCGGATTCCGGCTCAGGTGAGTGCGGTGAAGGCGCTGGCCTCGGCGTTGACCATCGGGTCCGGCGGGTCGGTCGGGCGGGAAGGCCCGATCGTGCAGATCGGCTCGGCGCTGGGCTCGACCCTGGGCCGCGTGACGCGGCTGCCGGAGTCCCGGCTGCGGGTGCTGGTCGCGTGTGGTGCGGCGGGCGGGATCGCGGCGACGTTCAACGCCCCGCTGGCGGGACCGTTCTTCGCGATGGAACTGATCCTGCGCGACTTCGCCGCGGAATCCTTCGGCGCGGTCGTGCTCGCGAGCGTCACCGCCGGCGTGGTCGGCCGGGCCGCGTTCGGGAACACCGCGTTCCTCGACCTGCCGCCGTTCACGCTGCGCAACCCGGTGGAGTACCTGCTGTTCGTCGTGCTCGGGGTGGTCGTGGGCGCCTGCGGTGTCCTGTTCACCCGGGTCCTGTACCGGATCGAAGACTTCTGCGACCGGGTGTGGCGCGGCCCCGAATGGCTGCGCCCCGCGGCCGGCGGACTGCTCCTGGGCGGGCTGCTGCTGGTGCTGCCGCAGATGTACGGCGTCGGCTACCCCGTCCTGCAGAACGCCGTCGAAGGCAAGTACCTGATCGGGTTCCTGCTGCTGTTGCTGGTGGGGAAGATCGTGGCGACGAGCCTGACGATCGGCATCGGCGGCTCCGGCGGGGTGTTCGCGCCGTCGCTGTTCATCGGGGCGATGGGCGGCACGGCGTTCGGGATCGTGGTGCACGCGTGGCTGCCGTCGCTGACCGCGTCACCCGGCGTGTACGGGCTGGTCGGGATGGGCGCGGCGTTCGCCGGTGCGGCCCGGGCGCCGATCACGGCGGTGATCGTGCTGTTCGAGCTGACCGGCCAGTACACGATCATCCTGCCGATGCTCACGGCGATCGTCATCGCCACCGCTACGAGCCGGACGTTGTCGCGGGACACGATCTACACGCTCAAGCTGCGCCGCCGCGGCGTCGACCTGGACCGGCACCCGCAGGAACGCCGGCTCGCCGCGACGACGGTCGAAGCGGTCGCCGAGCCGCTTCCTGGACCTCTTCCCGCCGGTACCTCGCTGGAGCGGGCCGCCCACGACCTCGCCGTGTCCGGCCACGGCATCCTGCCCGTGATCGACGAAGACGGCCGTTACCAGGGCTGTGTCACGGCGCAGGCCGTGGCCGAGGCGTTGGGGGACGACTACGACGGCACCGTGGGGAAGCTGGCCGAACTGCCGCCCCTGGTCACCTGCGAGACATCGCTCGCCGACGCGCTGACCGCCTTGGCGAACGCGCCGGGTACCGGTTTGCCGGTGCTCGACGGCGACCACCGGCTGACCGGCTGGCTCACGCACCAGGCGGTGCTCTCCGCGCTTTCCGGGCAGCACACACGGGCGTGACGCCGCCCCGATTTCCGGTGGCGGCGGGTCAGGTCCAGACGGCTTCGGGAGCGACGGCCGAGGCGGGCGGTTCGCCGCCGGCCTCGGTGAAGGCGGTGAGGACGTCGACCAGGCCGTGGCGGGCCTCGTCGGGCATGCGGGCGACGATCTTCGCGATCTCCTTGCGCCGGCGCGCGGTCACCTGGCGGACCACCTTCGTGCCCTCGCGGGTCAGCGCCAGCACGATCTCCCGGCGGGAGACGGTGCTGTGCTGCCGGTCGACCATGCCGACCGTGACGAGCCGGTCGACCATCCGGCTCGCGGTCGACGGCGTGACCTGCAGGTACTCCGCGAGGTCGGCGTGCTTAAGCGGTCCGCGCGTCTGCAGCACGACCAGCAGCCGGAACTGCGGCAGCGTGATCGTGTCGCCCGCGGCGGCGATCGAGCGGGCCGAAACCGCGACCAGCAGGCGGGAGGCGGTCAGCACGGCGTCGGTGACAGCGTCGACGTCCGTCGCGTCGAGGGCGGGGGAGCTGCGAGGCATGCCCCCAGTGTGCCCGACGGCGCCGCGCACGTGCCGAGCACCGGGAGGTGCGCGGTTGGTTCAGTCGAACTGTTGTGTCGTCGTTCTGTTCGGCGCAGAAACGATCGTGGCGGCATGGTGGCCGAGCCGGCCGCCGGGGCAGGCGAGGCCGCCGCCGATGGCGGGGGCTGGATGCATCAACCTGGTTTGATGTATCTTCGGGCGGTGTCGTCCGAGGAGCCGCCGGTGTTCGTGCGGGTGATGGCCGATCCCGTGCGGTGGCGGCTGGTGCGTGCGCTGGCCGCCGGTGACCGGCGGGTCCGTGAGCTGGTGGCGGCGGTCGGGCAGCCGCAGAACCTCGTGTCCTACCACCTGCGGCAGCTGCGGTCGGCCGGTCTGGTGACCGCGCGGCGCAGCAGCTTCGACGGCCGGGACAGCTACTACCACCTGGATCTCACGCGGTGCGCGGACGCGTGGGCCGAGGCCGGGGCGGCGCTGCACCCGGGGTTCGGCTCCCCGGCCGGGGTCACCGGACCGCGCCCACGCCGTCCGCGGGTGCTGTTCCTGTGCACGGGCAACAGCGGCCGTTCGCCGCTGGCGGAGGCGTTGCTGCGGCACCGCACCCGGGGTGCGGTCGAGGTGGCCAGCGCCGGCAGCCATCCGAAACCGCTGCACCCCGACGCCGTGCGCGCGGCCGCCGAGCGGGGGATCACCCTCGAGCACGAGCCGGCCCACTGGGATTCGCTGCGGCGACGGCGGTTCGACTGGGTGATCAGCCTGTGCGACAAGGTCCGGGAGGTCGCCCCGGCCTTCCCCGGACGGCCGGTGACGATCCACTGGAGCCTGCCCGACCCGGCCCGCGAACCCGATCCCGGCGGCGACACCCTGCCCGCGTTCCGGTGCACCGCCGCCGAGCTGGACACCCGGATCCGGTTCCTGCCTTTCGCTCCGGCCACCGATGTCGAGCAGAGCCGAACATGACCACCGATGTGGACACCCACTTCGCGCCGGCGTTCGCCGACGTCACCCGCCGCACCCTGTGGACTCGGCCCGGTCCGGGCGGCTGGAACCGCGGCCACCTGATCGTCGGCGACATCGACACCGAGGTGACCCGGCTGCGCGCGGCCGGGATCGCGTTCCGCAGCGAGGTCATCAGCGGCCGCCGCACCCCGGTCGAACCGTGCCAGCCCCGAACCTGACCCCCCCCACCGAGGAGAACGCGCACCATGACCAGCGGCAACACCCCCGCGCTCGCGCGACGGCTCGGCACCGGCGACGCCGTCGTCATCGGGCTCGGGTCGATGATCGGCGCCGGCGTCTACGCGGCGTTCGGCCCGGCGGCCAGAGCCGCCGGCAGCGGCCTGCTCGTCGGGCTCGTCCTCGCCGCCGTCGTCGCGTACTGCAACGCCACGGCCTCCGCGCAGCTGGCCGCGCAGTACCCGACCTCCGGCGGCACTTACGCCTACGGCCGCGAACGGCTCGGCCCGTGGTGGGGCTTCACCGCGGGCTGGGGGTTCGTCATCGGCAAAACCGCCTCGTGCGCGGCCATGGCGCTGACGTTCGCCACCTACGCGGTCCCTGGACCGTGGTGGCTGCAACGCCTCGTCGCGGTCGCCGGCGTCGTCGCACTGGCCGTGCTCAACAGCCGGGGCGTCACCCGCACCGCCCAGCTGACGCGGGTGCTGGTCACGATCACGCTGGCCGCGCTCGCCGTGCTGGTGGCGGGCATCGCGTTCGGGGGCGCCGCCACGGCCGAGCACCTCGGCGGCCCGGCCGCGTGGACCTCGGGTGGGGTCTACGGCATCCTCCAGGCCGCCGGGCTGCTGTTCTTCGCCTTCGCCGGCTACGCCCGGATCGCCACCATGGGCGAGGAAGTCCGCGACCCGGCTCGCGCCATCCCGCGTGCCATCCCGCTCGCGCTCGGCATCGCGGTCCTCGTCTACCTCGTGATCGGCGTCGCCGCGCTGCTCGCGTCCGGCCCGGCCCGGCTGGCCGCATCCGCCGCACCGCTCACCACCGCCGTCACCGACGCGGGCGCCGGCGGCCTGGCGCCGGTCGTGCGGATCGGCGGCGCGGTCGCCAGCCTCGGCGCGCTGCTCGCCCTGATCGCCGGCATCGGGCGCACCAGCCTCGCCATGGCCCGCAACCAGGACCTGCCGAAGTGGCTCGCCGCCGTCCACCCCCGCTACCGGGTCCCGCACCACGCCGAATTCGCGCTCGCCGGCGTCGTCTCGGTGCTCGTCCTGACCGTCGACCTGCGTGGCGTCATCGGGTTCTCCTCGTTCGGCGTGCTGGTCTACTACGCTGTCGCGAACCTCTCGGCGCTCACCCAGCGACCGCCGGAGCGCCGCTGGCCGCGCTCGCTGCAGATCCTCGGCCTGCTCGGCTGCCTCGTCCTCCTGACGACACTGCCCTGGCCGTCGATCGTCGCGGGGCTCGCCGTGTTCGTGGCCGGCTTCGCGGGCCGGCTGCTCGTGCTCGCCCGGCGCGGCTCCGGCCGGCCCTGAAACCCGCCGCCTCGAACGCATCGCCTGACCGATCCGCTCCCGGAAGCGACGGGACGCACGGACGGCGGGTCTGCTCCGACCGGGTGTCCGGCCGTGTCAGACTGCCCGGCGATGCACACCCCAGCCGATCTCGCCGACCTGCTCGAATGTGAACACCGCAGCATCCTGAACCAGGCCGCCGGCCTGCCGGGCGCACCGCGGCCCGTTCCCGATCCGGCCGCCGGACGGCGCGGGCGGGCGGCCGCCCAGGCGATGCTCGCGCGGCTGCGGGGTGAGGGCCACGACGTGTTCGAGATCGACACCCGGGATCGCGTCGCCGCCGCCGAGACGACCGCGGCGGCGTTGTGGTCGGGTGCGGCGGTGATCCACCAGGCCGTCCTGCACGACGAGGACTTCTCCGGTGTGGCGGATTTCCTGATCCAAGACGGCGAAGGCCGCTACGAGGTCTACGACGCGGAGCCGGCCCGGCAGGCGAAGCCCGCGGCCGTGGTCCGGCTGGTCGCGTTCGCGGACGCGCTGCGCCGAGCCGGCTGGCCGACCGGCCCGCACGTGCACCTGCGCCTGGGCGACGGCGGCACCCGGACACTGAACAGCGAGGACTTCCGGCCACTGGTCGACCGCTTGCGGTCCCGGCTGCGCGACCGCGCGCCGTCGCTGCCGACGCCGCTGTGGGCCGACGAACGCCCGGCCTGCGCCGGCTGCGGGTATGCCCGCCACTGCGCAACAGCCCGCGAAGCCGACCGCGATCTTCTGCTCGTGGCCGGGATGCGCGGCGACCAGCGCCGCAAGCTCGTCGCCGCCGGGCTGGGCTCCATCGACGCGCTCGCGGCGGCGACGCCGGGCGACCGGCCGCGGGACCTGTCCGCCACCGCGTTCACCACCCTGCGGGCGCAGGCCGCGCTCCAGGTGCGGCAGGACGCCACCGGCGAGGTCAGCTACGAGGTCGTCGACCCGGACGCACTGGCCGCGCTGCCGACGCCCGCGCCGGGCGACGTCTTCGCCGATCTCGCGGGCGATCCGCACGCGCTCGCGGGCGAAGGGCTCGAGTTCCTCTTCGGCGCGCTCACCCCGGGCGGCGACCGGCGGTTCACCCCGTTCTGGGCACACAGCCGCGCCCAGGAGAAGCAGGCCTTCGAAGAGTTCGTGGATTTCGCCGCCGCGCGGGTCGCCGAGCACCCCGGTTCGCACGTCTACCACTACGGGCCGTACGAGGTCACCGCGATCAAGCGGCTCGCCGCCGTGCACGGGACCCGTGAGGAGACCGTCGACCAGCTGCTGCGCGGAGGCGCGCTGGTGGACCTGCACACGGTGGTCCGCAAGGCGCTGCGGGTCTCGCAGCGGTCCTACGCCATCCGGCACCTCGAGCCGCTCTACCGGCCCGGCACCCGCGAAGGCGACGGGAAGACCGCGCTGTCGGACGTCGAGGCGTACGAGGAGTACCTGCTGCTCGCACGGTCGGCCGAGCCGGGCCGCGCCGACGAGGTGCTGCGCGGCATCGCCGGGGACAGCGAGGAGGACTGCGTCTCGGCGCTGCGGTTGTTCGAGTTCCTCCACCAGGTCCGGGCCGACGTCGGCATGGAGCTGGTGGAACCGCCGGCGGAGTCCCCCGAGGACGCGCTGCTGCGCCAGGCCGAGGAGGACGTCGCCGCCGAGCGCCGGGCCGAACGCGCCGCGCGGCTGGCCGCGCTGGTCGACCCGCTGCTCGACGGCCTGCCGGACGACCCGGGCGAGTTCACCGGCGACGAGCGCGCCCGTGCGCTGCTGGCGGCGGCGGTCGGCTACCACCGCCGCGAGACCAACCCCGCGTGGTGGGAGTACTTCCGCCAGCTGGCCGCGCCGCTCGGCGACCTCGAGGTCGACACCTCGTGCACCGTGCCGGTGGCGCTGGAGGCGGGGGAGTGGGTGCCGCCCGCCGGGCGCGTCCGCACCGCGAAGCGGACCCTGGTCGTGGCGTGCGACCCGGACCGGCCGCACCCGTTCGCGCCGGGCGACGAGGTCCGGCTGCGCTACGACGGAACCACCCGTGACGCCAAGGTCGCGGCCGCGTCGGCGGTGGAGCTGACGCTCGAGGAGAGCTGCCCGCCCGACGCCACGACGGCGGACCGGCCGACCGCGGTGCTGCCGGGCAGCCCGGTGCGGCCGTCACCCAAGGACGAGGCGGTCGCCGACCTCGCGCACCTGGTCGTCGACGCGCTTCCGGTGCTGCCCCGGCATCCCGGCGTCGACCTGCTCCGGCGGACCCCGCCGCGGCTGCGCGGCGGAGCGGCCCTGCCGGAGCCGGGCACGGACCTGATCGCCGCCGTGATCGACGCGGTGGAAGCCCTCGACGGCTCGGCGCTGGCGGTGCAGGGACCGCCGGGCGCGGGCAAGACGTTCCTGGCCGGGAAGCTGATCGCGCGCCTGGTACGGGCCGGGCGCACCGTCGCCGTCACCTCCACCAGCCACAAGGCTGTGGAGAACGTACTGAGCGCGGCGATGAAGAGCGCGCCGGAGCTGCCGTGCGCCAAGCGCGCGAAGCGGACCCCCGACCCGGCCGCGCTGTGGGAACAGCCGAAGAGCAATCCGGCGCTGGTGAAGTGGCGGGCGGAGCACGACACCGGGCACCTGGTCGGCGGCACGGCGTGGACGTTCGCCAACGCCGCGATCCGCGAAGAGCCCTTCGACCTGCTGATCATCGACGAAGCCGGCCAGTTCGCCCTGGCCGACGCGCTGGCGGTGTCGATGTGCGCGAAGAACCTGCTGCTGCTGGGCGACCCGCAGCAGCTTCCGCAGGTGGTGCAGGGGACCCACCCGGCGGGTGCGGAGGCGTCGGCGCTGGGCCACCTGATCGGCGACGCCGACATCATGCCGGCGGACCTCGGCTACTTCCTCGACGAGACGCGGCGCCTGCACCCCGCGGTGTGCGAGCCGGTGTCGAAGCTGTCCTACGCCGGACAGCTGCGCGCCCACCCGACGGCCGCCGAGCGCGCCCTCGAGGACGTCCCCGCCGGGCTCTACCTGGCCGAGGTCGACCACCACGGCAACACGACCCGCTCGGTGGAGGAAGCCGCGGCGGTCGTCGACATCGTGACGGCGCTGATCGGTCGCCGGTGGACGGACCACGGCCCGCCGCGGCCGCTGGCCGACACCGACGTCGTCGTGGTGGCCCCGTACAACCTGCAGGCGCGCACGGTGACGCGGGCGCTGGCGGACGCCGGGTTCCCGGGCGTGCGGGTGGGCACGGTCGACCGCTTCCAGGGTCAGGAAGCGCCGGTGGTGATCACGACCATGACGTCGTCTTCGGCGGTCGACCTGCCGCGGGGTCTCGACTTCCTGTTGTCCCGCAACCGCTTGAACGTCGCCCTCTCGCGGGCACAGGTCCTGGCCGTCCTGGTGTGCTCGGCCAAGCTGGTGGAAGCGGACATCCGCACGGTGGACCAGATGCGGCTGGTGGCGGGCATGATCGGCTTGCTGAGCGGGGCCAGGAGCTGGCCCGCCGACCTCCCGGCGGCCCGCTGAATCCGGGGCCGGCAGGCTGGGCTGACCGGCTGCTGTGCCGGCTCCCAAAACCAGGCTGACGCGCGTGGCCGACCCGGCTGCCGCTGTCCGCGACACCGGATATTCCGCGGAAACACGGACCGCCCGGCGGGCGAGCGTCCCAGCGGCGTCCCACGAGGGTGGCGTTCCCGCTGGTCCGGCGGGGTGGGACTGTCCCGGCGTCCCGAGTTGGGCGCCGACCGGCGACCGGCGGGGTGGTCGCTGCCAGCCTCCTCGCCATGCAAAGACTCGCTCTGGCCGTCGCGGTGCTGCTGGTGGTCCCCGCCGGCGCCGCTACCGCGGTCGCGGCCGAACCCGTTGCGGTGTGCGGGCACACCAGTGCCCAGCCCACCCTGAAACCAGGGGCGACCGGTACCGCGGTCGCCGAGGCGCAGTGTGAACTGAACCTGGCGACCAAGGCGAGCCGGTACCCGCCCATCGGCGCGGACGGTTCCTTCGGCCCGGCCACCGACGCCCGGGTGCGGGTGTTCCAGAAGTGTGCCGCGCTGAGCGTGGACGGTGAGATCGGGCCGAACACGTGGGCCGCGCTGAACTCCTGGGCCGCGAAGCCGAAGAAGTGCGCCACCCAGGGCACGGCCGCCGCCGCGCAGAGCGTGGTGTGCGGTCATTCCACGGCCCGGCCGATCTTGCAGAGCGGGTCCACCGGCACGGACGTCAAGGAACTCCAGTGCCGGCTGAACCTCGCCATGGAACCGGGCCACTACCCGCCGCTGACGGTGGACGGCAACTTCGGGGACGGCACCCGCACCCGGGTGATCGAGTTCCAGCACTGCGTCAACGGCAGTGCCGACGGCGTCGCCGGGCCCACCACCTGGGCGAAGGTCGCCGACTGGTCCAGCCGCAACACCTACTGCACGCCGCCGAAGCCGGCGGGGCACCCCATCGACGGCGTCGACACGGCGAAGTACCAGCACCCCGGGGGCGCGCCGATCAACTGGGGCGCGGTGAAGGCGTCCGGCGTCGAGTTCGCGACCGTCAAGGCGACCCGCGGCCTCAACGTCACCGACGAGTACCTGGCCACGGACCTGCCCGCCGCCCGCGACGCCGGCCTGGCCGTGGGGCCGTACCACTTCTACACGGGCACCGCGGCCGGCACCGGCGGTGCGCAGGCGGACCGGTTCATCGCCGCGGTGAAGGCCACCGGGTACACCGGCAAGCGCGCCGGTGACCTGCCGCCCGTGTTCGACCTCGAGTGGAAGGACGACGGCTCCGGCGGCTGCCCGCCGTACGTCACGGTCGCCGACGTCAAGGCGTGGCTGGACAAGGTGCAGGCCGCGTTCGGCCGGACCCCGATCATCTACACCCAGAAATCGTTCCTGGACGCGTGCCTGGGCGGCACCACCGCGCTCTCGGCCTACCCGATGCAGCTCGCCGACTACCGCCAGTCCGTCACGCAGCCCGCGCTGCCCGCCGGGTCGAAGACGTGGCTGATGTGGCAGTACACCGACGCGGCCATCCCCGACGGCATCCCCGCACCGGCGACCGGAGACGTCTTCAACGGCACCCAGGCCGATCTCGACCAGCTCGCCAACCGCTGAATCCCCGCTAGGAAAGGACGAGAATGAGTCTCCCCATGAGCCGCCGCACGGTGCTCCGCGGCGCGGCCGTCATCGGCACGGCCGCGGTGGTCGGCCCGCTCCTGCTGACCGGCACCGCCGACGCGTACCCGTGGTCGCGCACCCTCACCGAAGGCAGCACGGGTGCCGACGTCACCGAACTCCAGATCCGCGTCGCGGGCTGGGCGGCCGATTCGCCCAGCCACAGCCGGGTCTCGATCGACGGCGAGTTCGGTTCCGGCACGGCGGCGGCCGTCCGCCGGTTCCAGGCGGCCTACGGCCTCGGCGCGGACGGCCAGGTCGGCCCGGCCACCCAGGCCGCGCTCAACGCGCTCGAGCAGAGCGACGGATCCACCGCGCACTTCAACTTCAGCGAATTCACCGACCGGGTGAGCGGCACCTTCGACGGCGGCAAGGTCAGCGCGGCCACCGCCAAGGAGAACGCCCGCCGCTGCATGTACAAGCTGGAGGCGGTGCGCAAGAAGCTCGGGAACAAGCCGATCACGGTGAACTCCGGGTTCCGCAGCATCGCGCACAACGCGGACATCGGCGGCGCCAGCGACAGCATGCACCTCTACGGCACCGCGGCCGACCTCAACGTGCCGGGCGTGCCCAACAAGACCGTCTACCAGAAGGCCGAGACCAGCGGGTTCTCCGGCCTGGAGACCTACAACACCGACCACCAGCACGTGGACAGCCGGGCCGACCTCGGCCGCGCGTGGTGGTGGGAGAACGGGACGGTCTGACGCCTCCGATCGGGCGCTGCCGCCGGAAACCTGGGGGTTCCGGCGGCAGCGATCCCGGCCGCTCAGTGCGGCTGCGGGCTCTGGAGGGCCGCCGAGCAGGACGGCCAGTCGTGGAAGTCGTGGTGCGCGCTCCACAGGCGGTGCGCCGCGTCGATGTTCCAGCCGGGGTCGAACGCCTGCCGCGGCGTGCCACCCAGGTCCAGCAGGCGGGCGTCGGAGATCTGGAAGATCCCCCAGTTGCGGCTGCCGTTCGTGTTCGGCAGCACCCACAGCGGATCGAGGAACGAGGCGCAGCGGGCGATCGCGACCGCGGTGTCCGGCGCCTCGGTGAACACGGCCCGGATCCGCTGCTCCACCATGGCCGCCGACCAGCCCGCCAAGCTGGTCCGGTGGTCGTACAGCGCGTTCTTGGTGGCGTCGTCGACCACGCCGCGGGCGGGCAGGCCGGCCAGCACCTGGAACGCGGTGACCCGGCGCAGCGTCTCGGGACCGAACGAGCCGTCGACCGAAAGCCGCCCCTGGGCCGCGACCAGCAGGTTCTGCACCTCGGTGACGCACTCGTCGTGCTGGCCCATGCTCACCGGCGGCCGGCAGGCCGGGGAGAACAGCATCCGGTCCGCGTACCGGCCGGCGGCCGGCGCGGATCCGTCGGTGGTGGCCCAGACCACGCCGCCCGCCAGCAGGAGCACGATCGCGATGGCCACCGCCGCGTACCAGCGTCGGCGTGGCGGGGGAGCGGCGTCTTCGACGTGCTCGGCCGGCGCCTCGTCGACCCGCCCGGCGTCGGCCAGTGCCCACAGCTGGTGCAGTTCGCGCAGTTCCTCCGCGGACGCGCCGCAGACCTTGGCGAACGAGTGGACCACGCGGTAGTCGGCGGGCACGCTCTTGCCCGAGCAGTACCGGTGCAGGCTGGAGCCGCTGGCCCCGGCCTGCCTGCCGAGACGTTCGTAGCCCTGCCCGCTGCGGTCCTTCAGCATGCGCAGGTAGGCGGCGAACTTGTCCGTGTGCGGTGTCACGGTGACTGGACCACCTCGCTCGGGCAGCGGACGACGGACGGAAACTAACACCGTCACGCCGCATCCCGGGCGGAAACCGGCGGATTGGGCCTCTCGGCGGCCCACCGGTTCCTCAGCCGGGCCGGACGAGACCGACTTCGTAGGCCAGCACCACCGCCTGGACGCGGTCGCGGAGCTGGAGCTTGTTCAGGATGCGCCCGACGTGGGTCTTGACGGTGCCCTCGGACAGCACGAGCTCTTCGGCGATCTCGGCGTTGGACAGGCCGCCCGCGACCTTGGTCAGCACCTGCAGCTCGCGTTCGGTCAGCCGGTCGAGACCGCGTTCCGTGGCCGGTCCGGCTTCGTCCGGGCGCGCGGCCGGGTCCGGCAACTGCGCCGCCATCGTGTCGAGCAGCCGCCGGGTGACGCTGGGTGCGACCACCGCGTCGCCGGCGGCGACCGCGCGGATCGCCGAGAGCAGGTCCTCCGGGGGCACGTTCTTGAGGAGGAAACCGCTCGCTCCGACCTTGAGGCCGGGGAAGGCGTACTCGTCGATGTCGAACGTGGTGAGGATCAGCACGCGGGAGCGGCTGTGGGCCCGCACGATCCGGCGGGTGGCCTCGATGCCGTCCATGCCCGGCATCCGGATGTCCATGAGCACCACGTCGGGGTCGAGCTCGGCGGTGCGGGCGAGGGCGGCCTCGCCGTCCGCGGCCTCGCCCACCACGCTCAGGTCCGGTTGCGATTCGAGCACCAGCCGGAAACCGAGCCGCAGCAACGGTTCGTCGTCGACGAGCAGGATCTTGATCACGCCGGCACCTCCTGCGCGGGGTGGCCGGCGCCGACCCGGGCGGTGACCTTCCACCCGCCGGCGGGCCGGGGTCCCGCTTCGACTTCGCCGCCGAACACCGCGACCCGCTCACGCATGCCCGTCAGCCCGTGGCCGGGCGCGCCGGTCCCCGGCCGCGGTCCGACGCCGTCGTCGACCACCTCGAGGGTGACGAACGGGTCGTCGTAGGCGATCCGGAGCCGGGCCCCCGAAGGGGTCTTCGCGTGCTTGAGCACGTTGGTCAGTGCTTCCTGGGCGATCCGGTACACGGCGAGCCCGGCCGTCGGGGAGAGCGGGAACGGCTTCCCGGTGACCGTCCATGTCGTCGGCAACCCGGCCACCCGCACCTGCTCGACCAGCTCCTCGACCTGCGCGATCCCCGGCTGCGGGGCCCGGGGGCTCTCGTCGCCGTTGCTGCGCAGCACCCCGAGCAGCCGGTGCATCTCCTCCAGCGCCTGACGCCCGGTCGTCCCCACCAGCCGCGCCGCGGTCTCGGCGTCCGCCGCGCCCGTCCGGGCGGCGAAGGCCGCCCCGTCCGCCAGGGCGACCATCACCGACAGGTTGTGCGCGACGATGTCGTGCATCTCGCGGGCGATGAGCGCCCGCTCGCGGGCCGCGGCGAGCTGGGCCTGCTGGTCGAGGTCGCGTTCGGCGCGTACCGCGCGGTCCCGCAGGAACACCAGGTAGGCCCGGCGCGTGCGGATGTTGACCCCGAGCACGAAGGCCGCGACCACGACCGCGAAGACGACCACGAAGTGCGCGACGACCTCGGCGAACTCGTCGTGGCCCCACACTTCGACCGCGACGAGGACCGCCAGCAGGAGCACCGCGAACTGCGCCTGCTTGCGTCCGGCGTAGGCGCCCACCGTGTACACCGCGACCAGCACGCCGACCGACACGGGCGGCAGCTCGGGCCCGAGCGCCCCGAGCAGCAGCGAAAGCCCGCTGACCACGCCGAGCACGGTCAGCGGGAACCTGCGCCGCAGCGCCAGCGTGGCCACCAGCACCAGCCCGATGCCGACGAGGTACGGGCGCGTCCCCGCCACCACCCCCCGGTGCCCGCCCAGCACCGCGAGCGGCAGCAGGCAGCCGGCCAGCAGGACGTCCACCACGATCGGGTGGCGCGCGGCGAGGACGCGCCATCGCTCGGCGCCGGGCCAGGCGGCCAGCAGGCCGTGCTCGGACACCGGCCACGCGGAAGCGGGTTCGGTCACGCCGACATCATCCCTCGCCGGGCGTCACGCGTCGCTTGGGCAGGACCGCGGCGGCCAGCACGGCGACGGCCGGACCGACTTGCGGGACGCCTGCCGATGAACTCCTCGACCGAGGTGTCGGCGATGAGCCGGCCCTTGCCGATCACGATCAGGTGCTCGGCGGTGAGCGCCATCTCGCTGAGCAGGTGCGAGGACACCAGGACGTGCGGCCCTCGGCCGCGAGGTCGCGCAGCAGCCGGCGGATCCACAGGATGCCCTGCGGGTCCAGGCCGTTGACCGGCTCGTCGAGCACCAGGTCGCCGGGTCGCCGAGCAGGGCGGCGGCCACGCCGAGGCGCTGGCCCATGCCCAGGGAGAAGCCGCCGACGCGCTTGCCCGCCACGTCGGTCAGGCCGACCAGGTCGATCTCCTCGACGCGGCGCCGGGGGATCCCGGTCGTGAGCGCCAGTGCGAGCAGGTGGTTGTAGGCGGACCGTCCGGTGTGGACGGCCTTGGCCTCCAGCAGCGCACCGACCTCGTGCAGGGGCGCGGGATGCCGGTCGTACCGCCGGCCGTTGACGGTGACCTGGCCGGACGTCGGCGCGTCGAGCCCCATGATCATCCGAGCCGCTCACCGTAGCGTTTGGACACTGCCGGTGCCTCGATCATGCTGCCTCGTTCCCGTCACCTTGGATGGGAGGGAAACTAGGGCCGCGCCCGACGCCTGGTCGACTGCCTCGGAGCCGATCTCGAAGCGCCGGTGGTGCTACTTCCGGCGTACGTCCTGTCCCGGAAGTAGCACGGCGCGCCCCGGCACCGGGCTCAGCGGGGTTCGCCGGGCTTCCGCACGCTGTCGACGAAGTCCTCGAAGGCGGCGAGGGTGGCGTCGAGCTGCTCGATCTGCGGGAAGTGGCCGGCGTCGGGGATGGGCACGAACCGGCTGTCGGGGAACTCCCCGGCGTAACCACGGCCGTAGCCGATCGGCGTGATGTGGTCCTGCTCGCCCCAGATCACCAGCACCGGCAGGGTGACGCGGTGCAGCCGGGCCCGCAGCGCCGGGTCGAAGGTGAAGTGCTCGCCGCCGTAGCGCGCCAGGGCCACCTGGTTGGCGGCCGCGCCGGCGCGCTGCGCGTCGGACATCGCGGCGAAGTCGGGCCGGAACGCCGCGTTGGCGAACGACAGCTTCCCGATCTCGGCCGGGTCGATCAGCCGCGTGTCGACGATCCGGTTCGCGGGCAACTCGGCGTGGATGCCGCAGGCGTTCACCAGCACGACGGCACCGATCCGCTGGTGGTTGTCGCGCAGGGCCATCTCGGCGGCCACCCAGCCGCCGACCGAGTTGCCGAGCAGGGTGACGTCGGACAGGTCGAGCAGATCCAGCAGGTCGAGGTAGGCCTCGGCGAGGTCGGCGACGGTGGCGACCGTCGGCTGCCCGGGAGTGCCGTTGAAGCCGGGGTAGGTCGGGACGATCACGTGGGCGTCTTCCGACAGCGCCGTCGCGAAGCCGGTGAGGGTCTGCGGGCCGGCTCCGCTGTGCAGGGCCAGCACCGTCCGGCCGCCGGTGTCGCCGTATTCGGTGATGGTCAGGGAGGTGCCGGTCGGGAGGGTGACGGTGCGCGGGGCGGGGATCGCGGGAGCGGACATCG